>DIDN01000038.1 GCA_002418185.1 Deltaproteobacteria bacterium UBA5799
AGGGAAGCTCATCGACTCTGTAAGGGCAAAGGGCGGAAGGTTCGTCGCGCCCGCTCTCCTTGCCCGCCAGGTGGTGTTCAGGAGCGTTAAAGCCGCCGAGGAGGTTGCGACCGACTATATCCTCGCTCGGAATTCATTCAAGGAGGTCCTCTTCCCGCAGACCGAGGTCATAGCCGAGTTCTCGACGGGCAAGGACTCGGTGGACCTAAAGGGCGTCGAGGTCGACGCGCCGGACACCGTGGTGTTCGGCGCGAGGCCGTGCGAGGCCGCGAGCCTCAAGGGCCTGAGGGCCCTCTTCACCTGGGACTTCGTTGACGAGTTCTACACGAAGAGGGAGGACAGGACGGTCGTCATGACCGTCGGCTGCACCAGGGGCGACGAGGCCTGCTTCTGCACCACGGTAGATCTCTCCCCGGAATCGACAGAGGGCGCCGACGTCTATCTCAGGGAGACCGAGGACAACGGGTACACCGTTACAGGGCTTACGGAAAAGGGGAAAAAGTTCCTCGACGCCCACTCCGCGGTTTTCACCCCCGGCGCCTCGAAGGAGAAGCCCCTTTTCAAGCCCGAGCAGATTGAAGGCATCGACCTCGGGAAGATATCCGAGAGGCTCAAGGACAGGGCCCATTACGACGACCCTGTGTGGGCGAAGCTCGCCATGAAGTGCATCGGCTGCGGGGCCTGCACGTTCGTTTGCCCCACTTGCAGGTGCTTCGACATAACCGACGAGGGCACGGCCTTCGAGGGCGAGAGGAGGAAGAACTGGGACTCATGCCAGTACGACACCTTCACCCTGCACGCGAGCGGCCACAACCCCAGGGAGCACCAGCCCCAGAGGTGGAGGAACCGCTTCATGTGCAAGTTCAACTTCTACCCCGAGAAGTTCTCGTCAAAGGGGTGCGTGGGCTGCGGGCGCTGCATAAGGGTCTGCCCGGTGAGGCTGGATATAACGGAAGTGATGGAGGAGTTCTCGAAGTAATAGCAGTTGCTCATAAAACACCTGTATGCGTTGTAAGGGCCCGGGCTTGAATCCGCACAGACCTTTATGAACAAACAGGAACATGGGAAAAATATAAAAGAACGGACGCGAACCACCGACTTATGAACAACATCTATCTGCCGTACCTTGCGAAAATCGAGGAGATAAGGGATGAAGCCCCGGACGTCAGGAGCTTCAAGCTCGTATTCGAGGACCCGAAGGTCCGCGACTCGTTCGAGTTCAAGACCGGGCAGTTCGGCCTGTACTCCGCCTTCGGGCTCGGGGAGTCGACCTTCTGCATAGCCTCCCCTCCTACGAGGAAGGGCTTCATCCAGTGCACCTTCAGGCGCACCGGGCGCGTCACCGGCGGCCTTGCCCAGCTCTCGGTCGGCGATACCATGGGTTTCAGGGGCCCCTACGGCAACTGGTTCCCGGTGGACGACTGGAAGGGCAAGGACATCGTATTCATAGCCGGGGGCATAGGGCTCCCTCCGGTCCGCTCGGTCATATGGAACGTGCTTGACCGGAGGCAGGACTTCGGCAATATCACCGTCGTATACGGCGCCCGGACGGTCGCCGACCTCGTCTACAAGGACGAGCTGAAGGGCTGGGAAGAGAGGGACGACGTTACTCTCGTCCAGACCGTGGACCCGGGCGGAGAGACGCCGGAATGGAAGGGCAAGGTCGGGTTCGTGCCGACGGTCCTCGAAGAGGCGGCCCCGACGGCAAAGAACGCCGTGGCGGTCACCTGCGGCCCCCCGATAATGATAAAGTTCGTGCTGAATTCGCTCCTGAAGCTCGGCTTTGACGAGGAGAGCGTTTACACGACCCTCGAGAACAAGATGAAGTGCGGCGTGGGCAAATGCGGCAGGTGCAACGTGGGCGACGTCTACGTCTGCAAGGAAGGCCCGGTCTACACGGCCGCCGAGATAAAGAGGATGTACAACGATTTCTAATCCCGTAATATAATGCAGGAGCCCGGAGAACAAGCCATGGCAGACGATACCAAGAAGACCGCGACCCGCGCACCCGGCGACCGGACAGTGCAGCCGAAAAGCGCGAAGGCGGCAGGCGACGGCAAAAAGGCAGCGACCCTGGCGACCGGCGACCGGACCATACCGCCGAAGGACGCGAAGATGATCCCCATATACATAATGGGCAGGGAATACCACGTCCCGGAGACCCTGACCATAATGAAGGCCATAGAGTACGCCGGGTACTCCTATGTAAGGGGGTGCGGTTGCAGGGGCGGAATATGCGGCGCGTGCGGCACCTTTTACAGGTTCCTCGGCGATTACAGGCTCCGCTCCGGGCTCGCCTGCCAGACCGTTGCCGAGCCTGACATGGTCATAATGCAGCTGCCGTTCTTCCCGGCGAACAGGCCGGGCTACGAGATAGAGAAGGTGAGCGGCAACCCGCACGAGGAGCTGCGCGCCCTCTACCCCGAGGTCTTCAAGTGCGTCGGGTGCGGCACGTGCACCAGGACCTGCCCCATGGACATAGACGTAATGGACTACATCGCCCTCATGAAAAGGGGCGACCTGAAGGGCGCGGCGCACAAGAGCTTCGACTGCGTGATGTGCGGCCTTTGCGCCTCGCGCTGCCCGGCCCAGATATCCCAGTTCAACGCGGCCATGTTCGTAAGGAGGGTATTCGGCAAGTACATGCTCCCGGCGGCCGGGCACCTCGCGAAGAGGGTCGAGGAGGTCAAGGCCGGCAAATACGAGGGCTCGCTCAAGGAGCTGACCGCCATGAAAGAGGACGACGTCAAGAAGCTCTACGTCGAGCGCGAGAGGGAGCCGGATCTCGCCGAGTCCGGCAAGTGGATGCCCAAGGACACGAGCAAGCTTTAGACGGCGCCCCTCCCCGAACGGGACGCGCGCATAACGAATTTCGAGGAAGGCAAACGGGCCGCCCGGGGCGGACCCTACGGAGGAAAGATGAGCGGATACACCACAGCTCTCAATGAGCTCATAAGGAAGGTGGAGGCCACCAGGCCCGCCAGGGTCGAGAAGGCCAGGAAGGGAGACCACTTCCCGGCCCTCACCATGGAGCAGCGGCAGGAGTGGCTGAGGAAGTACCACCCGGACTATAAAAACGACGGCAGGCGGCCCGTCGAGGTGGGGCCGAACAAGGGGACCGTATACCCGGAGGAGGTCTCGACCCTGCTCGAATCCAAGAGCAGGCTGGACACGAAGGCCGTAGACCTTAAGAGGGTGGACTTCGACGCAGACCTCCTTGTCATAGGTGCCGGCGGCGCGGGCACCGCGGCCGCCCTCATGGCCGAGGAGGCGGGCCTCGACGTCCTGGTGTCGACCAAGCTCCGCCACGGCGACTCGAATACGGTCATGGCCGAGGGCGGCATACAGGGGGCCGACCAGGAGGGCGACTCGCCGTACTTCCATTACCTCGACGTAATAGGCGGCGGCCACTTCTCTAACCGGCCCGAGCTCGTTGCGGCGCTCACGAACGACGCGCCAGTCATCATCCACTGGCTCGAGAGCCTCGGCATGATGTTCGACAAGCACCCGGACGGCAGGATGAAGGTCAGGCACGGCGGCGGCACCTGCAGGAAGAGGATGCACTCGGCTGGAGACATGACCGGCGCCGAAATAATGAGGGTGCTGCGCGACGAGGCCCGTAACAGGGCCGGGAAGATAAGGATACTGGAGTTTACGCCCGCGGTCGAGCTTCTCCTCGACGACAAGGGCAACGCGGCCGGGGCTGTCCTCTATAACCTCGAGACCAAGGAATACTACGTGGCAAGGGCAAAGGCCGTCGTCATATCGACCGGCGGCTTCGGCAGGCTCCACATACAGGGCTTTCCCACCACGAACCACTACGGCGCTACCGCCGACGGGGTCGTAATGGCCTACAGGGCCGGGGTAGCGCTCCAGGACCTGGACTCCACCCAGTACCACCCGACAGGCGCCATATTCCCGGAGCAGAACGTGGGGCTCCTCATAACCGAGAAGGTAAGGGGCCTGGGCGCGCAGCTCCTCAACATGGAAGGCGAGCAGTTCTGCTTCCCGCTCGAGCCGAGGGACGTCGAGAGCGCCTGCGTCATAAGGGAGTGCATGGAGGTCGGGAAGGGCATAATAACGCCGACCGGCAGGCACGGCGTATGGCTGGACTCGCCGATGATAGACATGCTCCACGGCGAGGGGACGGTGAGGAAGGAGCTCCCGGCCAAGTTCATACAGTTCAAGAGGTACGACATAGACATAAGCAAGGTGCCGATGCTCATATACCCCACGCTCCATTACCAGAACGGCGGCATAAAGATAAACGAGTGGGCTGAGACGAGCGTAAAGGGGCTCTTCAGCGCCGGCGAGACCGCGGGAGGGGTCCACGGCAGGAACCGCCTCATGGGGAACTCGCTCCTGGACGTGCTGGTCTTCGGGAGGAGGGCCGGGCTCCGCGCCATAGAGCATGTCAAGTCCTCGAAGGCCGCGGGCAAGCTCTCGCTCGGGCACGTGGAGAAGTTCAACGAGGAGATCGAAAAGGCGGGCATAGACAACGGCATACAGAGCCCGCTCATACTCCCGAACTACGCGCCCGACCATGTAAGGGCCAGGCAGCTGGGATAGAGGTTCTAAAAATCGATCTTTTCCCCG
>DIDN01000117.1 GCA_002418185.1 Deltaproteobacteria bacterium UBA5799
CCCCTCCCTTGATGGGAGGGGATAAGAGGGGAGGGTGATTTATCCTTCACCCCCTCCCAACCTCCCCCATCAAGGGGGAGGAGTTAAAGACAGCGCAGGAAGCTGCGTGGAACTTGACCCGAACATTAAAAAAAACAACGCGGCCATCCTATTTCATCAGAAGCAGGCTCAAAGCCATGACCCCCATCCCCAACACCAGGCCGAGGATGCTGTCGTGCCCCTTGCCGTAGGTACGGCTCGTGGGAAGTAGCTCGTCGAGGCTTATGTAGACCATCACCCCTGCTATGCCGCCGAAGGCCATGCCCATGACCTCGGGCGGCATTACCTTGCCGTCATTCACCCCCACGAAGGAAAGGATGAGCAGATATCCTATGAGCGCGCCTACGGGCTCTGCAAGGCCGCTTACGAGCGAGTAGATGAATGCCTTGCCGCGCTTCCCCGTGGCGTAGTAGATGGGCACGGATACGCTTATGCCCTCCGGGATGTTATGGAGCGCTACCGCCACGGCTATGGCTATCCCCAGGCCCGGGTCGTGCATTGCCGCGAGGAACGTCGCGAGGCCTTCGGGCAGGTTGTGGATGGCTATGGCGAGGGCCGTAAAGAGCCCCATCCTGTGGAGCTTGTGGTTGTGCGCCGAGTGGTCGTGCATGCCCCCGGCACTGTCTTCAGCGCCCGTGGCCGCGCCGGTTTCGGCCACGGCCTGCCCGCCTTTAAGGGGCGCACGCTCCGAGCCCGCGTGGGTCTCGTGCGGGTTCTTTGCTGCAGGTATGAGGTTGTCGATTATGGCTATGAAGAGGATGCCGCCGAAGAACGAGCCCGCGTTCGCCCAATGGCCCCAATAGTCGCCGTAGGCCTCGGTGAGGGCGTTCCCGCCCTTCAAGAGTATCTCGACGAACGAGACGTAGAGCATGACACCCGCCGAGAAGCCGGTCGAGACCGAAAGGAACCGGTAGTTGGTGCGCTTCGCGAAAAAGGCGATTGCGCTCCCTATGCCGGTCGCCATTCCGGCGAAAAGGGTGAGCCCGAGCGCGAGCCAGACGCCGCTCATGCGGCCTCCTGCATGCGCGACACCGGCTTTATGCCGACTGTCGGAGCTTTTATCGTAAGGTCACTCACTGTCTCGCGATCGCCTCCGTATTCAGGTAACCTCTGTATGATCGATCCGCAAATCCATGTCATTCTGAGCGCAACGAAGAATCCCGTAGTTGAAAACCGGCAAGTTACGGGGTCCTTCGGTCGCTATGCTCCCTCACAATGAAAAAAACGGGAATTAATGCTTTTTGGATTTTGTAACATCCCTCCGGCTATTCTTTCAAGCGGCTTCATTTTTAGCTTGCGCTTTGTAATTTTCGGTGTTAAGGTAAACAGGTTTTATTCTTGTCGCCATTCGGTCGGCGCAAGCTGTGTCATGGTTGGCCTTCCCAATATCAACCTCACCCAGATAACCTTAAGCGATCCCGCCTAGACCGGCCCATTAGTGGGTAGGCTGTATCCGGAGTATATTGCCATGTCATTTGAACCACTCGGCTTGAGGGCCGAACTGCTGAAAGCCGTGGAGGGAGAGGGCTATACGGAACCCACGCCCATCCAGGCAAAAACCATCCCCGTTATCCTCGAAGGCCGGGACGTCATGGCCGGGGCACAGACCGGCACGGGCAAGACCGCCGCTTTCACCCTGCCCATGCTCGAGATACTCAGCCGAACAAGGCGCGAGCACAAGGGCAGGGCGCCGAGGGCGCTCGTGCTTGCCCCGACCCGGGAGCTTGCCGCCCAGGTCGGCGAAAGCGTCAGGACCTACGGCAGGAACCTGCGCCTGAGGGCCGCAATCGTTTACGGCGGCGTGGGCATAAACCCGCAGATAGACGAGCTCCGCCGCGGCGTCGACATACTCGTAGCGACACCCGGCCGTCTCCTCGACCATGCGGGGCAGCGGACGGTTAACCTCTCGGAGGTGGAGATACTCGTCCTGGACGAGGCCGACCGCATGCTCGACATGGGCTTCATACACGACATACGGCGCGTCTTGAAGCTCCTTCCCGGAAAGAGGCAGAACCTCCTGTTCTCGGCGACGTACAATGACGAGGTAAAGCGCCTGGCGGACGGGCTCCTCGACGAGCCTGCCGTGATAGAGGCCGCGCGCCGGAACACGGCTGCAGAGGCCGTCACGCAGGTCGTGCACCCCGTGGGGCGGACCCGCAAAAGGGAGCTCCTTACGCACCTCGTGAAATCCGGCGACTGGCGCCAGGCGCTCGTCTTCACACGCACCAAGCACGGAGCGAACAGGCTGGCGGAGCAGCTTCTGAAGGACGGCATAAACTCGACTGCCATCCACGGCAACAAGAGCCAGTCGGCCCGCACAAGGGCGCTCTCCCAGTTCAAGAACGGCTCTGTGAGGGTGCTGGTGGCTACCGACATAGCCGCCAGGGGGCTCGACATAGAGAGCCTTCCTCACGTCGTGAACTACGACCTGCCGAATATCCCCGAGGACTACATACACCGGATAGGCCGGACAGGGCGCGCCGGGGCAGGGGGCGCCGCGCTTTCGCTCGTCTCCGCAGACGAGAGGGAATACCTGGCGAACATCCAGCGCCTGCTTGGCCGTAAGATTCCCGTGGAGGAGGTGCCGGGCTTTCAGCAGGACGCCTCTGATTCCGCCGCGCCCGTGGTCGCTTATAACAGGGGCGCGGCCAAGGGCCGTTTCAACAGCCCGGGCGGCCTGAGAAGGCACTCCCGCAGAAATTAACGCCGTACGCGCACGAGGCGTAACGCATATATCAATCAAAGACACCCGCCTTGAAAGCGGGTGTCTTTTTTTTGTCGCCTTTCCTGCGTTGAGCTTTCCATGTCTTAACGGTACAGTATGCCTGGCGGGCCGTCCGGAGGCGAGGGCCTTTCGTGCGGCGGGGTGGGGTCGAAGGAGAAGGGGAGTTCCGGCCTTATCCCGTTCGAAGGCTCCTCCGTGGCAAGGGTGCGCCGAAGCCGCGCAAGCTCGTCGAACCTGAGCGCCATAAGCCTTTCAAGGCCGTCCCTCAGGTATTCTTCCCCGGAGCCCTGCGCCTCCTCCGTGCGGGACTCGACGTATTCGAGCACCCGGGCCGTGTACGCCGATGCGATCCCGTGCACCCGTTCGAGCCTGATCCTCCCGGGCCTCTCGGTTATCCGGATGGTCCTAAGCTCCGAGACGGCCCTTTCCTTGTCGAGTGCCGGCACTTCCGGAAGGTCAGCCGCGCCCATTAATATGTTGGCTTCTTTATGGAAATTCTCTACAATGTTAAGTGCGGTGGTGACCGCGTCTCTCTGGGCCCACAGGGGTGAGGGCAGGAGAAAAAAGAAAAGGAATAGAAGGGCCCTGGCCATGTCACAGTATATACAGGTGCGTAAGGGGCTGTCAATGGAGCATGCCGGATAATAACGGAAAAAGGCTTTTCATAATAGACGGAAGCTCGATAATGTACCGGGCCTTCCACGCCATACCCTCAACCTTCACGAATTCCAGGGGCCTGCCGACGAACGCCGTGTACGGGTTCACGCAGTCGCTCCGGAAAATACTCAACGACTACAAGCCCGAGTACATAGTCATAGCCTTCGACGTAAAGGGCCCATCGTTCAGGCACGGGCTCATGCCCGGGTACAAGGCCGAAAGGCCGCCCATGCCCGACAGCCTCTCGCTGCAGGTCCCGTACGTGAAGCGGATGGCAAGGGCGCTGAACATCCGCGCCCTGGAGATGGCCTCCTTCGAGGCTGACGACGTCATAGCCGCCCTTGTAAAGAGGTTCGAGGCTGCAGGCGTGAAGCTCGCCGTCATAACAGGCGACAAGGACATGTACCAGCTCGTTGACGACAATACCGTGATACTCGACTACATGACCGGAAAGGAGTACGGCCCATCCGAGGTGAAGGAGAAGTTCGGGGTCGGGCCTGAGCGGATAAGGGACCTCCTGGCCCTATCAGGCGACGCGACCGACAGCGTGCCGGGCGTACCGGGAGTCGGGCTTAAGACGGCTGCCAGGCTCATTTGCGAATTCGGTTCACTTGAAGAAATTTATCAAAACGTTGAGAGTATTTCCAAGCCAAAGTTAAAGGAGAACCTCAAGTCAAACAAGGAGCAGGCGGCGCTCTCGCTACAGGTCGTTACGCTCAACCCCGACGTCCCTTTCGAATGCGAGCTTGAGGAGCTTAAGTACTCCGGCCCCGACTATGCCGCCCTCGGCCCGCTCCTTTCAGAGCTTGAGTTCAGAAAGCTCATTAGCGAGATGATGCCCGAGGCGCCGAGGGTAGTGGAGGAGGGGGGAGACTACTCTGCCGTTCTCGATAAGAAGGGGCTTTCAAGGCTTGTCTCCGAGCTGTCGGCTCTTAAGGAGATATCCGTCACCCTTTCTCTGACGGAAGAGAGCTTTAACGGAAGGCTCAAGGGCGCCGCCTTCGGCCTGGGGACCAAAAAGGGCCGGTTCGTGCCGACAGTCTCCGTCAATATTTCTTCCGGCGAGCTTGCGGAGGCGATCAGGCCCCTTATGGAGGACGAGGGCATTGCCAAGCACACGGACAGCTCCAAGGCGCTTTACCTCTTCCTCGGAAGGACTGGCGTTGAGGCGAGGGGGGTGGGCATGGACGTCTCGCTCGCCTCGTATCTCGTGAACCCCTCGAAGCCCGACCACTCGGTTTCGGCGCTCGGCTATGAGCTGCTCGGCCTTTCGACCGAGGAACTCAGGGATGGGGCCGACCTTGAGACCGAATCGCTTGTCGAATGTAAAAAGGCAAGCAGCATACACGAGATTTCGATACTACTTAAAAAAGAACTTGAAGATAACGGGCTCTGGCGTCTCTACGAGGAACTTGAACTCCCGCTCTCCAGGGTCCTTGCGGAGATGGAAGCGACAGGAATAAAGCTCGACAGGGAGAAGCTCCTCGTCCTCTCAAAGGAGATGGAAAAGGAGCTCGCTTCCATCGAGAAGGAGATATACGCGGCAGCCGGGGCCGAGTTCAATATAAACTCCCCTAAACAGCTCGCGGAGGTGCTCTTCACCAGGCTCGGCCTTAAGCCCTTGAAGAAGACCAAGACAGGGTACTCGACCGACGAGGAGGTGCTTACACAGCTCGCGTCCCGGCACGACGTGCCGAGGCTCATAATCGGCTTCAGGCAGCTCTCCAAGCTCAAGTCCACCTATGTGGACGCCCTCGCGGACAACGTAAACCCCGAAACGGGCCGCATACACACCACCTACAACCAGACAGTTACGGCCACGGGCCGCCTTTCGAGCTCGCGCCCCAACCTGCAGAACATCCCGATAAGGGGGGAGATGGCAGGCCGCGTGAGGGAGGCGTTCGTGGCCGAGGACGGGTTTTCGTTCGTCTCTGCGGACTACTCCCAGATAGAGCTCAGGATAGTTGCGCACCTCTCGGAAGACCCCATCCTCATGGACGCGTTCCTTAAGGACGAGGACGTGCATACGAGGACCGCGAGCGAGGTCTTCGGGACAATGCCCGGGCTCGTAACGCCGGAGATGAGGAGGAGGGCCAAGGCCATAAACTTCGGCATCATCTACGGCATGGGCCCCTGGGGCCTCTCTACCGAGCTCGGGATTTCCATGAAAGAGGCTGCCGATTACATTAACATGTACTTCGACCGCTACAGGCTCGTAAAGGAGTTCATCGACACGACAATCGCCGATGCCGCCCGGAACGGTTTTACAAGGACGATTTTCGGGAGGCGCCGCTTCATACCAGAGCTCAAGAGCCCTGTCGAGTCGACCGTAAGGCTGGGGAACAGGCTCGCAATCAACACCCCCATACAGGGCTCGGCCGCGGACTTGATAAAGGCCGCCATGATAAGGATATCTGCGCGCCTCAAAGAGGGCGGCTCATTAACGAGGATGCTCCTCCAGATACACGACGAGCTCATCTTCGAGGCGCCGGAAAATGAGCTTGAGGACATGAGGGAGCTTATAAGGGAAGAGATGGAAGGCGTCCTCAGGCTCAGGGTCCCGGTCAGGGTCAATATGAAGTGCGGGCCCGACTGGAGGAGCGTCGAGTAGTCCCGCCACGTTTCTACGCATAAAAAGCTCTTGACCTTGGAATTTATTAAAGATACTATTTATAATATAAAAAGTGTAACTATCGGATTTTCGCCCCCTTTAGAAGAACTCTCTACATCATCGAGTCTGCCAGATGAACGATTCAAAGAAGCCGTATACGACCGGCGAGGTAGCCGCTTTTTGCCATGTTACGATAAACGCGGTCAAGAAGTGGATAGCGTCCGGGAAGCTCGTGGCCTTCAGGACGCCCGGCGGGCATTTCCGCGTAAACCGGGGAGACTTCATGTATTTCCTCGAGAAATTCAAGCTCGAGGTCAAGGAGGAGATGTTCCCGGAGAGGAAAAAGATCCTCATAATAGACGATGAAAGGGAAGTCGTCGAGTTCATAAAGGGCGCGCTCGTCGCAATGGGCGGCGGGTTTTCAATCGAGACCGCGGGCGACGGCTACGAGGCCCTCATAAAAGTCGGGGACTTCAAGCCCGAGCTCCTTGTCCTCGACCTTAGGATGCCCAAGATAGACGGGTTCGAGGTATGCAGGCGCATAAAGCAGGACGCCAACACCAGCAGGATAAAGATCCTCGCCGTCACGGCTTATGGCAAGGAGGACATGGATCGGATAATACAGTGCGGGGCCGACAACTGCCTTTCCAAGCCCATAAAGCTCAAGGACTTCCAGAAGAACGTTCAGAGGCTGCTTAAGTAAAGGCTGCCGCCGGGTAGCTTTGCCGGGCTGCTTCCGCAAGGCGAGTCGATGAAACCACCTCTCAGAAGCCTCTCCATTTTTCAGAAATCCGTCATCGCGCTTACTATAATATTCGCAGCCGCCGCGTTCGAGTACAACTCTTTTCTCGCGAAGTCCCGGGAGCTCGAGGCCTACGACAGGCTCCAGCACGAGGTCAGCTCGGCGAGGGCTTCCATTTTCAGGCTGCAGCACCACCTGGAGATGATAGTGGTCGCCTGGGGGCTTGAGTACGGTTCGGTAGAGGCGCTGAAGGCGGGCATGGCCCGCACCGCCGACAGCCTCGGCGCCGTGGTCGAGGACCCGGCGCATGCCGGGGTGCTGAAAGCGGACGGTATCCTTGCCGAATCCGTCCGCGGCGTCCTCAACGATATCTCCACGATAAGGTCGGAGCTGCGTCGGTTGAACGAGGCCATGACGAGGGAGGAAATAATACTGCTCCACAACTCGGTAGACACGAACACGGTCATCGCGGCCGGGAAGGCGGAAAGGCTGCTGTCCCACATTTCTCTCAGGAAGCAGGCTGTCTTCCTGGAACTCAGGTCCCTGGCTGCAAAAAGCTTTGCCGGGTCCGCTGTTTTCGTCCTCGGCGCCGCGCTTCTCCTCTACTGGAAGGTATTGCGCCCCGTCCGGAAATCCGTCCTCACGGCCAGGCGCATACTCTCGGGCGAGGCTGGCGCCAGGTTCGACGAGGACGAAAGGAGCGAGACCGGAAGGCTCGGCAGGAAGCTGAACCAGATACTCGAGTACCTCGGGAAGGAGAAGGCGTCCAAGGAGTCCGAATGCATGGGGCTGCGGGCCGCGCTCGTCGAGGCCTCGGGGCAGGTGTCAGCTATCGGCTCCGTCATCTCATTCGCAGGCGGCACCCTGTCCGAGGCCGATGTCTACGACGCGGCCATAAAGGAGGTAATCTCAAGGACCGGGGCGTCGGGCGCCGCGGTCTATATGCCGGATAGAGGAGGGGAGTTGAGGCTCATGTCGGCTGCCGGGCTCCCCGAGGGCGTGGCCCGCAGCCTGAACGACTTTTCCCTCCAGGGCTGGGAGGGGGGGCAGCCCAGGGTATTTGAGCGAAACTCGCCCTCTCCGCCGGCGTTTACAGGCTTGCTCGCAGGGCCCGGGGCGGAGCTCCTGGCAGCCGCGCCCCTTGTCTACGACCAGGAAGCGGCCGGGCTTGTGCTGGCCGTCTACTCCGACAGGACCGGCTACTCCGTCGAGCACCTTGCCTTTCTCGAGGCCGTCGCCTCGGCAATCGCCGTCACTTCCGGGCATTCAGCCCTTTTCAAGAACGAGCGCGCCTCCAGGATGCTCCTTGAGCGCCTTATCGGGCAGCTGCCTTTCGGTCTGGCGGTCTTCGGACTCGACGGCAGATGCGTCATAATGAACGGCAGGGCCAGGCTCCTGCTCGGCGTGAACTCCGGTTCCGACGCGACCGGATACTCGGTCCTCGAGGACGAGGTGTTCCGGTCCCAGGGCATGGTCCCGGCGATAAGCAAATCATACGACGGATACACCACCGAGTTCATAATAAACTACAGCCCGATCTCCGCGAGGGAGCTCGGGCTCAGCGCCCCGGGCAGGCGGCTCCGGATAAGGAGCTTCCCGGTATACGGCTCAGGCGGAGAGGTCTCGAACCTGGCGCTGACTTACGAGGACATGGCCGAGTCTGAGGCGGTCCGGTCCGGCGGGGAGGCCCGATGAAGAAGCTGTTCAGAAGCCTCTCGATATCGAACAAGCTGGCGGTCGTCTTCCTTTTCCTCCTCTTCATGATGGGAGTGGGAGGGCTGGTCGGCCTCTATAACGCCGACCAGCTCGCCAGGGTCACCGAGAGCCTTTACGTGGACTCGTTCAAGAGGGGGGAGACGCTATCGTCCGTCGAGAACGAGTTCCTTTCCGCCAGGCAGGAGGTCTTCCTTCACACGATCATCACCGACAACTCGTCGAAGCTCTTCCTCGAAGGCTCGATCGACGACCGCATGAGGCGGATCGACAGACTCCTTGCCGAGTACAAGGCCATGGGCATCGCCTCCGGACGGGACGAGACCTATGACGAGCTCATCGAGAACCTGAGGACGTATACGGCCGTCCACGACAGGGTCGAGGAGATATCCAGGGCGGGCAACAGGGACGCCGCCCTGAACCTCATAAGGACCGAGGGGAACAAGGTCTTCACCGCGTCCCTCAACTCGCTGAAGGAGCTCATAAAGGAAGAGAAGGAGACGGCCTTCACGGCCTACAAGGAGAGCGGCTTCTTCGCCAAGGTCATCATACTCGTTACGCTGGCGTTCACTCTCCTCGCGATAGTCTTTGCCGGCGGGCTGTGGCTCATACTCACCCGGTCCATCGTGAAGCCCATACTCGCGATTGAGGAGTCCGCCCGCAAGATCGGCCAGGGGAGCCTCTCCGAGAGGGCGCCGGTTGCCGCCGAGGACGAGATAGGGAGCCTCGCCGTCGAGTTCAACAGGATGGCCGGGAACCTTCAGGAGTATTATACGAGGCTCGAGCACAAGGTCGAGGAGAGGACCGAGGAGCTCAAGCTGGCGAACCAGGAGCTCTCGAAGAGCAAGATGTCCCTCGAGTTCGCGAACATGGAGCTCAGGGAGGCGAACAGGATGAAGAGCCAGTTCCTCGCGAACGTAAGCCACGAGCTACGGACGCCGCTAAACTCCATCATAGGGTTCTCGGAACTCCTCCAGGAAAAGGCCTTCGGGGACCTGAACGAGCGCCAGATGCAGTACGTCGAGTACGTCCACTCGAGCGGGAGCCACCTCCTCCAGCTTATAAACAACATACTCGACCTTTCGAAGATAGAGGCAGGGAGGATGGAGCTCTCGATGGAGAGCTTCTCGCTCATCGAGGTGCTCGGAGAGGTGCTCGGCATAATAAGGCCGCTCGCGCACGAGAAGAACATCTCCATAGAGTCGAAGTCCGTGCCAGCCTCGCCCAAGCTCCTCGCCGACAAGGCCAAGTTCAAGCAGATCGTGATGAACCTTCTTTCCAACGCGGTCAAGTTCAACGTGCAGGACGGCAGGATAATGGTGGACTGGGAGATAACCGAGGAGCCGGCCGGGCTCAGGATAGAGCGCTACATCACGCTCAGGATAAGCGACACCGGGATCGGGATAAGGGGCGAGGACAAGGGCAAGCTCTTCAAGGAGTTCGAGCAGATAGACTCGTCGGCGGCCAGGGAGTACGGCGGCACCGGCCTGGGCCTCGTGCTTACGAAGAGGCTCGTGGAACTCCATAACGGCGCCATATCCGTCGAGAGCGAGCCCGGGAGCGGCTCGACGTTCACGGTGAAGCTCCCGCAGGGCACCGACGAGATCGACGTGCCTGTGCTTACCGCCAGGGCGGCCCGCTCCGCCGGGCCCGATTCCCTCCAGCGGGTCCTCGTCGCCACCGAGAGCGCGGACATTAACCGCCTGATCGACATATACCTTTCAGGGGTCGGCTATGACGTTTTTGCAGCGCTCGACGGGGTGGACCTCCTGCGCAGGGCCCAGGAGCACAGGCCTTTCGCCATCATAATGGGGATAGCACTCCCGAGGAAGGACGGGTGGGAGGTGCTCCGGGAGCTTAAAGAGGACCCCGGCACGGCGGGGATACCGGTCATCATCATCTCCTCCATCGACAACAAGGAGCTCGGGTTCTCGCTCGGCGCGGTCGAGTACATGGAAAAGGCCGTAAAGAGAGAAAAGCTCCTCGAAGCGCTCGACAGGATACGGCAGAAGGCCGGCTGACAATCGGAGGCGCCGGGTGGCGGAAGAACGCAAAAAAAAGATACTGCTTGTCGAGGACAACCACATGAACAAGGTCCTCGTAAAGGAGATACTCACCCTGCACGGCTACGAGATAGCCGAGGCGGCCAGCGGCACCGAGGCCATCAAGTCGCTGATGGAAGAGAAGCCGGACCTTATACTGATGGACATCCACCTCCCTGGCATGGACGGCATAACCGCTACCAGGATAATCAAGTCCGATTCGAGGAACAGCGCCATCCCGGTACTGGCCCTCACGGCCTCGGCGATGCGGGGCGAGGAGGACGAGATACTGAGCAAGGGCTTTGACGGCTACGTGGCCAAGCCCATCGACAGGAGAAAACTTATCGACGCCATAATATCGAGCATGGCCGGGAGGCCCGATGGCAAGCCCTAAGGCCGCGGCTTGTGCCACTTTATCCGGGTAAGCGCCTCTTGAAGCCCGGCCGTCTCCCCGGCAGCCGGCCTTTCCCCGCCGTAACGCTCCCTCAGATAGGCCCCGGTTATCTCCGCCACATCCGGCCCCCCTACGCGGTCCGCAAATTCCGTCGGGGTCTCTTCCGGCCTCTTGGGCGTGCCTTTTGAGGCCAGGACCTTGAGCATTTCCGTATAATAGGGCGGCGCCTTTGCCCTTGTCCTGTCCCTGCGGGCGCGTTTACCGGCAAGCATTGCCGCCGAGGCGACTGCGGCGGCTGCGAGGAGCACCGCCAGCACGGCCCCCGTCCCTGGCCTTGCACCTGGAAGGAGCCCTGCAACGAGATTGCCGAGCCTCGATGCGCGCGCTTCCAGGGCGCCGGCGATTGCGCGCTGGTCGGAGAAGGAGAAATGGATGATATGCCTGTTCCATTTAAGCCTCATGAGGTCGAGATACATGAAAACAGCCCCGCGGCCTTCCGCCCGCCCGGAAAGCGGCGTCGGGTCGAATGTCTTCCAGCCCTGGCCGTCGACAAAGGCCTCCACCCAGCTGTGCGCGTCCTGGCGCCGCACGATGAAATATCCGCCGAGCCCGTTCCATTCCCCTTCCAGGAAGCCTGTCGCTATCCGGGCCGGAACGCCGACCGACCTGAGCATCATCACCATTGCGGTTGCAAAGTGCTCGCACCAGCCCTCTTTGGTGCGGAGGAGGAAGTCTTCAAGGGGCCTGGCTCCGCCGCCCCCCTGCGGCTTAAGAGTATAGGCGTAGTTCCTTCGGAGGTACTCCTCGATTGCGAGGGCCTTGCCGAGCGCGCTCGTCCTCCCCTCAGTTGCCGCCCCGGCCAGTTCCGTTACCGCACCCCCCTCTGAGCTCGATTCAAGGTACGAGATATCGAGATAAAGGGCATCCGGGGGCGGGGCGGCCCTCGCGCCGGAGACATCCGACCATGCGGTATATTCGAGCCTCGAAAAAGGAGGGGAGGGGAGGCGGATGTCCCCCGAGCCGTCGGTCCAAATGTTACGGAACCCGCCCTCGAGCATATAGGCGTTGGAAGCCGCGAAGAGCGCCTCCGTGTCGAGCGGCTCGAGCCAGACCTTCTGCTCCACCGTCCTTTTCCCCGGGCCCCCGAAGGTAAAGACCCCTCCCTTGCCGCTTACGAGCCGCTCGACCGGAGCGCGCCTGCTCCACCCGGCGCCGTCGAATGAGTCGAGCGACGCGCCCCTGAAATACAGCGGCTCGGGCGGCCTTCCGCCTGCTGTCTCCACCCTCATTACAACTGCATGGTCAAGCTGCACCCCGGCTATGGAGTCCATCTCCATCCTCTCTGAGAAGCCAGACACCTTGAGCGGGTCGCCTGACATCCGTTCCAGGAACCCGACCCCCGTACGCGGGATCGCGAAGAAAACCGCCAGCATGACGACTATGCAGACTGCGGACAGGCCGGTAACAGAGAGGAACAAAGGGAGGCCGAAAGGGTCCTCCGGCGCTTCGGCCCCCTTGCAGTATGCGTCGATGTCCCTCAAGAGGTTCAGTACGACCATGCCCCACAGGAGGAAGACGATGTAAAGAGAGAGTATCGCGAGGAAGACCGGGCTTGCGGTCGCGGATGCGGCGGCGAGTACCAGGAAGAACGCTATCGCGTATATCGTCGCATGGTCCCTTCGCGACCTGAGCGAGAGGAGCTGCAAGACGAGGACTATCGCAAGAAACCGCGTCCCGGACGTGACGACGTCCCCGGACAGGGAAAAAAGGTCCGCCAACAGGAAGGCGAAGGCCGCCAATGCCGCCGCGTTCCGGAAAAGTGGTTTCAGGGCGGGCTTTTTACTTGCGAAAACGTATGCGGCTCCGGCGATAGCCAGTACAGAAAGGGGCAGCACGAACCCCTGCCCGACGCTGTCGACGAGGCTCGCGGCCCAGAGTCCCAGGAGCGAGATTATCGATGTGACCGCGAGCGCATGGAACCTCATGGCGACACGACCCTCAGAGACGGCGGCCCGTCTGCATGTTCCGGGGTGACAAGGGCGAGCACGCTCAGCAGCTCGAAGAGATGGGGGCTTCCGGGCCTGGGAGGGACGCTCTTCCCCAGCGTCTTCAAGCCGACCGGGCGTCCTTTCCCTATATGGAAGGCCGCGGTCGCCGCGGCCCTGTCCACAAGCTCCTCGAATTCGGCACCGGTCCCGCCGCGCCGGTTCTCGAATACTATCATCACCGCCTTACCGGCCCCGCCCTCGAATTCCTTTATGAGGAGCTGCTCTTTCCTGGCAGCCGATTTCCAGTGTATGTGCCTGGCGTCGTCTGTAAGCCCGTATTCCCGTAAACCATGAAACTCGTCACCCGAGCCCCTCAAGGCGCTGTGTGACTCCGAAGGCGCAGATGAAGCGCCAGCCGAGGCGTCCATAGCGAGGCCGCGGTCGATGGAGGGGAGGACCAGGAGTTCCTGCCGGCCCGCCTCTTCCTTCCCCTTCACGAAGAGACCGAAAGGGAACCGGGTGGAAACCCTCATGGGGCCCAGGTTCGCGAGCCCCCGCTCGGTAAACAGGTACTCAAGGCGCAGCTCCCTCGATTCACCGGGCCCAAGCCTCACGAGGTAAGGCTGAGACGAAAGCCGACTGTGGCCGCCCCCTGCGCTGAAGGAGTAGGAGGAAAAGAGCCGTTTCCTGTTCTCGACGCATAGCGTGATGTAAGCTGGCGAGCCTTTGTATGCGAACGGAGGAAGAGACCTTCTCAGACGGAGTCCCCTGAGGGTGGTCTCTGACATCAGGCCGGATACTGTTATGACCGAGAGCATGGCGGCAACGACCAGGTACAGGAGGTTGTTGCCGGTATTTACGGCCGCGAGGCCGATTACGAGGAGGACCCCTATGAAGACCTTTCCTTCCCTCGTGACTGAAAGGGACCTCGGGAACCTCAAGTACCGGCGGAGGCCGTCCCCCCTTCCTCCATGCCGGGCCGGGCCGGAACGGGGGGAGGAGGGTATGGGGCTCCTCGTTTTCATCAGAGAGGGACTTTTACGCTGCCGAGTATTTCGTTGATAAGAGCAATGCCGCTTTCGAGAGAGGAACCGAGGGCCCGCTCAGCCGGGATTATCCTGTGGGCGAACACAGGGCCCGAGAGCGTTTTTATG
Organism: Deltaproteobacteria bacterium UBA5799; assembly: GCA_002418185.1. Classification (GTDB taxonomy): domain Bacteria; phylum Desulfobacterota; class GWC2-55-46; order GWC2-55-46; family GWC2-55-46; genus UBA5799. The sequence goes on from DIDN01000117.1 coordinate 14,066, forward strand.
TCGTCCGGGACGCAGTAACCCCTGCCCGAGGCAAGGGCAAAGGCCTGCGCCGCCCTGTACATGGCCATCGAGGCCCTGGGGCTCAAGCCGAGCCTTATTGCGCCGTGGTCCCTGGTGGCGGAGGCTATGGAGAGGATATAGGAGACGAGGTCCTCGTCAACGCGCACCTTCGTTGAAAGGTCCTGGAGGGCCTCGACATCTCCGGCGTCAAGGACAGGCCTTAACACTTCGGCAGGCCTGGTTGTCGCGCCAGACGACATGATTATCTTCCTCTCGTGCTCCTCGTCCGGGTAGCCCATCCTCAAGCAGACCATGAACCTGTCGAGCTGCGATTCCGGGAGCGGAAAGGTGCCGGAGAACTCAACAGGGTTCTGGGTGGCAAGCAGCATGAAGGGCGAAGGGAGGGGGTGGGTGGTCCTGTCGACCGAGACCTGCCTTTCGTTCATGGCCTCGAGGAGCGCGCTCTGCGTCTTTGGAGTGGCCCTGTTTATCTCGTCGGCAAGGACTATGTTGGCAAAGACCGGGCCGGGCCTGAACTCGAATGCGCGGGCCGCCTGGTTGAAGACCGTAACCCCCACTATGTCCGAGGGCAGTAGGTCGCTCGTGAACTGGATGCGCTGAAAGGAGCAGTCGATGCTCCTTGCGAGCCCGTGAGCGAGCGTGGACTTGCCGACGCCCGGGACGTCCTCGATGAGGAGGTGCCCCCTGGCCAGGAGCGCCGTTATCGCAAGGTCTATAACCGACGACTTGCCGCTGACAACCCTTTCGAGGTTTGCCCTGAGCGCGCCGACCCTGGCTGAAGCTTCTCGCAGGTCCGTTCCGGTCGTATTCAGCACGGGGAAAATTTTAGCAGATACTCCGTTCCCAGTCAAACCAGGAACTTTGGCCCGGACCGGAGCGCTACCGTGAGGTATCCGCCTGGAAAAAGCTCGGTGACTTGGGTCCGTTCCCGGGGCGTCAATCACATGGGCATGCAGGTCTGACATTGTCATCAGTCTGCGGCAGCGGCATTTCAGGTTGACAATACTCTTTATTTTTCATATCATTGCAAAAATTTATAACTCGGAAGTTCTCTTCACAACCACCAGGACTTGAGCCGGCTTGACGTGAACCGTTCACATAGCATCCTCATTCCCCTCATAACAGCGGTCTTTTTCATCTTCTTCTGTTATCCGCAGGACGCCTTTCCCGGCCCCGAAAGGGACCCCGGTAGGGCAGGGCCTATTACCTTCGACAGGCCGGCTCAGGATGGTAAAACCGTTTTGGCCCAGGCGGCCATAGCGGAACCCCGGAGGACCTACGAGTCCTCGTTCGAGAGATACCTGGCCGGAAAGGCGCCTGGCATCGAGCATTTCGGCTATGTGCTTTTCAGGTCCGACCCTTCGACTTTCCAGCCTTCCGACAATATACCGGTAAACCCTGATTACGTCCTCGGCCCGGGCGACGAGCTACGGATAAGCCTCTGGGGAAAGCTCAATGCCGATTACTCGGCAGTCGTGGACCGGGACGGAAAGGTAAACCTGCCGGAAGCGGGCATACTTTTCCTGAACGGCCTTACCTTCAGCGAGGCCAGGGAATTCCTTGAGAGGGAGCTTGCCAGGTACTACCTCCCGTCTGAGGTCAAGATGAACGTCAGCATCGGGGCGCTCCGTTCCATCCGGGTCTACGTGGTGGGCAATGCGGAGAGGCCGGGGAGCTACGTCCTTTCCTCCATGTCCACTGTCCTTAACGCGCTCTTTGCTGCCGGAGGCCCTACAAAGACCGGCTCCATGAGGAAGATAGAGCTCAAGCGGAACGGGGCAACTGTCGCCTCCCTCGACCTTTACGACCTGCTCCTCAGGGGGGACAAGTCCACGGACCTGAGGCTCCTCCCCGAGGACGTCGTATTCATCCCGCCTGCGGGTCCGCTGGCGGCGGTCGCAGGGGAGGTGAGGTCGCCGGCCATCTATGAGCTGAAGAACGAGTCGAGCGCCGAGGAGCTCTTCGCCCTCGCGGGCGGGCTCAACGAAACAGCGATCAAAGGGAGGCTCCGCATCGACAGGGTAATGGAAAATACCAGGGAGGCAGTGCTTGAGGCGGACCTCTCGGCCTCGGACGCGGCGGACATCAGGGTGCAGCCCGGAGACCTCGTTACGGTTTTCCCTGTGATAGCCGACAGGAAGATGGCAAGGCTCGAAGGGGCTGTAGAGAGGGGCGGCGAGTTCGGCATCGGCTCGGGCCTCAGGGTCAGGGACCTTATCGCCCTTGCCGGCGGGCCCAGGTATTACGCGTACACCGAAGAGGCCGAGCTTACGAGGATTACTCCGGAGCAGTCCGGGCCCGTGACCAGCAAGATATTAATAAAGCTCGACAAGGCGCTCGCAGGAGACCCTGAGCACAATATCGAGCTTCAGGAGAACGATTACCTGTTTGTCAGGTCTGTTCCGGAATGGGAGCTTTACAGGACCGTCAGGATAAGCGGCCAGGTGAGGTTCCCGGGGACGTATACCATTAAAAAAGGCGAGAGCGCCTCGTCTCTCATAGAGCGCGCCGGGGGGTTCACCGACAAGGCCTACCTCCGCGGCGCCGTCTTCAGAAGGGAAGCGGTAAGGGAACTGCAGCAGGCCCAGCTCGACGAGGCGCTCGACAGGCTCGAAAGGGAAATCCTCGCCCAGTCGGCCTCGGGCATCGGCTCGGCCCTGGATGAAGAGGCGGCCAGGCTCGAGGAAGCCGCGCTCTCGAACAGGCTGGGCGTCCTCGCAAAGATGAAGGCCGCAAAGGCCCGGGGGAGGATAAGCATAAGGCTCGACGCCCTGGATGAATTCAAGGGGAGCGAATCCGACCTCGTCCTTGAGGAAGGCGACCACCTCCACATCCCCGCGCGGGCCGCCCAGGTACAGGTCATCGGCGCAGTCTACAACCAGACCGCCTTCGTGCACAAGGCGGGCTTCAGAGTCAAGGACTACCTGAAGAAGGCCGGAGGGCTTACGAAAAGCGCCGATAGCGACAGTATGTACATCCTCAAGGTGGACGGGACCGCAGTTAGCAGCAACAGCGCGTCTTTCATCATGGGATGGGACCGTGAGACAAGGAAATGGACCGGAGGGGGCCTGATCTCCGCGGCCCTTGAGCCGGGAGATACGATAGTCGTTCCCGAGAAGGTCGAAAAGACGGCGTTCCTCAGGGATTTCAAGGATATCACGCAGATACTCTATCAGATCGCAGTTACCGCAGGCGTCCTTATCGTAGCGTTTTGACCCGCGGGGGCCGGAGACTTGGCGACAACACCTTGAGAGGAATCCGATGCTGAGGGAAAACACCAGGATCATCTCCGGCGGCCTCAAGACCGCCGACCTTGCCATTACAGCATTCTCGTTCCTTGCCGCATACTCGATAAGGGCCTCAATCACTGAGCTCCCTGCCCTGAGGCCCTTTTCCGAATATTCGTTCCTGCTGATTTTCATTCTGCCCCTCTGGGCAGGGCTCCTCAGGTACTGCGGTGCTTACGGCCCGATGAGGACGAAGAGCTTCGCGCAGACGCTCATCCCGGTCCTCAAGGGGTCGTCCGCCGCTGTTATCGTCCTCATGACGCTGCTTTACGCCTTCAAGCTCGAATACGTAAGCAGGGCGCTCATCATTGTCTTCTTCGTCGTCAACTCGGCTCTCCTCCTGGCCTTCAAGGCATCGGTCCTGCTAATTACCCGCTACTTGAGGAAAAAGGGCTACAACTTCAGGACCATGCTGATAGTGGGTACCGGGAGGCGGGCCCTGGAGTTCGCGAAGCTTATCGAGGAAAAGAAGCAGTGGGGCGTGCATGTGCTCGGGTTCGTGAGCGTCGGCAGAGTCGAAGAGCCGGGGCCCGCGCCCTCCAGAGAGCGGGTGCTCGGCGACGTAGAGGACCTTGAGCGCCTCATTACCACCGTGCAGGTCGACGAGGTCGTGTTCGTCGTGATCAGAAAGCTCCTCGACAGAATAGAGGGGCCTGTAATGGCTTGCGAACAGGTCGGCATAAAGGCCAGCATAGTGATGGACCTGTACAGGCACAGCATCGCCAGCATGGAGATGAACGAACTCGCCGGCAGGCCGGTCATGACCTTCAACCCGGTTGCAACGCACGAAAGGGGCGTAGTCCTCAAGAGGGCGCTCGACCTCGTCTTTTCGTCCCTCATACTCCTGCTTGCCTCACCGGTATTCGCCTTCGCGGCCGCAGGCGTGAAGCTGACCTCCACGGGCCCCGTCTTTTTCAGGCAGGAAAGGTGCGGCAAGAACGGCAGGCGCTTCAAGGTGCTCAAGTTCCGCACCATGGTCAGCGGCGCCGACAGGGCGCTCGATTCGCTTAGTCACCTGAACGAGATGAGCGGGCCTGTTTTCAAGTCGCGTAACGACCCGAGGGTCACTCCTTTCGGCAGGTTCCTCCGCAAGTACAGCATAGACGAACTCCCGCAGTTCGTTAACGTCCTCAAGGGCGACATGAGCATAGTCGGGCCGAGGCCGCCGCTCCCGTCCGAGACGGGACGATATGACCTGGCCCAGAGGAGGAGGCTCTCGGTGAAACCCGGGATCACGTGCCTCTGGCAGGTGAACGGCAGAAACAAGATAGGGTTTACCGACTGGGTCAGGCTGGACCTCGAATACATCGACAAATGGAGCTTATGGCTTGACCTCAAGATAATCCTGAAGACGGTGCCGGCAGTACTGAGGGGGACAGGCATATAGAACCTGGAACGGCTCGTGTTTTTTTTGCGCTGCCCGCGCCTTATGGACCGGAAAGGAACGGTAGTTTTTGCCCCGCAGGCCCTTCCTCCTTTGCTTCTCTTTTTTTGGCAGCAGCATCCCTTATGGTTTCAGCGCCGGGGGACGCATCCGGCGGGAACTCGACGAACATCCCGGTTGGAAGCGGCAGGAACATTTTTTCAGCATCGGAATAGAGAGGTACTTCTGAGATGGCAGACATGCGGGACGAGCTTACGCTCCAGGATTACATATCGGTAGTTTCAAGGCGGCGGAGGATGGTCGGCGCCGTGACGGCGTCCGCCTTCGTAATCGCCGTAATTGCAAGCCTCCTCCTGCCCAGGCAGTTCGCCTCCACCGCGAGCATAATGCCGCCCCGGGACGAAGGCCTCCTAAGCTCCGGAGCCTGGCTGTCGCAGGCTCCGGGGCTCGCGGCGCTATCCGGGAGCATCCCGGGGCTTAAGTCGCCTTCCGACCTGTGGGTCGGCATCCTCAAGAGCCGGAGCGTGGCCGACTCCATAATAGAGCGCTTCGGGCTCCGGGAACTGTACGGCAAAAAGACCGTCCACGAGACAAGGGCCTCTCTTTCCAAGAAGGTCCGGATCGAGAAGACGAAGGAGGAAATAATCTCCGTAAAGGTGCTCGACAGGTCGCCCGAGCGGGCGGCCCTGATTGCGAACGCCTTCGTAGAGGAGCTCGACAAGGTGCTGGGCCGCTCGGCAATGACGTCCGGCCAGAGGATGAGGGCGTTTGCCGAGAAGAGGCTCAAGGAGTCCAGGCAGGAGCTCGAAAGGGCCGAGACCGAGCTGAAGGCATTCCAGGAAAGGCACAAGGCGGTGAGCCTCGACAGCCAGTCGAAGGCGATAATCGAGGCCATAGGCACCGTCAAGGGGCAGCTCATGGCAAAGGAGGTCGAGCTCTCCACCCTACTTTCATTCGCAACGGAAGAGAACCCGGCGGCAGGCGTCCTCAAGGCAGAAGTGCTGGGGCTCAGGCAGAAGCTCAGGGAACTCGAGTCCGGCAGGCCTGCGGCAAGGGACATATTCATACCGACCGACAACATCCCAGGCATCTCGTTCAGGTACGCGACCCTTCTACGGGACGCCAAGGTCCAGCAGACGCTCTTCGAGCTCCTTACCCAGCAGTACGAGATGGCGCGGATACAGGAGGCAAAGGACAGCCCCACCGTGCAGGTGCTCGATATCGCGGTCCCCTCCGACAGGAAGGCAAGCCCCAGGCGCGCATTGATAGTTGTCTCATCGACGGTTTCTGCGCTTTTCCTTTCGCTCTTCGCAGCTTTCCTTGCCGAATATATCGAGGCTTCAAGGAGAAGAGGCGGAGCTTCGGGTCCAGGCTCGTAGTGGCGGGCGCGATGGGCTCCGGGCTCGGTTCATTTTTCTCCGAGAGGAGGGTCGCCTCGAACTTCCTCTGGTCTCTGCTGGGCGAGGGCGTCTCGAAAGGAGTCATCTTCATTACGAACGTGCACCTCGCAAGGGTGCTCGGCGTTTCCAACTTCGGCGTCTTCTCCGTCGCCCAGATCATAACCCTCTACCTGTGGGTGATGGTCGACATAGGGATCGGGATGTACGGGATAAGGGAGATCGCCCGGAGCAGGGGTGATGCCGAGTCGATTGCTAACGCGCTGATTACACTGAGGGTTGTCTCGGGGCTGGCCTTCTTCTCGATTTATTCCGGCGTCCTTTTCATGGTGGATATGCCCTTTGAAGCGAGGCTCGTCTATCTCTTTTCAGGCCTCTATCTGCTCACGAACTCGTTCTATCCGGACTGGGTGTTGAAGGGGCTCGAAAAGTTCAAGTTCATCGCCGTCGGGAGCTTCATAACTTCCGGCGTGTTCCTGGCGTCGGTCCTTGTCTTCGTCGACGACCCGGCGGACACCGCCCTGGCCGCGCTCCTTTCGTCCCTTTCGTTCCTCTGCGGGTCGCTTACCTTGATACTGGCGCTCAAGCGAATAACGGGCGTACGCTTCCGCCCCGCTTTCCAGCCCGGCCTCTGGCTCCATCACATAAGGGAGTCGGTTTATTTCACCATCTCCGGAGGTTTTTTCCTCCTGTACATCTTCATACCCGTCCTCCTCATCCAGTTATTCATGACCTCGTACGAAGTCGGCCTTTTCTCCGCGCCCTACCGGATAATCCTTGCCGCCTGCAGCGCCGGCTACCTGATACCGACGGCCTTCTACCCGGTCCTTTCCGAGCATTTCGTCAGGGACAGGAAGGCGTTCCTTTCCACACAGCGGAGGCTGAGGTCCGTAATGCTCGCGATCGGGACGCCGATAGGGGCGGTCGGCACCATCTGGGGGACGGCCCTCGTGATATTTCTTTTCGGCGACCAGTACGAGGAGAGCGTGGGCATATTCAAAACCCTCGTCTGGCTGGTCCCCCTGATATATGCAAGATACAGTTACGGGAACTCCTTTTCAGCGGCGGGGCTTCAAAGGCTCCACAACCTCATTTCCATGTCCGGGGTCCTGGTCATATCCGTCCTGGGGCCGGCGCTTGTCCTGGCGCGGGGCGTTGCAGGGGCGGCAGAGGCGATGATAGCCACGGAGGTCATAACTGTCGCCGCACTGAGTTACATCTTTCATATAAAGATCAAAAGGCTCATCGAGCCCGGATATGCCGCCAATTGATGGCTGGAGACTTCCGGAAGGCAATCACACATGCTTGACCGCTTGAGAATCGACAGTCTCTTCAGAAAGGCGCTTTTGCTGACAGTGTGCCTGCTGCCTTTCCAGGCGCTCCCGAGGACGATATGGGCGAACTATTACCCGGGCTCCGAGCTCCCGGTCTCGATAAGATATTTGAGCTTGGTTGACGAGGCCGCACTATTCGCCTGTATTGCGTTCCTTTTCACCTTCATTTGTCTCCGGAGCAGCCTGTACGGTGTGACCTTCCTGGGCCTCGGCAAATGGATCGGACTTTTTGCGGCGGTCTCCATATCAAGCATGGCCTTGAACGGCGTGCAGCCGCTCCAGGGCCTGTTCGGCGTCTACGACCTCCTGAAGAACATCATGTTCCTGTTCGCGTTCCAGATGCTGAGGTTCGACGATAGAGACCTGAAATGGCTTGTTTCGGCGTTCAAGTATATCGGCATCGTCCTTGCGGTCTTCGCATTGACAGGCGAATTGCTGGCCTTTTTCTTCGAGGCCGGGATAGGTGTGCTCGTGGCCGAGCACGCCCGCTACGGCCTTTACCGCGTAATTTCCCTTTCGGGCCAGGGCAACCACAACTACATAGGGATCTTCGGGGTGTTCGTGTTTTCCATTGTTTTCAGCAGGCCGGAAAAAAGGCCCGGCGACCACGCGGCGCTCTGGCTCGCGGCCCTTCTGATACTCCTCACATTTTCGAGACAGGCGTGGCTCGGCTTCCTGGTGATGCTCTTCTTCCTGAGCAGGCTCAATGCGAGACTGGCGTTCGCGCTCCTAACCGTCCCGCTCCTCATTACGGCGCTCTCATTTTACGAGGACATTTCTGATATACTTACGGACGGCATGTCCTACGACCCTGAAAATTATTTCCGACTGTATGCCTTCATTTACTCCTTGAAGATACTCGGCGAGCACATAATCCTGGGGCTCGGGCCCGGCACCTTCGGCGGGCTCGCCTCAATACTTTTCGAGAGCGGCGTCTATGAAGAGTGGCCGTACTTTTTCAGGGAATACGCATTCAGGATAAACGGCATTGACCAGTTCTGGCCGGTAATATGGGCGGAGACAGGCGTGGTCGGGTTTCTGGCCTACTCGATGATCTTCGTGGCGTTGTATTCGAGGCTGCGGGAGGCGCGCGCCTTCTTCGGAAAAAATGGCGACCTTTACATGAACAGGCTCGGCAGCGCATTGGCGGGGTTCACTCTGGTCATCGTCATCATGGGCTTTGCAGGCGGACTGAACAGCGCTTTCGTTATCGTGAGTTACCTCGGCATGTCGGGTATTTACCTTTCGCGCTTCCGGGAGAAGTCGGGGAGAGCGTCTCCTCCGGCCGGGCCCGGGGCATGACACCGTGCAAATGCCCGGGGCGCGGCATTTTCTGCGCCGTGCCCGTTCAGGGCGGCATGGCCTGTTAAGGGAAACGCAATGCGGACCGTACCTGCAAAAAATATCCTGGCGGGGGTTCTCCTGGTGACCGCCGTTTTTTCGCTGACCGTCGGGATAACTATGGCGCGCAAACATTTCTCATATGCGAAGGACGCGCCGGCAGTGAAGGCTGCCGGCGATAAAATCCAGGCAAGGCCTGCACGCCCTTATAGCGCCGTTCAACCCCGGTTTGCGGTGATAGACGCCTTCCCCGAGGCCGGGGCGCACGGCTTCGATACCGGGACCGGGCATGCGGGAGGCGCAACGGGTTACGAGCCGAAAGGCGGCTTCCCGGCCCGGTCTATCGAGCTCACAGGCACCTCCATTGCAGATTCCGGCCTGAGCAGGGCCTTTTTCCTCAACTCCGAGACCGGCGAACGCGATGGGTTCGGCATAGGCGATTCAGTCTTCGGTGCCGGCGTCCTCGCAAAGATCGAGCCGCACATGGCGGTAATAGACACAGGCGAAGGGCTGTTCGCACTTACGCTCCACAGGGCGGCCCAGCCGGACGGGATAAGCGACGCTGCCCAGGAGGAATGCGATGTATATCTCCTGGTGCAGATATTAAGCACCTATAACAGCAACGAGTTCGGCGCTGTAAGCAAGGCGGACGAGGCTGACAGGATATTCAGGAATATAAGCGGCAGGGTCGACGGCGTCGAATACGAGACACTTTTTTACTCCGCCGCCGACCTCGCTGCGCATCGGGAGATAGCCGAGCTCGCCAGGGACTACGGGATAGAGCTGTGGGCCACATCGTGGAGGCTCCTTGAGAGGGTCAGGGCTTTCGTCAGTATAACTCCCGGCTATCAGGCACACAGGATGCTCGAGGACGGTACAATAATCCCCGCTGAAATTGACGGCAGGCCCCTTTTCGACGTCCTGAACCATGAGGCCGTCTCCGACTTCCTCGTCGAATATGAAAAGAGGTACCTTAAGCCTTTCAGGGGACTCCTTCACGGGTATTTTTTCAACGAGGACGTCCTTGTCTATTTGGGGAACAAGAAAAAGGGGAACAACGACAGGTTCGAATACTGGAACAACCCCACGTACAGCCCGGCTGTTCTCGATGCCTGGAGGGAATATTCCAGGAGAAACAACGTGACCTTCAACGGCAGGCTCGTCGACAGATTCCCGGTGCACAGGCAGGATATGGTTGCGAACGGCGGTGGGGTGACCGGATATTTCCCCGGATACAAAGTCCCGGAGACGGTCCGCCCGGGGCAGTCGTTCAGCGAGCTACCGAGGTCTGAAGGCGTATGGAAGCACTGGCACGAGTTCATCGCCGGCCAGTTCCAGGAGGCATGGATAGACCAGATCGCGGCTTCGGCGAACGGAGCGAACGCGGACAACCCGGGATGGCGGGGGGTCATCTATTTCGGGCTCCACCATTGGAGCCTTCCTTACGAGAGGATAGAAGACGAGTCATTTACGGTCCCGGCCACGCATAAATGGGGCGCATGGGGCATGCAGCGCGGGGTCGGGTCGACCTGGAGAGAATGGCCGCATCACCGCACATAGACGGGATAATCTGCGAGACCTATCCCCCGGTAAGCGCAAATATCGAGTTCTATGTGGACGCGTTCGAAAATGTTACGGAGAAGAACGGAAAGAGGTTCGGAATGATGCTCCACAGGGACGACAACTGGAAGATCGACATAGACGAGGAGCGGAAGAGATGGAGGCTCATAAACGACTATTCCCCTTCTATCGTGGCCAGGTTCCCTTTGCGTAGCATGCTTCCATGGGAGGAGAATTTCTCAGGGGAGGCGGAGTCCCTGTTCGAGGCTGAAATGAAGAAGTACCGGGAAGATAGATGTGCCTCTGCCATACATTGACAGAGCAGGAAAGGTGACCTGTTTTCAAAGCCGTGAACATCCTATTTGCCAATAAGTTCTTTTACCGCAGGGGCGGGGCCGAGGTCTCGATGTTCGAGACAGCCAGGGTGCTTGAAAAAAAGGGGCATAAGGTCCGTTATTTCTCGATGGACCACCCATCGAACATCGAGAGCGAATTCTCGAAATTTTTCGTCTCAAACGTGGACTATGGGAAGAGTTCCATTGCCGGGCGGGTTAAGTCCGCCGGTCGGCTTCTCTATTCCTTCGAGGCAAAAAAGATGGTCTCGAAGCTCCTCGACGAATATCCAATCGATATCGTTCATCTCAACAATATTGCGCACCAGCTTTCGCCCTCGATAATAGACGAGTTCAAGAGAAGAGGCCTTCCTGTCGTCATGTCGTTAAGGGACTACAAGCTCGTCTGTCCTTCATACGCCATGCTCGCCAACGGACGCGTCTGCGAGGACTGCAGGGGCGGACGCTTCTACAAGGCCGCAATCAACAGATGTCACAAGGGTTCTTTCGCCAACAGCGTCCTGGTCGCACTGGAAATGACGCTCCATAGATTAATGAGGATATACGGGAAAATCGATGTATTCATTGCTACCAGCCGCTTTCTTAAAAACAAATTGGAAGAAATGGGCTTAGAAGGTGATATCGCAATATTGCCGAATACTGTCGATTTGGATGATTACCGAGAACCGGCACCTTTCAGGAATGGGCCGTCTACGGCCATTTATTTC
>DIDN01000079.1 GCA_002418185.1 Deltaproteobacteria bacterium UBA5799
CTCTCCCCTCTGGTATCATGACAGAGTACATTATTACATTGAAGGACGGCCCTTTGGGCTTGGATATAGATTCTGAAAGAATTGATGGGTTTTTAAGGGATTTTCTCAGCAGGGACTCCGTTCCGGTAAGTATCGAAAGGGAAGGCAGGACAAGGGAAATCGATTTGAGGCCGCTCGTTAACGGGCTTTCCCGGGTAGACGGCCATACGCTCAGGCTTACGCTCAGGAAAGCCTCAGGCGCATCGGTCCGGCCTCACGACGTGCTCTCGTGCCTTCTCGGCCTGCCGAGGGAATCCGCAACCTTAATCCCCATCTTGAAGACCAGGTCCGTCCAGTAAAGGCGCTCCTTCCCGCCAAGCGGAGCGTCCATCGCGGGTATGAAGAACACCAAAACAGAACTTGTGATAAGCTCGAACCCGTTTGAGACGAGGGTGGCGCTTATCGAGCAGGGCAGGCTCTCCGAGTTCTACGTGGAGCGGGCCAAGGACAGGGGCATAACCGGGAACATCTACAAGGGCCGGATAGTGAGGGTCCTTCCCGGCATGCAGTCCGCTTTCGTGGAGATAGGCATCCAGAGGACCTCGTTCCTCCACGTCTCGGACATAAAGGAGCCGCCGGAGGGCTTCGAGGAGGACGAGGAGGAGCACAAGCGGCACGCGAACGTCCGCATCCAGGACATAGTGAAGGAGGGCCAGGAGATAATGGTCCAGGCCGCGAAGGAGCCCATCGGCACCAAGGGCGCCCGCGTGACCTCCTATGCCTCCCTCCCGGGCCGCTACCTGGTCCTCATGCCGACCTACGATAAGATCGCCATATCCAGAAGGATATCGAGCGAGAAGGAGAGAAAGAGGCTCCGCGAGATAGTCTCTTCCATACGGCCCCAGGGGTACGGCTTCATCATACGGACCGTCTGCGAGGGCATGAGGAAGGAAGAGATACAGGCCGACATGGAGTTTCTCATAAAGCTCTGGAAGGCCATCCTCAAGAAAAAAGACGAGGTGAGGACCCCGGGGCTCGTCTGGGCCGAGCTTGACCTTTCGCTGAGGACGATAAGGGACCTCTTCTCCGAGGACATAGAAAGGCTCGTAATCGACTCCAGGGACGAGTACGAGCGTGCCAGGAAGTTCCTGGAGGAGTTCATGCCGCACCTCGCCGGCAGGCTCGATTTCTACGAGGGCAAGGAGGACATATTCGACGCGCGCGGCGTCGAGATAGAGCTCACGGACGCGCTCGAAAGGAAGGTATGGCTCCGCTCGGGCGGGCATATCGTCATAGACCAGATGGAGGCCCTTACCGCCGTTGACGTCAACACAGGCAAATACGTCGGGAAGAGGAGCTCAGAGGACACGATAGTCAAGACCAACCTCGAGGCCGTAAAGGAGATAGTCTACCAGCTCCGGCTTCGGAATATCGGCGGCATCATAGTAATCGACTTCATCGACATGGCAAGGCAGTCCGACAGGGAGAAGGTCTACAACACCCTCAAGGAGGCGTTGAAGGCCGACAAGGCCCGCACCAACATATTGAAGATATCAGAGCTCGGCATAGTCGAGATGACGAGGAAGCGGGTGAGGGAAAGCCTCTCCCAGTCGCTCTGCGAGGCCTGCCCCTATTGCGACGGGAACGCCCTCATAAAGGCCAAGGACACTATCATAATGGACATCTACAGGGAGCTCGCAAGGGAACTGCCCGTCCGCAAGAAGAAGGCGACCCTGTACGTGAGCCCGTCTGTCTCCGAGCGCATCAAGGAAGACCCAGCCCCCATACAGGACCTTGAGCGGAAGTTCGGCAAGAAGGTCTTCGTAAAGCCGGTCGAGAGGTTCCACCAGGAAAGGTACGAGATCATCTGAAGGCAACCTCTGACAGGCTGCTCAAAACTGAATCTTTTCCACGTGTAGTTACGGGAATAAAAATGCTCACATATTGATTATACATGCTCCGCTTTTTATTCCCGCCCTTCCTTGATTTCGGAAAAAATCTCTAATTTTCAGAGGTTGCCTGAATAATCTGGAAGCCCTCGTTTTGAAAGGGCTTTTCAGCCTCAAAAACCTTGACAAAAGAACCCCGGCCCGTTACCATGATTCTGCACATGATTTCCGGAGTAAAGATATCCAGAGCCGTTTATTTGGCCGCTCTTTCAGTCCTGGGCGCGGCCCTGTTTGTGGCGACCGACGCCCAGGCCGGGGTGCCTGAGGGGAAAAGGGCTTTCGAGGCCGGGAAGTGCGCCTCGTGCCACCAGGTCTCGGGTCCTGCCGCTGAAAAGACCATAAAGGACCAGCTCGCCAAAAAAGGCCCTGAACTGTGGTACGCGGGTAGCAAGTTCAAGGCCGGGTTCCTCGAAAGGTGGCTCGCAGACCCGGAGCCCATAAGGCCCCTGGCCTACAATTCCATTACCGAAAGGAACAGGGGCGGCCACCCCAGGCTTTCCGGGCAGGAGGCGTCTGACGTGGCCGCTTACCTCATGAGCCTCAAGTCGGCGGACGTTAAGCCCCTCGGCATCCGCGCCCTGGACAACCCCAGGGGCAGGATCGCGTTCGTAAGGAGGTATTCCTGCTACGGCTGCCACCAGGTGAGGACGAGGGGGAAGACCGTGGGAGGGTACTCCGGGCCGTCGCTTGCGGACGCCTCAGAGAGGCTCAACCCGGACTGGATATACGCCTACCTTTCGAGGCCCGCCGTCTTCAAGCCCGTAAAGAGGATGCCGGTCTACTCCGGTATCATCAACGACGAGGAGATGAAGGGCCTTGCCGCGTATGTGGGGAGCCTGAGATGAGGCAGCTTCTGAGAATTGATCTTTTCCCCGGACTCTGGGTAGTTACGGGAATAAAAATGCT
>DIDN01000125.1 GCA_002418185.1 Deltaproteobacteria bacterium UBA5799
CTCTCCGGTTAGCGCCGTACTTTCGGCGCTCGTCGTAAAGGCCTCCTTCTATATCGTGCTCCGCCTCTGGACTGGCCCGTTCGAAAGCGTCCTTGCGCCCCAGGCGGGCTTCATACTCGGCGCGCTCGGGGGCGCTGCCGTCATCTGGGGCGCGCTCATGGCCCTCAGGCAGACAAGGCTTAAGATGCTCGTCGCGTACTCGACGGTAAGCCAGATAGGCTACCTCTTCCTCTTCTTCCCCATGGCGGCCAACCCGGACGCCTTTACCGGCGCCGTGTACCAGGCCCTCTCCCATGCCGTGGCAAAGGCGTCCATATTCCTGGCCATAGGCTGCATGATAAGGTCCGTCGGGAACGACTCCTTCGACGGGCTCGCCGGGGCCGGGAAGAGCGCCCAGACGAGCGTATTCGCCTTCGGGATTTCGGGTGCGAGCCTCATGGGGCTTCCGCCGAGCGGCGGATTCATAGCCAAATGGCAGCTCGTCAAGGCCTCGGTCGAGACAGGGCAGTGGTGGTGGGCCGCGGTGATAATAGCAGGCGGCCTCCTTGCGGCGGCCTACATCTTCCCGGTCCTCAGGCGCTCTTTCGCGGACGGGGGCGACGAGGCGGAGACATCGAGAGTCCCGTACGGGATGGAGGCCGCCGCAATGGCGCTGGCCGTGCTCTCGGTTGTACTCGGCATGGGGGCGGCAGTGCCGCTTTCGTTTTTCCGGTGAGACAGGGGCCTTATGACGATTGAAAACTGGATGCCGATATTCGTGCTCATGAGCTCTTTTCTTACCGGGCTCCTCATATTCAGCCTGGACGAGCGCCAGCACTCGCTCCGTACCGTCCTCAACATGCTCGGGGCCACGGTGAAGCTCGCCCTCGTGGCGGTCATGCTCTGGGGCGTTTTACATGAAAAAGAGTACGAGATGCGCTTTTCCGTAATGCCGGGCATCGAGATGATATTCCGGGCGGACGCCCTGGCCATGATCTTCCTGACGCTCTCGGCCGTACTCTGGCTCGTCACGACCGCCTACGCCGTGGGCTACCTCGAAGGCGCGCCCAACAGGAGGCGGTTCTTCGGCTTCTTCAGCCTCTGCGTCACCTCCACGATGGGCATCTCCCTGGCGGGGAACCTCTTCACCTTCTTCGTATTCTATGAGATGCTCACGCTCACCACCTATCCGCTCGTCGTCCACAGGGGGACTAAAAAGGCGCTCGACGCCGGGGCCGTATACCTCCGCTACACGCTGGCGGGCGGGGCGGTGCTGCTCGTCGGCATATTGTGGCTTCATGCGCTCGCCGGGCCGTTCGAGTTCACAACCGGCGGCGCGCTCGGCCACCTCGGCCCGGAAAACGCGTCCTCGCTGGTCATGATCTTCGCCATGCTGATAGCCGGGCTCGGGGTGAAGGCGGCCATAGTGCCGCTCCACGGCTGGCTCCCGACCGCCATGGTGGCTCCGGCCCCGGTAAGCGCGCTGCTGCACGCCGTCGCCGTCGTAAAGGCCGGCGTATTCGGCATAGTGCGGGTGGTCTACAACGTATACGGGATCGAGTCCGCCACCGCGCTGGGAGTTGCCGCGCCGCTGGCGGCGGCCGCGGCAGCGACCACCTTATACGCCTCCGTGAGGGCGCTCTCGCAGGACGACCTCAAGAGGAGGCTGGCCTTCTCGACGGTGAGCCAGCTCTCCTACATAATCCTCGGCATAGCGCTTGCCGGGCCGCTCTCCACCGTGGGAGGGCTCGTGCACCTCGCGCACCAGGGCATAATGAAGATAACGCTTTTCTTCTCGGCCGGCGTGATAGCCGAGACCATAGGCCTCCACCGCGTAAGCGAGATGAACGGGGTTGGCCGGAGGCTCCCGGTAACTTCAGCCGCGTTCACGGTCGCCGCCCTCGGCATGATCGGCGTACCGCCGACCGCGGGCTTCATCTCGAAATGGTACCTCGGGACAGGCGCGCTCTCGGCGGGCCAGCCCTGGGCGCTCGCGGTCCTGGCCGTCAGCACTGTCCTGAACGCGGCCTACTTCCTGCCGGTCATAAGGGCGCTCTGGTTCGGGAAAAGGACTATCCCCTGGCCCGAAGAGAAGGAGCGCGGACGGGTGTTCGAGGCCGACCCGTGGCTCCTGGTGCCGATGTGCGCAACAGCCGCGCTTACCGTGCTTGCCGGCCTCCTCGCGGGCGGGTCCTTCAGCCCGCTCGAATGGGCGAAGCTCATCGCACTCAGGGAGTACAGGTGATGGAGGCGACCGTGTTGCCGGACATGGGCGCTCTTAAGCCCTGGCTCCCCCTGCTGGCAGCGGGCCTGCCGCTCCTTTTCGCGCCCCTTGTCAGGTCCGTAAGGGGCCGGTCCATCATGCTCTGGCTCGCGCTCCTGCCGACGCTCCCCGCAATGGCGCTTGCGCTCTCGGGGCTCCGGTCCGTGCATACATACCCCGGCCTCCTTCTGGGCCTGAGGCTCGGCCTCGACGACACCGGGGCGGTGTTCCTCCTTTTCACGTCCTTTCTCTGGGCCGCGGCCGGGGCGTACGCAAACCATTACATCGAGGGAGAAGGCCCGAGGAGGCGCTTCTTTTTCTTCCATCTCCTCGCCATGTGCGGCAATTTCGGCGTGATACTCGCGCATGACATCGCGGGCTTCTACATGTTCTTCGCGCTCCTGACCTTTTCAGCCTACGCGCTGGTGATACATGACGGCACCGGGGCGGCGCTCCGCGCCGGAAGGGTGTACATGGCGATGGCCGTCCTCGGCGAGGCCCTCCTCGCAGCCGGGTTTTTCCTTGCAGCCGACGCAATGGGCGGGCTTACCGACATTTCGGCAGTCAAGTCGGCAGTCTCTGCCTCGACCTATCGCGATGCCATTATCGCGCTCATCGTCTCGGGTTTCGGCATAAAGGCCGGGCTCGTTGTCCTTCACGTATGGCTGCCTCTGGCGCATCCAGTGGCGCCCGCGCCGGCAAGCGCGCTCCTTAGCGGCGTAATGATAAAGGCCGGGCTTTTGGGCTGGATACGGTTCCTGCCGCTGGGCGAGGCCGCGCTTCCCGGATGGGGCCTGTTCATGATAGCCGCCGGGCTTTTCGGGGCCTTTTACGGGGCGGTCGTGGGCTCTCTCCAGGAGGATAAGAAGACCGTCCTCGCGTATTCGAGCGTAAGCCAGATGGGGGTGATGGCCGCGGCGCTGGGCCTTGCCCTCGTACTTCCAGAGGCATGGCCAAAGGTCCTTGCCGCTGTCCT
>DIDN01000109.1 GCA_002418185.1 Deltaproteobacteria bacterium UBA5799
ACCTCGAAACCAGGCTGTCTACTATGGCAGGAATGTAATGGTTGTACGCACCTGCGCCGAGGAAGCTCGAATAGTCCTCGACGGTCGAGTTCTTGGACCCGAGGCGCTTCAAGTGCCCGAGGAGCTCCTGCTCCGACAGCCCTGCCGGCACATTTAGCGGGGTCCGGGAGCGCAAGTCTGCAGGAAGTGCCGAAAGCGCGCCGTCCATATCCGGCGCGCCGACAGCTTTCAGGATTTTTCCGATGTCTTCCAGGGTATGGGGGATGTAGGGCACAGCGGCTTACTTCTCTTCCTCGATGAACTTCTGGTACTCGTCTGCGGTAAGGAGGTCGTCAAGCTCGCTCTGGCTGGATATCTCCACCTTTACCATCCAGGCGTCCCCGTACGGGTCTTCGTTTATCGCCTCGGGGCTGTCGATTATGGCGTCGTTCACCTCGGCGACGCTGCCGCTCACAGGCGAGTACAGGTCAGAGACCGCCTTTACGGACTCGACCACCCCGAAGGGCTCGTGCTTCGTTACCGAGCCTCCCTCCTGCGGCAGTTCCACATAGACCACGTCTCCAAGAGAGTCCTGGGCGTAGTCGGTTATTCCGATGGTTGCTATCTTTCCTTCGACCTTAACCCATTCGTGCTCCTTGGTGTACTTAAGGTCCTTCGGGAACTCCATAACGGTGCTTCTCCTTTCCTGCTTTTGGGTATTAGCCGCTACTTTCCGTAAAACGGCAGGGTGGTCATCTCCGCTCTGGCGGCCCGCCCCCTTATGGCTATGCTGACCTCGGCACCGTTTTTGGCGGCCCCGGGCGTTACGAAACCCATTGCTATTCCGACGTTAAGCGAGGGGGAGAAGGTCCCGCTGGTGACCTCGCCGACCTTTTCCCCGCCCGCGTGTATCTCGTAGCCCTGCCTGGGTACTCCGGGCTCGATCATCCTGATACCGACGAGGGTCCTTCCGCAGCCTTCCCTGGCCTGCCTTTCAAGGACCTCCCTACCGATGAAGTCCTTTGTGAACCGCACATATTTGCGGAGGCCGGCCTCCATGGGGGTTATGTCTTCTCCGAGCTCGTGCCCGTAGAGAGGATAGCCCATCTCGAGCCGCAGAGTGTCCCTGGCCCCGAGCCCGGCAGGCCGGAGGCCGTGAGCGCTCCCTGCGTCGGTTATCAATTTCCAGGCGGCCTCTGCGTCTTGGGGCGCAAGGTATATCTCGAAACCGTCCGCTCCGGTGTAGCCTGTCCTCGATACAATGGCCTCGATATCCCCGCCTATGAGGCCGATGTGGAACCTGAAATGGCCTATCCCGGCCGGGTCGGCATCAAGTAGCGGCCTCAAAACCTCTCTCGAGGCAGGGCCCTGGAGCGCGAGCTGGGCGTACTGGCCCCCCTGGTCCTCTATATCGACGTCCGAAAAGTCCTCCCTTGCCTGGACCTCCCTCATCCAGTCGAGGACCTTCCCGGCGTTGGAGGCGTTCACGACGAAAAGGAACCGGTCCATGTTGAAACGGTAGACGATAAGGTCGTCGACAACGCCGCCGCTGTCCCTGCAAAGGAGCGCATACTGGCACTGCCCGTCGGATACGCGCTCTATGTCGTTTGTTATAAGGAGCTGGACCAGGTCTATTGCCCTGTCGCCCGAGACCTCTATCTCGCCCATGTGGCTTACGTCGAAAAGCCCGCAGGAGGCGCGCACCGCCAGGTGTTCCTCTTTCACTCCCGTGTACTGTACGGGCATTTCCCAGCCGGCAAAAGGGACCATACGGGCCCCGAGGGAAACGTGAGTGTCATATAGCGGGGTTCTTTTAAGCACCAGGTGAAATGAGCGATACAGGCGTAAAAGCCTTGGAAATAACCTCCGGATTATTAAGGCAGTTTGAATATTACCAAAAGGTCGGAAAATGTCAAAGAAAAAATCGGAAGATTTTCATGCCGTATCCGGGCGCGCATGCGGCGGTATTTTTTGTGTTATCCTACGCTTTACGGCGCCCGGACGAGGCGCATGGGGCCCGCATGAACTCTACTGAAGAAGACATGATGGAGGCCATTTCCTCCGGCAGAGCGAGGAGCATAATGCTCGTCGGCGGCGCGGACACGGGAAAGACCGCGGTCGCGGGCCGGCTCCTTGAGCGCTTGTCCATGGGAGGCGAGGCGGGCGCTCTCGACCTCGATACCGGGCAATCGCACATAGGCCCGCCGGCGGCAATGGCGTGGGGCATGGTAAAGGGCGGGTTCAGGGGGTGGGAGGAGATAGCGGTCGAGGGCTTCTACTTCACGGGCGCGCTCAGCCCGCCCGGGAACCTCCTCCCGTCCCTTGCAGGGGCGAAGCTCCTCATGGATGCGGCCCTCCAGAGGTGCGAAAGGCTTGTCATAGACACCACGGGCCTCATAACGGGGAGCATCGGGAGGATCTACAAGCAGTACAAGATAGACCTCCTCTCCCCGGACGTGGTCGTCGGAATCGAAAGGGAGGGCGAGCTGGGGCACATACTGGACGCTTACAGGTTCCAGTCGCGTCCCAGGGTCTTTAGAATAGGGGTCCCGCCCCGGGCAGTCCCCAAGGGCGCGGCAACAAGGGCTGAATGGAGGGCAGAGAGGTTCAGGGAGTATTTCAAGGACGCGAGGGAGGTGGAGATAGAGACCGGCTCAGTCGGCTTGAGGTTTACGAAAGGAGACGGCGACGGGCTTGAAGGGAGGCTCCTCTCCTTCAGGGACGATGCGCAAAAGGACCTGGCCCTCGGCTATATTACGGAAGACCGCCTTCAAGAAGGGAGGCTCGCAGTCCGCACGCCGCTTCCGCCCGGGGCGGCCTTCACGACCATCATAATCGGAGCGGCCAAGGCACTTTTTTGAGGGCTTTGCGTTGAGAAAAGTTTTTTTCCGCGCAAGGTGCGCTTGGATCCGTGTCAATAGAGAGCTGAAAAAAAGCGCCTGACCGGTTGACCGGACAGGCGGCTTTTTTTATCTTAGTGTATCGACTTCGTGCTCGCGTCCTGAGGCTCTATCCCCATCTCGCGCAAGGCCTTTTCCGCGAGCCTGCTCCGTGTGCGGAGCCACCTCTCGTAGATACGCAGCACGTCAACCGGGGAGGTGAGCCTGCTGCGCTCGCTAACCTCGGTAAGGACGTCGGCAAAGGTCGCGAACTTATCCGCAAGCTCCCCGAAGAGCTTCGATACCCCCTCGTTCCTGCCGCCCCTGTGCATGTTGGCCAGGAAGCCGTACGAGGCCGAGCCCATTGCCATGTAATAGTCTATGTCGACTATCTTCCTCTTCAGGCTGTCCGAGAAGAAACCGGATGTGAAGAGCGAGACGTCGCCGAGCTGCTTCATCTGCTGGAACTGCACGTCCCTGGCGGCGCCCATGGCCTTCAAATAGGTTATGGCCAGGGGCTCGTCCGGGAGCCGCTCTACTGTCAGGAAGCTGGTGAGAAGGGAAGTGAGATAGAACTCGGCCAGCTCGCCGGCGTCGACCTTCTGGCGTTTCATCGCGCCGGAAACCAGCTCTTTGAAGTGCTCTATGGGTTTCATCCCGGTAACCATAGTCCACACCTCCTTGCCAGTAACCCGCCCGCCTTCAATTGATTATAGCAGGTTACAAAAGTTACAATTATTATACTTCAAGCAGGATTCCGCTTGCAACAGGTAAGTTGCGGGCCCAAGCATTATATCGGCAAAAACATTTGAGAAAAAGCGACAAAAATCGGTTTTCCAAGCGGTTTTTTCAGGAAAACTGCGGGGCTGCTTCAGAGCAAAAAAAAAGCCCCCGCTTTCGCGGGGGCTTTGTCCTTCGGGCCTTACTGGGGTATTACGTTTACCGCCTTGGAACCCTTGGCGTCGCTGGCTATTTCGAACTCTACTTCCTGGCCTTCCTTCAGGGTTTTGAAACCGTCACCCTGTATCGAGGAGTAGTGGACGAAAACGTCGTCACCGGACTCCCTCTCAATGAACCCGAAACCCTTGGACTCATTGAACCACTTAACTCTGCCTTTTGCCATGTTCAGGACCTCCTTTCTAAGTATATAAGTTCTTGAGGTCCTGCCTGGAAAGACAAAGCTTTTTTCAGCAAAATGCCGACCTGCAACCACTTATTCCCATATAATATAG
>DIDN01000082.1 GCA_002418185.1 Deltaproteobacteria bacterium UBA5799
CGGGTCGAGTCGGTCGCATGGGTCAGCGAAAGAAAAGACGTCTTGAACGCCCTCTTTTTCCTCCTGGGCCTGCACGCGTACCTCAGCTATGCTGCGAGCCGAAAGACCGCATCATACATGCTTACGCTCGTCTTTTTCGCCCTTTCGCTCCTCAGTAAACCCATGACCGTCACCATGCCTTTGGTGCTCCTCATACTGGACTACTACCCCCTTGGCAGGGCGGCCAGGGACGGATGGAAAAGGCTCATAATTGAAAAATCGCCCTTCCTGGCCTTGAGCCTTGCCGCCGGCCTCATGGGCATTTGGTCGCAGGAAGCAGGGGCGTCGATAGTCCCGGTGGCCGAGTTACCGCTTGCGGGCAGGATACATATCGCGGCAAGGGGATACCTTTTTTATGTATATAAACTCCTTTTTCCAGCCGCGCTTGCGCCTTTCTACCCGCGCGAGCTGGCAGCGGGTCCGAACTTCCTCAGTCTTTTGTATATTGCAGCGCTCTCGGCAATTACCGCTCTCGCCTTTTATCTCCGCAAATGGAGCAGGGCCTATATCTCGGCCTGGGCATATTTCGCTATAACGCTCCTACCTGTCATAGGGCTCCTGCAGGTCGGCAGCCAGGCAGCGGCGGACAGGTACACATACCTGCCGGGCATTAGTCTCGCAATGCTCGTAGCGGCAGGCGCGGGCATGGTTGTGATGAAAAAGAGGAAGGCTTTTCTCCCCGCGCTTGCCGCCGTGGCAGCAATCTCGGCCCTCCTCTCATTCCTCACCTTCAGGCAGGCAGCCGTCTGGAAGGACCCCATTTCCCTCTGGAACCGCCAGATAACACTCTTCCCGCAGCACAGCTACGGGTACATGTACCGCGGGGGCGCGCTGATTAACGCCGGGAGGTACGAGGAGGGACTGGCCGACCTTACGGTGGTAGTGGACATGCACGGCGAAGAAAAGATCGCCTACAAGGCGCGCGGCACGGCATACGCCGTTGCCGGCCAATACGAAAACGCGATAGAGGACTTCCTGAAGGCGGTTGAGCTCGACCCGTACGATTCCTCCACGCACATCGAGCTCGGGAAGGCCTACATGCACCTGGGCGACAACAGGAACTCGTATCTCAGCATGAAAAAGGCGGACAGGCTCGGGGACCCCGCGGCTTTGGGGTTCCTGAAGGACCTGGAAACATGGGGGGCCGGTCCGGGGGAATAATGGCTTGCAAAGCTCCCTTGCCGGTGGTTATAATAGCCGCACAATCGAAGGCAACTACTAAAAATTGGAGATTTTTCCCGCAATCAAGGAAGGCCGGGGAAAAGAATCAATTTAGAGAGGTTGCCTGAAAGGAGAACCGGTCCATATGGCAGGCGTCAATAAGGTCATCCTGGTCGGCAACCTGGGGGCCGACCCGGAGATGCGCTATACACCCGGCGGAATGGCGGTGGCCAACTTCAGGCTGGCCACGAGCGAGACCAGGGCCAACAGGGACGGGCAGAAGGAGACCAAGACCGAATGGCACAGGGTGGTGGCCTTCGGCAAGCTCGCAGAGATATGCGGCGAGTACCTCTCCAAGGGCAAGCAGGTCTACATAGAAGGCAAGATACAGACAAGGAGCTGGGAGGACAAGGACGGCAACAAGAAATACACGACCGAGATCCTCGCCAACTCCATGCAGATGCTCGGGCCGAGGGGCGAATCCGGCGCAGCCGCTTCCGCTTCCGACGTATCTGCCGACGACATCCCGCCAAGCGACATGGACGACGTGCCGTTCTGAATACATCCGTGCCGGGGGCGCCCCGGCACGGGCAGGCTTTCCGCTTTTGACGATTCTCTCCGGATAAAGGACAATTTCAGACAGAAGAGCTCCTGGGGGCAGTTCCGCGCATGACGGAAAAGGGGGGGGCGCAGCTTAAGCTCCTCGGGGAGTACGGGTGCGATTTCGTCCAGGGCTATTACTTCGGAAGACCCGGCTGCCCGTCCTATATGGAGCCCATCCTCAGAACGGGTTTGACCGGGCACATATGAAATTGTATATTGGTCCGGCAAAAAAGACCTGGGGGCGTTATGAAAGTAAAACCTGAGGTTGTGTCGCCTGCCGGCAACCTGGCCTCGTTGAAGGCCGCTATCGACAGCGGGGCCGACGCGGTATACCTGGGCTTCAACGACTCGACAAACGCCAGGAACTTCGAAGGGCTGAATTTCACTCCCGCCGAGATAGCCGACGGCATAAGGTACGTCAGGTCCAGGGACCGGAAGTTCTACGTAGCCATAAACACCTTCCCGCAGGGCGACGCCTTCCACAAATGGTACAAGGCGGTAGACGCCGCGGTAGAACTCGGCGCGGACGCCGTGATTATAGCCAACCTCGGGGTGCTCAGGTATGCCAGGGAGCGCCACCCGGATGCGGCCCTACACCTCTCTACGCAGGCCAGCTCGTCCAATTACGAATCGATAAACTTTTACAGGAAGCACTTCGGCATAAAGAGGGTCGTCCTTCCGCGCGTCCTTACCGTCGATGAGATGAAGCGGCTGAAGGAAATGACGGACGCCGAGATAGAGGTCTTCGCCCTGGGCGGGCTCTGCATAAACATCGAAGGCAGGTGCTATCTCTCCTCTTACGTGACCGGCGCCTCGACCAACACGGAGGGGGCCTGCTCGCCTTCCAGGTTCGTCCGCTTCAACCCCGGCACGGACGGCGGAATGTCCATAGAGCTTAACGGGGTCACGCTCAACAGGCTCGGCAAGGGCGAGTCCTCGCCGTATCCGACCTGCTGCAAGGGGAGGTATGTGACACCCGCCGGCGGGTACGAATACGCCTTCGAGGACCCGGAATCCCTGAACGTCCTCAAGATACTTCCCGGCCTCATGGACGCGGGCGTTTCTGCCCTCAAGATCGAGGGCAGGCAGCGGACAAAGAGCTATGTCGCCGCGATGACAAAGGTGCTCCGGGAGGCGGTGGACGCCTGCTCCGCCGACGGCAGGGGGTATGCAGTAAGGCCCGAGTGGGCCGGGAAGACCGTCGCCACCTTCGAGGGCACGAGGGAGACACTGGGCCCGTACATCACGAAATAGCCCCCTTCCTGGCCCTCCTCCCGAACCGGGCCAAAGCCGGCCTGAGCCTCAGCATGCTGAAGAGAAGCTCGTAAGTCCGTATCTTCTCCACCTCCCTCACCTCCTTCAGCCTGAAAGGCAGGAAGAACGCGACCGCCAGACGCAGTATCGCGGACAAGAGGATAAGGTTCATGGTCCTGAACTCCAGGAAGCCCGTGGGCAGCACCCAGGCGAGCCATCCCCCCAGAAGAGAGCCGAACGCGAGCGCCGCGCCCCCGAAGAAATTGTAATAGGCGATGCACCTCTCCCTTTTGCCCGGCGAGGCGGCGTCGTATATGAAATTCGACGCCGAAAGGTTGAAGCCGGCCCACGCAAAGCCGGAGAAGACCTGCACGAAAAAGAGGTACACGGGGTTCTGGTTCACGAGCCAGAAGAGCGGTATCAGTGCCACGAGCATCGAGGTCGAGCGGAGCACCTTGAGGTTCCCCACCCTGTCCGCGTGCACGCCCCAGCGCCTTATGGAAAGTATGGTCGCCAGGGTAGCGGCGAGCGTGACCACTGTGAAGGTCATGTAGCCGAACCCGAGGTTCTTGAGCATGAGGACCGCGAAGAACGGCGAGGCGATATTGACCGCGAACTTCATGGCCGAGACGAAGACCGCGAACTTCAGGAAGTTGCTCTTATGGAGCCTCGAGACGAAGTCCAGGAGCGAGAAGTAGTCCTCTTCCTTCCGGACGAGGCGCGGCTCGTGCATCCTCCGGAGATAAACCCATGAGGCGAGCCTGAAGGCGAAGGCCAGTCCGAATATGATGACAAAACCCCATAAGGCGTCGGACCGCTCGGCCCTGTGGAGCACGAAACCGGCGGCGAAGGTCGCAAGCACCGTCACAACGGCAAGCGTCCTCTGCAGCCACCCGAAGAAAGCGCCCCTCCTGTCCTCTTCCACGAGGTCCGACATGAGGCTCCCCCACGCTGGCATGGCAAGCGCGCCGAAGGCGGTAAAGAGCGCGACCGTCGCTATGAAGGCCGCCACCTTCCAGTCGCCCAGAAAATAGCTCCCCACCATCGGCGGGAGCATCAAGGCCTGGAGGAGGACGAAAAGGCCCACAACGAGCTTCCGCGAACGGAGCCTATCCGTGATGTCCGGCCCCTTGAGCTGTACGACAGCGGCAAAGAGGTGCGGAAGGGCGCTCAGTATCCCGACGTGCTTGATGGTCCCGCCGAGGAGAAGGAGGAAGGGCGTCAGGTAGTCGAGAGTAAAGCCGTTCATCATGCTCGCGAATACCCCGTTCCTTACGGAGTATCGCAAGCTCTTCTCTTTCTTAAACGAATCAGGGTCCATGAAAAATGGTGAGGCGGGGAAAAGGGGCAAACCAATCAGCAGTACGGGTATCCGCCAAACGGGACCATTCTGCCATAAAATCAAAGCCTTAGCCATATTTTTTTAAATCCCGGAGCGGCCCGACTTTTTTTTAAAATTGACATTCCAGTCGCTCGTACCTACAATATAAGAAGGAAAAATCTGGCCCGGAGGTAGAGGTTCATGCCGATCTACGAATATATCTGCAAGGACTGCGGCAAGGAGTTCGAGGCGCTGCAGAAGTTTTCCGAAAAACCCCTCAGGAAATGCGTCCACTGCTCTGGCAAGGCGGAGAGGAAGATATCCGCTTCGGCCTTCCACCTGAAGGGCTCGGGCTGGTACAAGACCGATTACGCGTCAAAGAGCGCGCCAAAGGAATCCAAAAAGGAATCGGACTCGCCGAAGCCGGACTGCTCGTCCTGCCCGTCCTGCTGAGAAGTAGCTTTTTTGAGCGGGATTTTTCCGCTCTCTTCAGAAGGCTTCCAGATTTTCCGAATTTTCCGAGCGTTCAGCCCGGGTCTTGCCCGGGCTGAACTTTTTCCGGTCCTTTCAACTGAAAGCCTCGGAGGCCGCATGGACTACTTTAAAGAAGTAGCGATAAGGGCGGCCATGAGG
>DIDN01000119.1 GCA_002418185.1 Deltaproteobacteria bacterium UBA5799
AAGGTTCTCTCAAGAGTTATTCAGCACCTGCTTGGGGGATTTCAGAATTTACAGGGGCGCAGACACCCTGTAAATACCCGCGAAAAAGTTGCGGGGCTTTTCATCCGGCAGGGCGGGAGCATCCACCCTCCCGCCCTGTAAAAAAAATCGAACAAGGAGAAGATATGAGAAAGGTGATGCTTCTTACCGTCATATGCGCGGCAATGGTCCTTATGGCCGGGAACGCCAGGGCCGAGGGGCTCATAAACGGCGCCGGCGCAACCTTCCCGTACCCGCTCTATTCCAAGTGGGTCTACGAGTACGGGAAGATAACCGGCGCGAAGATAAACTACCAGTCCATAGGGAGCGGCGGCGGCATAAGGCAGATTAAGGCCAAGACCGTGGATTTCGGCGCATCCGACGCACCCCTCACCTATGAGGACCTCGAGGGTTCCGGCCTCATGCAGTTCCCGGCGGCAGTGGGCGGAGTGGTGCCGGTAGTGAACATAAAGGGTGTCAAGCCAGGCGAGCTCAAGCTCACCCCGGGAGTGCTGGCCGGCATCTATCTCGGGAAGATAAAGAGGTGGGACGATGAGGCCATACAGGCCCTGAACCCCGGGCTTAAGCTGCCGTCCGATTCCATCACGGTCGTTCGCCGCTCGGACGGCAGCGGCACAACATGGATTTTCACGAACTACCTGAGCAAGGTGAGCGCGGAGTGGAAAGACAAGGTCGGCTTTGGCACGGCGGTCAACTGGCCGGCCGGCGTCGGCGGCAAGGGTAACGAGGGTGTTGCGAATTACGTGAAGAGGATAAAGAACACCATCGGCTACGTGGAGCTGGTGTATGCGCTTCAGAATAAGCTTGCCTACACGAGCCTGCAGAACAGGGACAAGGCATTTGTCCGGCCGTCGATGGAGAGCTTCATTGCCGCGGCCTCTGGAGCGGACTGGAAAGGCACGCCCGGCTTCTCGGTGGTCCTTACCGACCAGCCCGGCAAGGAAGCCTGGCCCATGGCAGGCGCGACCTTCATACTGGTCTATAAAAACTCGCAGAACTGCTCGAAAACAAAGGCGGTCCTCGATTTCTTCGACTGGGCATATAGAGAAGGGGAGGAAATGGCCAAGGCGCTCCACTATGTGCCCATCCCCAGGAGCGTCTATTCGATAGTGGAGGGGGCATGGGCAAGCCAGCTGACCTGCGAAGGCGAGCCGGTCTGGAAGAAATAGGCTGCACCTGAAAAAACCGGCAAAAAGCCGCCCCTCAGGGGGCGGCTTTTTTTATGGTATCTCAACTCTTCCGTAACACTGCCTTAACAATAGCGGAATAGAATTTCAGCATGAGACAGACCATACTGGCGGTAGACGACGAAACCGACATACTGAAGCTCCTCAGGTATAACCTTTCCAATGCGGGGTACGGCTTCCTGGAGGCCGAGGACGGGCCCGAAGCCCTGGAGCTTGCGAAAAAATCCCTGCCCGACCTGATACTCCTTGACGTGATGCTCCCGAACATGGACGGGAACGAGATTCTGAAACGGCTAAAGGCCGACCCGGACACAAAGGGGATACCCGTAATCATGCTCACGGCAAAGGGAGAGGAGATAGACAGGGTGCTGGGGCTTGAGCTGGGGGCCGACGATTACATTGTGAAGCCCTTCAGCCCGAGGGAGCTTCTTTTGAGGGCAAGGGCGGTGCTGAGAAAGGGGCAGGTCGGCGCTCCGAAGGTGCTGGGCTTCGGGCCGCTCTCCATAGACACCGAAAGGTTCGCCGCGTTCGCTGACGGGACGAGGCTCGACCTTACCGCTGCCGAGTTCAGGCTCCTCCTGGCCCTCGTGAACTCCAGGGGCAGGGTCCTCGGCAGGGAAACGCTCCTCAGGCGCATGGGGGGAGATGAAATGCCCGCAGGCTCCCGGACCATAGACACGCACATAAGGAAGCTAAGGGTGAAGCTCGGGCCATGCGGCGGGCTTATCGAGACGGTCAGGGGATCGGGCTACAGGCTGAAGGAGACCGGGTAGGGGTTGTTCCTTTCATGCAGTCCCGCGCACATGGATTTCCGTTCCGAAGACCTTCCTCTTGAAATATATGGATACGTTTACGAGCGCCATCATTACCGGCACCTCGACAAGCGGGCCTATGACCGCGGCGAACGCCGCCTCGGAGTGGATGCCGAAGGTGGCGATCGCCACGGCGATGGCAAGCTCGAAGTTGTTCGAGGCGGCGGTGAAGGCTACGGTCGCGGTCTTCTGGTAGTCCGCTCCGACCCGCCTCCCCATCCAGAAGCTTACGAGGAACATGACCACGAAATAGACGAGGAGAGGAACGGCGATCAAGGCCGCATCGAGCGGCAGCCTCATAACCTCCCCGCCCTTCAGGCCGAACATGACGATTATGGTGAAGAGGAGGGCTGCAAGGGTAATGGGGCTTATCTTAGGGATGAACGAGCCCTCATACCAATCGCGCCCTTTAAGACTTACGAGGACGAGCCTCGTGGCCATCCCCGAAAAGAAAGGTATGCCCAGGTATATGAGTACGCTCTTCGCTATGTCGGAGATACCGGTCTGTACGACAGTGCCTTCAGCGCCGAATAGCGGAGGGAGGAGCGTTATGAAGAGCCAGGCGTAGATGCTGTAAAAGAAAATCTGAAAGAGGCTGTTCACGGCAACTATGCCGGCCGCGTATTCCGAGTCCCCGCCCGCCAGGTTGTTCCAGACTATGACCATTGCGATGCAGCGCGCAAGCCCCACGAGTATGAGGCCCGCCATGTAACCCGGGTGGTTTCCGAGGAAGAGGACCGCAAGGCCGAACATGAGCGCCGGGCCGATGAGCCAGTTCTGGATGAGTGAAATGGATAATATCTTCCCGTCCCTGAATACCTTCCCGAGCTCCTCGTAGCGGACCCTGGCAAGCGGCGGGTACATCATGAGTATGAGGCCTATCGCTATGGGTACGTTGGTCGTGCCGTTCCCGAGGGAGTCTATTGCCGCTGAAAGCGGAGGGAAGGCCCACCCTGCGAAAACGCCAGCGGCCATGGCCAGGAGCACCCAGAGGGTAAGGAACCTGTCGATGAAAGAAAGTCTTGCCGTCATTTACCTTTGTCCATCATGTCGGGAAGCTTCTTCATGAGGTCCCTTATCTCGTCCCTGACCCTCCGATAATGCGAGAGGGCCTCCTCGCGGCTTTGCGCGCCCCTTGCGAGCCTGGGCGGGTCGTCGAAGCCCGCATGGACGATGCGCGCGGCGCCGGGAAAAACAGGGCAGTTCTCGTCCGCTTCCGAGCAGACAGTGACCACGAGGTCGAAGAGCTTGCCGCGCACGGCCTCAAGGCCCTTAGACGCATGTCCGCTTATGTCCACCCCGGCCTCCCGCATGGCCTCTACCGCGAGCGGGTCAAGCCCCTTGGGGTTCGTGCCAGCGGATTCGGCCTCGACCCTCTCGGCCCAGAGGTGGCGCGCCCATCCCTCGGCCATCTGGCTCCTGCAGGAGTTCCCTGTGCAGAGGAACAGCACCCTCATTTTTTTGCCTGTGTCCTGCAAAGCTCCTCCTTTGAGACCCCGGTTATCTTTTGGAGGCTCAGCAAATCCCTCGTAACGGAACCGTCGCCTGCGAGCGCTTTCCTTACCCACCCGAGGGCGTTCTGCGCCGAAGGAGAGGCGTCCCGGCCCGCGAGCCTGAAGTACACCCACCGGCCCTCCTTCCGGGAGCTTACGAGCCCGGCCTGCTGGAGTACGCTCAAGTGCTTGGAAACAGTAGAAGGAGCAAGCCCCAGGAGGCCGACTATCTGGCAGACGCACAGCTCGCCCCCGGAAAGGGCCATTACGGCCCGGAGCCGCGCCCTGTCGGAAAGGGCCTTTGCTATTTGGAGCATTTCATTCATTACACTACTATAATTCGCCAAATGACGAATTGTCAAGGGCTAATGTGAGACATTCAGCCGGTCGGTTCAGGTCCCGTAAAAGATATCAGGTTAGAGGATAATATGCGGGTTGAGTCAGGCTGGCGCTTACAGGCAGGCTATTTCCCGGGGCCGGAGATGGACTCGCCCCCGGATTTTATCCAGGAGTTTATGCCGCCCTCCAGGTCGCGGAGGCCCTTGAAGCCTTTGCGCTCGAGGATATTGCGGGCCGTCTGGCTCCTCTTGCCTGAGCGGCAGTAGAGGATTATCTGGCCGTCTTCAGGGAGGCTCTCTACCCCTTCAAGGGTATTAAGCGGCATAAGGACGCTCCCCGGTATGTGCCCTTCCGCGTGCTCCTGAGGGGTGCGGACGTCTATTAGGATTACGCGCTCCCCTCTCTCTATCATGGCCTTCAGCTCCTCGGCAGTCACCCTGGCCGGGTCAGCCGCAGCCGACACGGAGGCGAGGCAGGCGAAAATGAAAGCGGATGAGAGCGCTATGGAAAGCAGGTTTCGCATGGACGCCATTATATATCACTCAAGGCCATGCTGGCAATCTGTTTTTTACCCGGAAAGGGTGTTCCCGCGCGCAGCGTCTCCGGCAAGCCTCAGGGCGAGGAGTGCAAAGAATAAAAGGCAGAGCGAGGCCACGATGAGCGGGGCCGCCGGGAGGTCGAAGGTATAGGAGAGGACGAGCCCCAAAAGGCTCGCCCCCGCGCCAAGGGCCCAGCCCAGGACCAGCTGCCATTTGAGCCTGTCAGTTAAAAGCTTGCCGACGAGCACGGGGATGACCAGAAACGCGAAGACCTGGAGCACCCCGGCCATCTGCACCGACTTTACGAGAACGAGCGCGAAGCTCAGGAAGAAAAGGAACTCCCATGCGCCGCCGCCCCGTCCCTCGAACGAGAGCGCCAGGAACCTGTTCCTGAAAATGAAATGGAAGAGCCCTATGGCGGAATACAGGGCAAGGGTGGAGAGAAGCTCCCCGGGCGTGACCCAGAGTATGCTGCCGCTCAGTATGGCCTTGAACTCCCCCATGCCGTGCGGCGTCCTGTCGAGGACGAGCATGCTCGCCGACAGAGAAAATATATAGAGGACCCCGATAAAGGCCTCGATGTTGGCGAGCCTCGATATCGTCCTTGAAAAAGAGAGTATGAAGGCCCCCAGTGCCGCGAACCCGAGGGAGAAGGCCGCGCCGTTCCCTTCGCCCTGGCCCAGGAAGAACGAGAGCGCGGTCCCGAGCCCGATGAACTGGGCGAGCGAGAGGTCCACGAATATTATCCCTCTCCGGATGACATGCACCCCGAACCAGGCATGCGCGATGACGAGGAGCACGCACGCCATGAAAGGGAAAAGGAGTATGCTGAGGGCCTCCAACATCTATTATTCCCCGCTCAGGTCATGAACGATCCTGTCCACGAGGTCGAACCAGTCGTCAATGCCTTCCCGGCTCCCGACCTCGTGTGGCAGAACGATCGTTTTTACCCCGGTCTTCTTCGAGAGGAAGTCGGCGGCCTTGCCACCGTGATAGGAGGTGGTAATGAGAGCGTTCGGCTCCTCCCTGGACATCGACGCCACCAGCCCCGCCATGTGCCCGGAGGAGGGCGGGATGCCTGGCCGCTGCTCGATGTAGCCTGTTATCCTGAAACCAAGGTCCGCAGCCAGATACTCGAAAAACCTGTGGAAAGCAACATAGTTTTTGCCCTTGAGCCTGCCGTCCCATTCCTTCCTCCTCTCGGCGAGTTTCTTCTCGAACGTGGCCAGGTTGGCCATGTAGAGTGCCCTGTTGCCGCTGTCGAGCGCCGAGAGGGCCTCCGCAATGCCCCTTCCGACCTTCCCCATTCGAGAGGTCGAGAGGTGGTAATGCGGGTTGCCGAGCGGGTGCACGTCCCCCTGGCTCCGGTCGGCCTTGAAGTCTATTTCGATAGCCTCAACGAACCTGGAGCAGTCGAGGTAGCCCGGGTTGCCCGGCTGGATTTTGGGGTTCCTCGACGACTCGATAATGACCGGAAGATAGCCGATTTCGAGGTCCAGACCGTTGAACATGACGATATCCGCTTTCCGTGCCGCGGATATCATGCTCGGCCTGGCCTCTATATGGTGCGGGTCCTGGTTGGGTTTTACGAGTACGGTAACAGAGACCCTGTCTCCTCCGATGTCTTTTGCGATGCTCCCGATCCAGGGGAGCGTCGCAAGAACATTAAGCTCGGCGGCCAGTGCCGGGCCTGAAAGTAAAAGGGTCGTGAAAAGGGCCAAAAAGGCTTTTATGAGCATGGCGCCTCCTTAGGAGGTTGCTGAAAAACTGTTTCAGCCTGTCATTCTGGGCTAAGCGGGAATCTCGACCTGATATAATCGATGGACCACGAGATTCTTCGTCGCCTTCGGCTCCTCAGAATGACAGCTCTCGTGACTTTTTCAGCAACCTGTTAGAACTTATGCGCGGCGTGAGCGCCTATACCGAATACGGCCTGCAAAAAGACCTCGCGGTTGGTTTCACCCCCTCCCAGGCTCCTGTCGTGGTTATACTGGAGCCTGAGCCTCGTGAACTCGGAGGGGTTGTATTCGATTGCGGCAGTCGCCCTCCAGGGTGTCCTGAAGTCCTCTGATTGCCCATCGAGGACGTATTTGTCCTTAAAAAGCCCGAGGCCGTCGTATCTCGCGCCAAGCCTCCACCTGTCGACCTGGTAGACGGCCTGCACATAGTAGCCGTCCTGCTCCCTTTCAAGATTCGATACATTCTCATCCGCGTCAGTAAAATCGCCGTCCTGGTCCCTGAAGAGGTATTCGGCCTGGAGCTTGAAGGCTTTCTTGTCGGAAAACGTCCACTTATAGGTGAGTTCCAATCCCCAGAGCGTCGAGTCGCCCTCGAACCGAGTGTCTTCCTCGATGGTGCCGGTGTCGGTCTTGCCAAAGGCTACAGAAGGACCGAAAAGGAGCGTGGACTTGTCGTCAAGGTCAAGAGACGCCTTCGCGAAAGCCGCATAGGCGCGCGGGCCGGTCGCGGCGTCCTCCCGGAAAAGCACCTCGTTCTCTCCCTGGAGCGCTTCAAACCCCAGCTCGGTGTAGAACGGCAGGGCCGGGAGGTACGTGACCTGGACTCCCTTTTCTATAAGACCCTCGCCGCCTAAAAAGGCACTGTACGGGAGCGGAGGGTCGGCGAAGTCCCAATTGTGGCGGTGCTGGCTATTGAGCCTGCCGAAGCCGCTCTTGAACTTGCCGCCCTTCAGCTGAAAGCCGGCGGGAAGCGACGTGGTCACGAAATAGGCCTCCTCAAGCTCGACTTCCTCTTCGGTCACTGGTATCGTGACGTAGAGGTTGAAATAGGGGTCCACGGGCGCGAAGAAGAAGAGCTCCGCCGATTCGAGGTTGAAGCCCTTCTTCGTTTCGAATTCCTCGTGCATATACCCGGAGATCTCCCGTTCCTCCAGCTCCGAAGGGGAGAGGTTCGAGCTGTAGAATAAGGTGTCGAGTATGAGCGATATGTTGGGGTTCATGAGAGCTGAGCCGCCGAAGACGCCCTTCGAGGAGAGCGCGTCCTGCTCTTTGGACTTGAGCGCTTCTTCAAGGTTCTTTATACGTGTCTCGATATCGTCGGCGTGCGTCGGAAATGCAAAAAGAGCTATTAAAAGAAAAGAGAGCAGATATTTCACGTTTGTCCTCCTCAACAGGGCTATAGATGCCCATAGCCCGTCAATAGGCGGGCGAGCCCGCGCGTTTACGGATTACTTCCGCAGCCGGCTATTGCGGTTATGCTGTTCTCTGCTGGAATTTCAGAAAATAGGAGGGGCCCTGACCCTTTTGCGGCTCAGGATTGGTACGGGCCTGTGTATGAAGAAGGCCGTGGATAGTACGAACAGTACGGATAAGGCCGGCGCCCACGACGCCAGGGTCGGCGCGACCGATTGGTGGTGCGAGGCAACGGCGCATACCTGGCAGTCCTTG
The DNA here is from genome assembly GCA_002418185.1 of Deltaproteobacteria bacterium UBA5799. GTDB lineage: Bacteria > Desulfobacterota > GWC2-55-46 > GWC2-55-46 > GWC2-55-46 > UBA5799. The sequence goes on from DIDN01000119.1 coordinate 7,817, forward strand.
TGGACGGCCGCGTCCTCGTGATGATGCAGGCTCAGGCCGACCCCGGTAAAAAGGAAGAGGACGGCCAGGACTATAAGGAGCTGCCTTCTCATGACCGGGCTATTTTAGTTGACCAGGCCAGGGCTGTCAAACGGAATCGGAGGGCTCCTGCTGCAAAATGCCGATTACCAGCCCTGCCGGGCTTTCTTGACAATCCGACCTTGTGTGTTAGGGTTTTAAGTGAGAGCCGTTTGAACCCATGCGGCTCCGCGCCATTCCGTAGGAGCGCGCCCGCTCCGTATATCAGGCCTTTCGAATAGGAAAACCGGGGGTATGTGCTTGAGCGCTGCTGCCCAATACGCACCGCTTTGGCCGCTTGCCGTGTATTTCGTGGCGGTAGTCATCCTCGTCGGGGCCATGCTCGTCCTCTCCCACGCGCTGGGTGAGCGGAGGCGGGGAAGGCTCACCTCCGTGCCCTATGAGTCGGGTGTCGTGGGCACCGGCTCGGCCCGCCTCCATTTCGACGTCAAGTTCTACATGGTCGCGATGTTCTTCGTCATCTTCGACATGGAGGCCGTTTTCGTGTTCGCCTGGGCCGTTTCGGCCCGCGAGGCCGGATGGGCCGGGTACATCGAGATGTTCATCTTCATATCCATACTTCTTGCCGCGCTCTTCTATCTATGGAGGCTCGGGGCACTCGAATGGGGCACCTCCATGAAGATAAGGAGAAAGATAGAGCCGCTCTGAAAGCTGAACGGGGGCGATATTGCGACTGCGTGCCGAAGATGCTGGCTGGCCTCCCGGCGCGGAAGGGCCGCGCCGGAGCTATATCCTTACGAAGCTCGAGGACATGGTGGCCTGGGGGAGAAAAAATTCCCTCTGGCCGCTCAACTTCGGCCTTTCGTGCTGCTATATAGAGATGGCCGCAAGCATAACGAGCAGGCACGATATCGCGCGCTTCGGCTCCGAGGTCCTCCGCTCGAGCCCCAGGGAGGCCGACCTCATGGTAGTGGCCGGCACGGTATTCGTAAAGGTCGCGCCCATGGTAAAGAGGGTATACGAGCAGATGATGGCCCCCAAATGGGTGATCTCAATGGGCTCCTGCGCCAATTCAGGAGGGATGTACGACATATACAGCGTCGTCCAGGGAGTCGACTCGATACTGCCGGTCGACGTCTACGTGCCGGGGTGCCCGCCCAGGCCCGAGGCGCTCACAGAGGGGCTCATCCTCCTGCAGGAGAAGATAGCCGCCGAGAGGAGGCCGGTTTCATGGATGTCCGGCGAGGTCGAGCCGGAAAGAAGGGAACCTCCGGTCCTCAGGGAAAAAAAGCGCTGGAGAAAAGAGGCTACCACGCTAAGGGAGCCTGACGAGGTCTGAAAAATACCGGCAAGCTCTAAAAATTAATTCTTTTCCCCGGACTCTGCGTAGTTACGGGAATAAAAATGCTCGCAGATTGTCATATATGCTCCGCTTTTTATTCACGGCCTTCCTTGACTGCGGGAAAAAATCTCTGATTTTTCAGAGGGATGCCATTAATTTACGCCCGTTTCGGCCATCTGTTCAGGCCCTTAAGCCTCCATCGGGGCAGCATGATTGTTTCCTCCAATATAATCCAGGACCTCGCATCCAGGTTCGGCGGGGGCTCGGTCGAGCCGCAGTCCACGGCCGACGACGTGCCGACCTTCTGGACCCCGAAGGAAAAGGTGCGAGAAGTGCTCGAGTACCTCAAGACCGGCGTCGAGGGCCCGTACAGGATGCTCTACGACTTGACGGCCATTGACGAGCGCACTCGACGCAAGCGCCACGGTCAGCCCGAAAGCGATTTCACGGTCGTCTACCACCTTCTCTCCTTTGACCGTAACGAGGACCTGCGGGTGAAGGTCGCGCTCAAGGGCGAAAGCCCGTCCATACCCACTGCGACCGGGATATGGAGCTCGGCGAACTGGTATGAAAGGGAGCTATGGGACATGTTCGGCGTCCGGGCGGAAGGGCACCCGAACCTCCGGCGCATACTCATGCCGCCGACGTGGGAAGGGCACCCGCTACGCAAGGACCATCCGGCGCGGAGGACCGAAATGGAGAGGTACACCCTCCCGCTTGAAAAGGAGGTCAAGGAGGAGGCGGCGCTCGGGTTCGTGCCCAGGGAATGGGGTATATACAGGACGGAGGAGAACGGTACGGAGTTCATGTTCCTCAACATGGGCCCCCACCACCCGGGCACCCACGGCATATTCCGCATCATACTCGAGCTCGACGGCGAGGAGATAGTGAACGCCTTTCCGGATATCGGCTACCACCACCGCGGCGCCGAGAAGATGGGAGAGAGGCAGACCTGGCATACCTACATCCCGTATACCGACAGGATAGACTACCTGGCCGGGCCTCTTAACAACTTCCCGTACGTGCTCGCTGTCGAGCGGCTCGCGGGCATAGAGGTGCCCGAAAGGGCCAGGGTCGCCCGCGTGATGCTGGCCGAGCTCTTCCGCATAGCGAGCCACCTGGTCTGGTACGGGACGTTCGCGCAGGACCTGGGGCAGCTCACCCCGGTTTTCCTCACCTTCAACGACAGGGAGCGCGCCTACTCCATCATCGAGGCCATCGCCGGCTTCCGCATGCACCCGGCATGGTTCAGGGTAGGCGGGGTCCAGTCGGACCTCCCGAGGGGATGGGACAGGCTCGTGAGGGAGTTCATCGAATACCTTCCGCCGAGGCTCATGGAATACGAGAAGCTCATAATGGAAAACGCGATCGTGCGGGCGCGGACAAAGGGCATAGGCAGGCTCACCCTCGAGCAGGCGATCGACTGGGGCGTAACGGGCCCGAACCTCCGCGCCTGCGGCATCGAGTGGGACTTCCGGAAGAAACGCCCCTATTCAGGCTATGAGCAGTTCGAGTTCGAAATACCCATTGCCCATGAGGGCGACAGCTACGCAAGGGCTTCCGTACGGGTCGAGGAAATGCGCCAGAGCCTGAGGATAATGGAGCAGTGCCTTGAGAACATGCCCCCGGGGCCCTTTAAGAGCGACCACCCGCTCGCGACCCCGCCGAGGAAAGAGAGGACCATGCGGGACATCGAGACGCTTATCGGCCATTTCCTTTCCGTAAGCTGGGGCCCTGTCGTCCCGGCAGGGGAGGCCGCGGCGGGGACGGAGGCTGCAAAAGGCAACAACACCTATTACCTCGTAAGCGACGGCGACACCTCTTCATACAGGACCCGGATACGCACCCCGTCATTCCCGCACCTGCAGGCGCTGCCCTTGATGTGCAAGGGCTTCGAGATAGCCGACCTCATAGCCATTCTGGGGAGCATCGATTTCGTCATGGGAGACGTGGACCGCTAAGGAGGGAGAGTGCTTTCCGACGAGGAGAGGCTTGAGATCGAGGAGGAGATAGGCCGCTACGCGCAGGAGCGGGCCGCCTCCGTCGAGGCGCTCATGTCAGTACAGCGGCGGAGGGGGTGGGTGGACGACGAAACGCTCGGCGAGGTCGCGTCCATGCTCGGCATGAGCTTTGACGAGCTCGACGGCGTGGCTACCTTCTATAACCTCATATTCAGGAGTCCCGTGGGAAAGAACGTCATACTCCTGTGCGACACCATAAGCTGCATGGTAATGGGCTACGAGACGATACTGGCCCACCTGGAAGAAAAGCTCGGCATAAGGCTCGGCCAGACGACAGCCGACGGGCTCTTTACGCTCCTTCCCGTCCCGTGCCTCGGCGCGTGCGAACGCTCGCCGGTCATGATGGTGGGCGAGAAGCTCTTTCCGGGCCTCACTCCTGAGCGGGTCGACGAGATACTCAGGGAGCACGGATGGCGGGGATAGCCGAAAAGCCGCTCACCGGGAACCTGAGGCTGGACGGCGAGGCCCCGGATATAAAAGAGTACGAGGGGCGCGGCGGCTACGAGGCGTTACGCAAGGCGCTCAAGACGGCCCCTTCGGAGATACAGAAGGAGGTAAAGGAGGCGAACCTCCGGGGCAGGGGCGGCGCAGGCTTCAATACCGGCCTCAAGTGGAGCTTCGTTCCCATGGGGGAGGACGCCCCGCGCCCGAAGTACCTCATAGCCAACGCGGACGAGATGGAGCCCGGCACCTTCAAGGACAGGCTCCTCCTTGAGCGGAACCCGCACCTTGTAATAGAGGGCATGATAATTGCCTCTTTCGCAATCGAGGCGGATGCGGCATTCGTCTTTCTCCGCTGGGAGTACGCCCTTGCGGCAAAACGCATGAGGAAGGCCATTGCAGAGGCGTACGGGAAAGGCTATTTAGGCAGGGACATACTCGGCTCGGGCTTCGGCCTTGAAATGCGCGTACACGTGAGCGCAGGCCGATACATTTGCGGCGAGGAGACGGCCCTTTTGAACGCGCTCGAAGGCAGGCGGGCCATACCGCGGTCAAAGCCGCCCTTCCCGCAGACGAGCGGCCTCTGGGGCATGCCCACGGTCGTCAATAACGTGGAGACCCTCTCGAACGTGCCGCCCATAATCTCCGGCGGGGCGGAATGGTACAAGGGGCTCAGCCGCTCCGAGGACGGCGGCACCAAGCTCTACGGCGTAAGCGGCAGGGTAAGGAGGCCGGGGCTATGGGAACTCCCGATGGGCACGAGCGCGCGCGAGATACTGGAAGAGCACGCGGGCGGCATGGCGGACGGGTTCAGGTTCCGGTGCCTCATCCCCGGAGGGGCCTCGACGGAGTTCATCTGCGAGGAAGGCCTTGACGTAAAGATGGACTTCGATTCGGTCCGGAAGGCCGGGAGCAGGCTCGGCACGGGCACCATGATAGTCCTCGACCAGAGCGTCTGCCCGGTAGCGGCGCTCTATAACATCGAGAGGTTCTTCGCCCAGGAGTCCTGCGGCTGGTGCACCCCCTGCCGGGAAGGGCTCCCGTGGGTCGCCAGGCTCATTAAGGCGATCGAGGACGGAGCTGGGGAGCCGGGCGACATTGAAGTGCTCCTTGAGCATACGGACTCGCTCTGGATGGGCAAGACCTACTGCGCCCTGGCGCCAGGGGCAATGGAGCCCCTTAAGAGCGGGCTCGACATCTTCCGTGAGGACTTCGAGCGGCACATCAACGAAAAAGGCTGCCCCTGGAAAAAGGACCGGAGGCGGAGAGATGCCTAAGATAACGATAGACGGGAAGGAGTTCGAGGCAAGCGGCGGACAGAACCTCCTTGAGGCCTGCCTCGGGCTCGGCTTCGACCTCCCGTACTTCTGCTGGCACCCGGCAATGCGCTCCGTAGGCGCGTGCAGGCAGTGCGCGGTAAAGGAGTATAAGGACGAGAACGACACCAAAGGCAGGATAGTCATGGCCTGCATGACCCCCGTAGCCGACGGCGCGCGCATATCCATAGGCGACCCGGAGGCAAGGGCCTTCAGGGCAGGGGTTATCGAATGGCTCATGGCCAACCACCCGCACGACTGTCCGGTCTGCGACGAGGGGAGCGAGTGCCACCTCCAGGACATGACCGTCATGACCGGGCACGTATACAGGAGGCACAGGTTCAAAAAGAGGACGTACAGGAACCAGGACCTCGGGCCGTTCGTGAACCACGAGATGAACCGCTGCATACAGTGCTACAGGTGCGTGCGCTTCTACCGCGATTACGCGGGCGGGCTGGATTTTGCGGTATTCGCCTCGCACGACAATGTCTACTTCGGACGAAGCGAAAGCGGGGTCCTCGAAAGCGAGTTCAGCGGAAACCTCGTCGAGATCTGCCCGACGGGCGTCTTTACCGACAAGACCTTCAAAATGCATTACACCCGGAAATGGGACTTGAGGAGCGCGCCCTCGGTCTGCGTCCACTGCGGCCTCGGCTGCAATACAACGCCGGGCGAGAGGTACGGGGAGCTGCGCCGCATACGGAACAGGTATAACGGCTCTGTGAACAGGTACTTCCTCTGCGACCGCGGCCGCTTCGGTTACGAGTTCGTGAACGGCTCCGGAAGGATAAGGCGGCCTGCCCTGAGGGAAAGGCCGGGTGAAGAGGCGGGCGTGGACGCGGATGAAGCCGCAAGGCGCGCATCCCTCATGCTCGGGCGCGGTAAAAGGGTCATGGGCATAGGCTCGCCCCGGGCCTCGCTTGAATCCAACTTCGCTTTAAGGGGGATCGCAGGCCCCGGGAACTTCTTCTCAGGGCTTCCGGAAAACGAGCACAGGCTTAACGTTCTCGTGCTGGAGGTCCTGAAAGGCGGGCCTGCCAGGCCACCGTCCCTCGCGGAGATGGAGGGGGCTGACGCGGTATTGGTCCTCGGCGAGGACGTCACGAATACCGCGCCGGTCGAGGCGCTTATGCTCAGGCAGGCAGCCCGGAGAAGGCCGGTCGAGAGGGCGGTCGCCCGTAAGATTCCCGAGTGGGACGATTCCGCCATAAGGACCGCGATACAGGACGGGAAGGGGCCGCTCTACGTCGCTGCCCCTTACGCCACGAAGCTCGACGAGGCCGCTAAAGAGGTCTATCACGCGCCGCCCGACGATATCGCCATGCTCGGGTTTGCGGTCGCGGCCGAGCTCGACAGGAGCGCCCCGCGCCCCGACGGGCTCGGAGACGATCTCTCCAGGCTCGCAAAGGCCATAGCCGGGGACCTGAAGGGCGCGGAAAGGCCGCTTATCGTATCGGGCGTAAGCCTCGGCTCCGAGGCGGTCGTCAGGGCCGCCGCGAACGCGGCCCGGGCGCTTTCCGCGTCCGGCAGAAAGGCCTTGCTCTCCTTCGTCCTGCCGGAGTGCAACAGCATGGGCCTGGCCCTCATGGGCGGCGGCAGCCTGGACGAAGCCCTCGAGGCCGCATCCGGCGGGGGCTTCGAGACGCTCGTCATTCTCGAAAACGACGTCTTCATGCGCATGGGTAGGGAAAAGGCGGAGGCCCTGTTCGAGTGCTTTGAAAACGTCATCGCAATAGACCACACGGCTACCCGTACGTCGTCTGCGGCCGGGCTCACACTCCCTGCCGCGGCCTTCGCTGAAGGCACCGGGACGCTCGTCAATTCAGAGGGTAGGGCGCAGAGGTTCTTCAAGGTCTTCGAACCCGAAGGAGAAATCGCCGAGGGCTGGCGCTGGCTCGGGAGGGTGGCGGAGGCGGGCGGCGCGGGCGCGGCCTGGAGCGAGGTTGACGAGGTGCTGG
>DIDN01000147.1 GCA_002418185.1 Deltaproteobacteria bacterium UBA5799
TTTTCCGCACTGCCGTGCGGTTCGAGGGTAAGGCTCGCGCCGCTTCCACCTCCCCCATCCCGTAAACGGGTCCCTAAAGTCGCGGAGTTTACCCTGAGCGGAGCGAAGTGCCTCGTTCTCTGCCCCGGCCCGTTTACGCCAGCCTCCCTTATGCTTGCTCGCCTTACCCTCCGGGGTTTGTTCAAAAACAAAATTCTTGATTGCTTTGTGCGCACCGCGCGCAAAGTCCTGTGTTTAAGGCAGGCGAGTCAGAAAAGATAGAAAGAGAGCTTACAAAAGGCAACTACAAATCAATGGTGCGCATAGCGCACCCTACAAGGCTGTGGCGTGCCAAGACGAGAGGAAAGGGAGAGAATCCTGATTTGATTATTGATGCGACATTGTCATTCTGAGCGGAGCGAAGAATCTGCTTCAAGAGGAATTTCAACATCCTCTTTTTCTAAAGGTCAATAAAAGCAATCAGCGAATCATTACCATGTACCCTCTTTACAAAATGAAATCGAAAGCTCATTTCATTCTACCCCCTCCCGCACTCCTCCTTGCTACCTTTTATTTTCTCTATCGTGTGGTTGAGGGCGGGCATGACTACCGCTAAGTTTTCGCGGACGGCCCTGGGACTTCCGGGTAGGTTTATGATGAGGGAGCATTTCCGTATCCCGCATACCGCGCGGGATATCATTGCGTTGGGGGTCTTCTTGAGGCTCTCGGCGCGCATGGCCTCCGACATACCCGGAAGCTCCCTTTCGATTACGGCCTTGGTGGCCTCGGGAGTGACGTCCCTGGGCGTTACGCCGGTGCCGCCGGTGGTGAGGATGAGGTCCAGGTTCAGGTTGTCGGCGTATTCGATGAGCTTGGCCTTGATTATGTCAGTCTCGTCCGGGATGACTTCATAGGCCTTTACCTCGGCAGGTAGCGTCTTTATCATGCGCTCTATCTCCGCGCCGCTAAGGTCTTCCCTTTCGCCGCGCGAGCCCTTGTCGCTCATCGTGAGTATTCCGACGGTTACCATGAAATTCCCCTATGCTGAAAAACTCGAAATCCAGCAGGCTGCTCAAAAAGCCCGAGATGCAAGGAGTCGAAAAATGAGGAATGAGGCGTACTTTCTTTGTACGCCGCAGTGACGAATTTTGAAGACGACGCAGCAGATTGGGTTTTTTGAGCAGCCTGCTATGGCGTCTCCGAGACCCAGACCTCCCCCTTCGAGGTCGTCTCGCTCTTCCAGATGGGGGTCGTCCTCTTTAGCTCGGTTATGGCCCACTCGCATGCCATGAAGGCGTCGTTCCTGTGCGCGGAGGCGGCGACTATAAGGACGATGTTCTCGCCTATGTCTATCTTCCCTACCCTGTGGACTATGCCCATCTCGATTATGTTGAAGTTCCCGAGGGCCCTCTCCCTTATGTCCGCGAGCTTCTTCTCGGCCATCACCGGGTAATGCTCGAAGGAGAGGCCGGTTATGGTCTCCCCTTTGGAGAAGTCCCTTGCCGCTCCGAGGAAGGTCGCGACCGCGCCGATGCCCTTTGAGGCGGCGCTCACCCGGCGCACCTCCTCGTCAATCGAGAAGTCCTTTTCCTGTATCCTTACGAGATCTGACATCCGGTTATTCACTCCCTCAAGGAAACGATTGAATCCGGTTCCACTCTTTTCTAAAGAGGTACAGGGGAGATTATTTGTAGGGTGCGCATAGCGCACCCTTAATAAACCCCCCTCAATCCCCCTTTAGGAAAGGGGGAAATTCAAATAGTCCGTGAAGAAGTCTTTAAGCCTACCCGCCGGAGAAGGGCGGCAGGAAGCCCACCTCGTCGCCGTCCTTTACGACCGCGTCCTTTCCGGCGAACTCCTGGTTTATGGAGACGAGGACCGAGCGGCTCTCAAGCAGCCCCTCAAGAGCCGGGAAGTCCCGCTTCACAAGTGACTTGAGCTCGTCGAGCTTTACGGGCGCTTTAATGTCGTATTCCTTTATCTCAGTCTTTGCCAGCCCCTTGAGCATGGCGAAGAACCTTACCGTTACCATTGGTGGCCAAGTTCCTTTGTTTCGCGGTCATGGGCACTGTTGAGGTCCAGCTTCACCCTGTTCGACGCCTTTGCGAAAAGCTCGGCGAACGAGTCGCCCTCCTTCGGGAAGGTAGCATAACCGTAGAGTATGTCCGCCCTGCCCTCGGAGAAGGCCTGCTTGAACTCCGGCTCGTTCGCTATGACCACTGAAATCGAATGGAGGAGCCTCGTGACCTTCTCGTCGGTGTCGAGGAAGAGGAAGCCGAAGGTCTCCTCGTTAAGCCTTATTACTATGTCGAAGCTCCTGGTCTTTTTCCTTATCTCGCCTATGAGCTTCGTCTCGAAATCGGATTTGCCCGGGCCCATGTCCTTGAGGCCCGCCACCCTGATTGTTGCGAGGACCAGCCCCCTGTCGAACCTCCTTGCGCGGTTAAGCTCCTGCCCCACCTTCTCCTCGAAGATGGCAAGGGGCGCTGGTCCTGTGACCTCGGCCTCCGGCCTTGCCTCCTTCGGAGCGGGCGCGTGCATGTTGGCGAGCGCCTTTTCGGCGTAAACGCAGAAACGGGCGAGTATATCGAGGTCCTGCTTCGAGAAGGCGCACGGGAATATCGAATTGTCCCCCGTCTTGTTGAAGAGGGTAATTACGGCGGCCACCTCGTCGCCTATCATAACGGGCCTGGATAGGACCGACCTTATGTAAGGGCTCGCCTCCTCGGAGAACTCGCGCATCACCGGCTCTCTCCTCCGGAGGACCTCCATTACCGTCTCCTTCTCGAACGGGAGGAAGTAGTCCCGGACAGCCGTGTCGTCGAGGCCGTAGGTCGCCGCGGTCTGGAACCTCTTAGACCCGGCCTGCTTTATCCGGAGGAGCGCGCCCTCCGCCCCGAGTATGGCCGCCGGGGTAGTGGCGATGATGGTGACGAGCTTCTTCGGGTCCTTCATGGAAATCATCTCGAGGCCCGCCTCGTCCACGGCGAACATCTTCCTTGAGCGGAGCTTGTCCTTCTCGCTCTGCTTGTGCTTCCATATGCTCTCGGCAAGGAGGGTCCTTATGTCCTTCAGGAAGGACTCGTGGTAAACCGAAAGGCCGCCGTGGGATATTATCTGCCCGTTCAGCGTGCCCACGAGCCGCCCCCTGGTTATCATCGGAAGCGACAGGTAGACCTTCTTTATGTGGCCGTGCTCGGTCCTGTCCACGAGGAAGGTGTCGACGACGCCGTCGAGCGAGGCGCCCTCGATCCCCTCGCCCGGGCGGAGCGTAAGGAGGCCGAGGCCCTTGGTGTCCTTTATGCTCGACGCCTGGAGCATGAGCCTCCCGGAATCGTCGTCGAGTATGTATATGAAGCATGTAAGGCCCGGGATTATCTCTACGAGCCTCTTGCATACCGCGCTCAGGCGCTTCTCCATCGGCTCCCGGGAGGACATGAGCGAGTCCACCTCCTTCCAGAAGGTGAACTTGGCGGAGTCGACCCTGAGCTTCTCGTACTCGTTCGAGCGCTGTATTACCTCTGCCGCGAGCCCCGCAAGGCTCGTGAGGAAGTTAAGGTCCTCTTCGGTAAATACGTGCGTCGATTCGCTCGAGCTCACGTTTATGACGCCGATGACCTCGCCGTTTACGACGAGCGGCACCGACATGGCGCTCTTTACGTCGCTTCTGTCCATGGGGCGCGAGAACTGCCCGGACCTGGCCTTTCCGCTAAGGAGGAGCGGCTTCGCCGTGCCCGCGACCTTCCCCGAGACGCCCTCGCCCACCGAGACCCTTATCTTCCTTACGACCTCCTCGTCCATGCCCTTCGCGATCTCGACCCTGAGCATCTTCTCGTCGTTCATGAGCATTATCGAGCCGCGCTCGGCGCGTGTTGACTCGGTAGCGAGCTTAAGGATTACGGAGAGGAGCTCCTTCCTGTCGATGGTGAGCCTTACGGCGTCCACTATCTCGCGGAAAGAGGTGAGGAGGTTGGCCTGCTCGTGCGCCTTGTCCTGGCAGTGCCCCTCGTGCGCGGTCGACGCCCTCACCCCCCATATGAGGCGGGAGGAAAGCGGCCCGAGCTTCTCCACGTCCCTGAACTCCGGGGCCTCGAGGAACTTCTCGGTGGCCTGGTCCTGGAGCGCGTTCACGATGACGTCGAGGTCGGGGACCTTCTTGAGGCTTTCGAGGTCGGTCGTCGTCTCCACGTTGAACTTCGACGCTATGCCGTACCCCAGCTCCTTGAGCTTGAAGAGCATGGCGTTCCTGTTAGGGTCGGCTATGAAGCGTATGCGGGTCCGCTGGTCCCCGAGGAGTATGGGAAGGAGCTTCAGGCCTTCCTTGTTGGCGCCTATCAGGGCTATGTTCTTGACCTCGGCTGACATGCTCAGACCTTCTCCAGTATCCCAAGCTCTATGAGCCTGTTCATTAGCCTTATCGACTCGAGGTCCCCCACGTTCTCCCCTGCCCGCACGTCCTTGCCCCTGGCCTCGTCGAGCCTCCGGAGGCCTTCGAGTATGAGCCCCTCGGAAGACTCGTTTATGGTCCTCTCGTGCGTGACCGCGTCGGGCTCGACCTCGAACTCACCGTCTTTCCACGCGAGGAGCTGAAAAAAGCCGTCGGCCCCGATGGCGTCCCTGTAAACGGCGTGCACTATCTGGCCGTCCTTGAGATATACCCTGCCGTAGCCGAGCTCCGAGCCCAGGTGTATGGCCACACTCTTCCGTTCAGCGTTGAAGATCTGGATGATGTCCACGAGGCTCATGTCCCTGAGCCTGCCCTTAACGCCCACGCTCGCCTCCCGGTCCCGGACAGGACCCTTTTCCCGGATTCATTCTATCCTAAAACCCTTATTTTTTCTACCCTTTGTCCAGAGAGCCGCACTATTCCCTTACCTGGCCCTCGCCGTAGATTATGAATTTTCGCGTAGTAAGCTCCTCGAGGCCCATGGGGCCGAAGGCGTGTATCTTGGTCGTGGATATGCCGATTTCGGCTCCGAGCCCGAGCTGGAAGCCGTCCGAGAACCTCGTGGATGCGTTGACGAGCACGGTCGAGGAGTTTACCTCGCGCAAAAACCTCTGCGCGTTATTGTAGTCTCTCGTGACTATCGATTCAGTGTGGAGCGAGCCGTACCTGGCTATATGCGCGATCGCCTCGTCCATGCCGTCCACGACCTTCACTGCGAGTATGAGGTCGAGGTACTCGGCACCCCAGTCCTCTTCCCTGGCAGGTGTTGCGTCTTTAAGTATCTCCCTCGTCCTCTCGCACCCCCTCACTTCCACGCCAGCGTCCCTGTACTTCTCGTACAAGGCCGGCAGGAAACTCCTGGCAATGTCCTTGTGGACAAGGAGCGTCTCCATTGCGTTGCATACGCCCGGCCTCTGGACCTTGGCGTTGAAGGCTATCCGCTCGGCCATGTCGAGGTCGGCGGACCCGTCGACAAAGACGTGGCAGACGCCTTTGTAGTGCTTTATCACCGGTATCTTCGAGTTCTCTACGACGAACCTTATGAGCCCCTCTCCGCCCCTCGGGATTATGAGGTCTATCTCGTCCTCGAGCTTTAGCATCTCAAGGACCGCGTCACGGTCGGTCGTGGGGATCACCTGGATTGCGCCCGGAGGCACGCCCGTTTCCGAGCAGGCCTTCTTCAAGACCTTCGCGATGGCGTTATTCGAGTTTATGGCCTCGCTCCCGCCACGGAGTATCACCGCGTTACCGGACTTGAGGCAGAGCCCGGCGGCGTCCGCGGTCACGTTCGGCCTCGACTCGTATATTATGCCTATCACCCCTATGGGGATGCGCATCCTGCCGACCATGAGGCCGTTGGGCCTTTTCTGCATCCCGGTTATCTCACCGACCGGGTCCGGCAGGGCCGCGACCTCCTTGAGGCCTGCTGCCATGGCGCCAATCACCTTGTCCGAAAGGGTGAGCCTCTCGACCATGGCCTTCTGCAGGCCCTTGGCCGTGGCCGCCTCCACGTCCTTGCGGTTCTCCTCCTTCAAAAAGGCCGAGGCGCTCAAAAGCCCCTCGGCCATTTTCGCGAGGGCACGGTTCTTGGCCGCGGTATCGAGCCGCGCAACACCGTAAGAGGCCTCTTTCGCGGCCCTTGCGATCCCCAGCACCTCGTCTTTTACAGACATGAAAGTCTCCTTGAGAAAAATAATGCAACTACCTTGTTTTTCTCCGGTTTTCCATTCCGAAAGGGGCGTCCAAAATGGCGGGGCGATTTGGCCGCGCTCTATGCCGATACGATACTATCGGTAGGAAACCCCCAAGGGTTTAGGAAAAACACGCATTTACATTGCCAGGGTGCCTCTAAAAAACGGGAA
>DIDN01000034.1 GCA_002418185.1 Deltaproteobacteria bacterium UBA5799
CCCCTAAAGTCGCTTCGCTCCTGACTTCCCCGGCCCGTTCACGCTCTCCCTCCCTTATGCAGCGCTCGCCTTACCCTCCGGGGTTTGTTAAAGACGAAAAATCTCACAGTACTTTGTTTTTGCATTTAAAACAATCCAGGGCATAAGGCGGAGCGAACATAGGGACGGGGGAGGGGCGGGCAAGCGCGGGGCAGCAGGAGCGAGGCCCCGTAGCGGGCCGAGCGACATAAGGGCCGAGCCTGGAGGATGGAGGCGGAACGAGAGCGGAGCCTTATGCCGAAAAGCGCGGCCAGCGCGTGAATAGGTCTTTTCGAGAGAGACCGATTTGATTCGAACCCCAAAGGGCCTTGGTTAAACCCTCAGCACGCCGCCCCGCGGGCGTCGAGGAGGAGCTTGAGAAACACCTTGACCTCGTCCTGCGCTACCAGGTGGAAGGCCGCCTCTTCGGCCTCGCTGCCCACGTGCACAGAGACCCCTCCGGGGCCGAGCGCCCTGTAGGCGTCCTTGTCGGTCTCGTCGTCGCCTATGAAGACGGGCATCGTCCCCCTGAACCTGTTCCTGTCCAGCATCCAGAGGACCGCCCGGCCCTTGTTCCAGTCGACGTTGGCCCTTATCTCGAAGGCCCTCTTGCTCAGCGCCAGCCGGACCAGGCCGCGGGAAAGGGCAGGGGCCGTTATCCTGTCGAACGCCTCCTTGAAGGCGTGGAAGTGCCTTGAGCCGAGGAGCCTGTAATGGACCGTGTAAGAGGAGCCCTTGTTCTCGAATATGACGCCCTTGAAGTCCTCCTCAAGGCCCGTGAGCGCGGGTTCGAGCCCGTCGAGCTCTTCCCTTGCGGCTCGTCCTATGTCGTACGTCATGGTAAAGTCCGGGGAGGCGGCCTCAAGGCCGTGGTTCCCGGCATAGGCGAGCCCGTCTATGCCGACGAGGGCCTCTATGTCCGCAAGTCCCCTTCCGGAGACTATCGCCACGGGCATGGAGCCGGCAAGCACCCTTACAAGCTCCTTCATCTGGAAGGATATGCGCGCGTCCTCGGGCCTGCCGGTGACCGGGGTAAGCGTGCCGTCGTAGTCGAGGAAAAGGGATATCTCCCTACCTTTTAAGCGCGACCGCATCTCCTCCACGGATTTCAGAAGGTATCTGCTCATCCTGTATCCTTTGCATCGCCGAGAATATGTCCTCCACCCAATGGTAGATGTCGTGCTTTCTCACGTGCGCCCTGGCCTGTACGAGCCTGTTTTTCCTCTCCTCGGGGTCCATCTCCAGGGCGGCCTTCATCGCGTCGGCGCAGGCTTCGGTGTCATACGGGTTGATTACCGTTACGCCCGGTATCTCTTCTGAAGCCCCGGCGAACTCGCTTATGAGGATGTTCCCGGTGAGGTCAAGCTGAGAGGCGATGAACTCCTTGGCGACGAGGTTCATGCCGTCGTAGACCGAGCTTATGACGGCGAGGTCGGCCCTCCTGTAAAGGGCCGCAAGCTCGGTGTGCGAGAGGTTCGAGTGTATGTACTCGACGGGCCTCCATCCCTCGCTCCCGAACCTCCTGTTGATGGACTCCACCTTGCGCTCGACCCGCTCCATGTAGCTCAGGAAGGGCTCGACCTTCCGGGTGGGGACCGCCACCTTGATGAGCGTGAATTTCCTCCTGTACCTGGGGTACTTGGTAAAAAAGAGCTCGACCGCTTCGAGGCACTTTATAACGCCCTTGGTGTAGTCGAGCCTGTTAACGCTCAGGCCAAGCTTTAAATGGCCGAGGTCCCGTTTCATCAGGAACTTCGTTATGAAGGACTCCGCCTCGGGCGAGGCGGCCGCCGCCTCGAACCAGCCGAAGTCCACGCTTATGGGGAAGGTCCTCAAGCGCGTAATGCGGCCTTTGTGCCTTACGCCGCCTTCCACCGGGTCTATCACGCACCCGAGCTCCCTTTCCGCGCAGGTCATGAAGTTCTGCATGAAGCTCGGGAGCTGGAAGCCCAGGAGGTCGTTCGCGAGGAGCCCTTCGAGTATCTCCTTTTTCTGCGGGCAAATCCTGAAGACCGCGTGCGGCGGCCAGGGTATGTGCCAGAAAAGCGAGATGAAGGCCCCGGGACGGAGCGCCCTTATCTCCGCGGCGGCAAGCGCGAGATGGTAGTCCTGCAGCCATATGATCGAGCCCTCCGGGGCCTCCTCGGCGACGGCCCTGGCGAACAGGCGGTTGACCCTCGAATAGCTCCGCCAGTACGAGCGGGTGAGGTATACCCTGTCGAGCGCTATATGGCAGAGCGGCCAGAGGAACCTGTTGGAGTAGCCGTTGTAGTAGCCTTCCATGTCGTTTGAGCTTAAGGGGACGAGGCGGAGAGTGTAGGAGGGGGATTCCGGGGGCACCTGGATACTGTGCGGCCCGTCCATCTTGTCCCCCTTCGGGCCCGAAGCTATCCAGACCCCCTTTGTCGCCTGCATCAGCGGGTCGAGGGCGGAGACGAGCCCGCCTACTGTCTTCTGGAGTCGACCCTTCTTGAGGCTGTAGGGCTCCCGGTTGGAGACAATGACTATTTTTTTGTCAGCTAGACCTTCCATGCTTTTCTTTTTGCCTGCTTTACGGAGAAAACCGAGCAGCATCTATTTTAAGGCTAAAGCGCGAGAATGCAACCTTTAATATTTTTTTAGTAGTTAAAACACGGGGTTGCAGGGGGGATGGCTCGGGGGTGTGAGGGGTTTCAGATATAGATTACCTTCTCGTCCCGCCTTTCAAGGGCTGTCCATATCCCGAGGTAGTTTTTGATGTTGCGGGTCGTCAGGAAGTTCCTCCTTATGTGTTCCCTCCCTGCCTCGCCCATCCTTTCCGCCCTTTCCGGGTTTTCGAGGAGCTGCCGTATCCTGTATGCGGTGCCTTCTACCGAATGGACCAGGAACCCTGTTACTCCTTCGATGACCTGGAGCGGTATGCCGCCCGCGTCCCCTGCGATTACGGGCTTTTTCTTCCATAGCGCCTCTGCCACGACCAGGCCGAAGCCCTCGCGGGTCGATTTCTGGAGAACTATGTCGGCCCCCCTCTGAAGCGCGTTCACCTCCCTGTCGCTGAAAGGGGGCAGCAGCAGTATGTGTATGTCCGGGTCGCCGGCAGCCCTTTCCTCGACCTCGGCGAGGACCTTCTCGCCCTCGGGGTCGTCTGTGGCCGTGCCGCCGGCGAGCACCAGCCTGCAGTCGTGGTATTTTTTCGCCAGCCTGTAAGCGTCTATTACGCCCAGCGGGTCCTTGAAAGGGTCGAACCTCGATACCTGGAGGAGCACCGGCTTATCGAGCGGCACGCCGAGACGCTCGTAAACGGCCTTCACCTCCTCGTCCTCGAGGTGTATGTTCTTGTCGGCGAGAGGGTCTATCGTGGGCTGTATGAGAAACTGATGGATAGGGAGCGACTGTGCGAAGTTCGCGACCGAAAAGATGGAGCCGTCGTACTTCCCGACAATGTCCTTCAACTGGTGCCATGCGGCCCTGTCCGGAGAGGAGATGTCGATATGGCACCTCCATATCCAGGTGCCCCTTTTCCTGTAATCGATGAACATGGCGGGCTGGGGGTCGTGAACGACCACGAAGTCCGCGTCAAGGTCTATCCTCCCGGCGTTCTCCCTGTTCACCCGTGCGAATTCGTCCCACATCTCCCTGGTAAGGGGCCTGCCCCTCCCTTGCAGCGAATTATGGATGTTCTTGGTGACCTCGAAGAAGGGCCGGTCGGCCTGCATGACCTCCCACCTCACGTCCAGGCCGATGTCCTTGAAAAGGGGCACCATCCTGGTCAGGAGCTCGGCCACACCGCCGCCGGCGGCGGTCGAGTTCACGTGGAGCATCTTCCTGCCGGCAAGCACCGAGGCCATCCGCTCGATGGCCCTCAAGTCGCCGGGTTCGGCTATGCCCTCGTAGTCCTTGAGGCTCACAGCGCCTCCTCGATAAGGGACGCAATCTTCTCCCTCAGCACCTCGGTAGAATACATGTACGGGTCGAGCGATTTTATCCTGGCGGCTATGCCCGGGCGGTCGAGCGAGGTGGAGAGGTATTCGCTGAAGTCGTCGGTCGGCCGGTCGAGCCTGAGCCTCGACTCGTAGAAATGGAAATATATGCTCGAGTAGTCCACTTCCCGGAGCTTCAGCAGGAAATCATGGAGTTGCGGCCCGCACTCCATCGAGGTCGGCAGAACGATGGTTATTCCCTCGTTGAACATGAACTCGCGCCCGGGCAGCACAGGCCTCGGCGGCGGGTAGGTGTCGAGGTACTCGTGTATTATCCTCATGAGCTCGAAGCGGAGGTCCTCGATCTTCGCGAATTCGAAAGGGTTCACGTTGGCGAGGGCCTCTGCGAGGAGCGGCTCGCCCAGGGACTCCGAGACCCAGACGGCGAAGTCGTTGGGGAATTCCGGCTCGACCGCGTGGGGCTTCAGGAAATACTGGTGCATGTGATGGAAGATGGACTCGCGGCTCACGGTTTTCATTATGTCGAGGAGGTCGAGGATGTCCGCCGCCTTCCGGCCCGTGAGCGTCGTGAGCGCGAAGCACTCGTAGAACCTGAAAGTCCTCTCGTCTGCCATTGGTCCACCTTCTAAAACTAACGATTTCCTTAATGACCGTAACAGAGCGTCGCCGCACTGTCAAGGGCACGCGGGGCCTGCCGCTGCGTGCAAAAGGCCCCGGGTCCCCTCAAATCCACGGATTCAGGCTATAATACCTCATTAAATATCCAGTGACGGAGACGTCTTGAATCAATGCGGCGCATTAAAGCGGCCTCAATATCACATTTCGGCGGCGGCAATAAAATATTTAAAAAATCAACGAGACTTGTTATATTCGGGTGGTTCGGAAAACCCCGCGTGTGGAGAGGTGAACAGCATGGGCAGCAGGGACTCCGGAATCGGGTTTGTAGGGCAGGTGCCCTGGGGCACGCACCTTTGCCAGTTCTACGGCACGGAAGACGACCTCCTGGACCTGGTCGTCCCGTTCATAGCCGCGGGCCTCAGGTCGAAAGAGCGGTGCCTTCTGATAACGCCCGGAAGAGCGCAGCATGAAAAGGCGCTGAGGGCGCTCGGGAGGGCGGTCCCCGAGATCGGGAAACGGATATCCAGGCAAGAGCTCGAGTTCCTGGAGCATGACGAATGGTACTTGAAGGGGGGCGTCTTCGAGCCTGAAAAGCTCATAAGGAGATGGTCCGAGATGCACGACAGGGCCCTGGAGGCCGGCTTCGAAGGGCTGAGGGTCATGGGCAGCGGCCTCTGCCCGGACAAGAGGCTGTGGAAGAGGTTCATGGAATACGAGGAGGCAGTTGACGGCGCGATACACGGGCTCAAGATGCTTGCACTCTGCGCCTATTCCGTCGACAGGTGCGGGGCCGCCGAGCTGCTGGAAGCGGCCGGCAGCCACAGCCCAGTCATAGTAAGGTGCAAGGGACAATGGAAGTCGATAGCCGGCTTGGGGCAAAAGACCTCCGAAGGCGCGCTCAAGGAAAGCGAGCAGCGTTACAGGCTGCTTACCGAGCTCACGTCCGACATAGTATTCAGGATGTCCATAAGGACGGACGGCGGGCTTGACCTTGAGTGGATAACAGAGGCGTTCGAGAACGTGTCGGGGTACGGGAGCTGGGAGATATCCTCCTCAGAAAGCCTCGAGAAGATAATCCACCCGGAGGACGCGCGGGAGTACAGGGACATGCTGGCGTCGGTTCTGTCCGGCAGGCAGTCGGATGCGGAGGTCAGGTACGTCTCGAAGCGCGGCGAGGGCCGCTGGCTCAAGCTCTACGCACTCCCCGAGTATTACGAGGGGACGAGGATAATAAGGGGGGTAATCGGGCGCGGCAAGGACATAACCCGAAGGAAAAGGGCAGAGGAGAGGCTCAGGGACTCGGAAAGGAAGCACAGGGGCCTTTGCGAGTCCATAAGCGAAGCGGTAATCGAGACCGCGCTCGACGGGACGGTGCTGGACTGCAACCAGGCCTGCCTCGACATGTTCGGCTACTCGCGGGAGGGGATCAAGGGTCTTGCGCTCGCGGACCTGGTCCCCGGCGGACGGGATGATTCAGGGGCCGGGACGTTCAGGGACCGGCTCTTTACCGAAGGGTGCTCGGTTGAGTGCGATAAGGATTGCAGGAGGAAGGACGGAACGGTTTTCCGGGCGAGCCGGAGGGTCTGGCCGATAAGGGACTCATCCGGCTCGCCTGCCGGAATGTGGTGGGTGCTGAGAGACCTTACCCGGCTCAGGGAGGCCGAGAGGAAGCTTGTCGAGGAGGCGGCCCACAGGAAGGGGGTTGTCGAGAGCCTGCCCGGCGCATATTACATGCTCGACGCGGAAGGCAGGGTAATCGACTGGAACAGGGGCCTTGAGGATCTGACCGGGTATCCCGCAAGGGAGATCGCCGGGATGCGCGCCGTGGACTTCTTCGAGGCCGCCGAGAAGGAGACGATAGGGGAGAAGGTCAGGGAGGCGTTCCGGAGCGGCGGCGCGGAAGCGGAGGCTACGGTCGTCACCAGGGGAGGAGGACGGGTCCCTTTTCTCTTCAGGGCAAGGCTGTCCCAAAAGGACGGAAAGCCCTGCCTGATAGGCGTCGGACTCGATATGAGCGCCCGGAAGAAGGCCGAGGACCTCGCGGCAAGGGCCGGCAGGGAACTCGAAGCCAGGGTGGAGGAGAGGACCATTGAGCTCAGGAAAATAATCTCACGGCACAGGACTGGCGAGGAGCGCTTCAGGGCGCTTGTCGAGACGACGAGCGACTGGGTCTGGGAGATAGACGCGGAGGGCGTATACACATACGTGAGCCCGAAGGTGATCGAGTTGCTGGGCTACAGGCCCGAGGAGGTAGTCGGCAGGGCCAGGTTCGATTTCATGGCGCCGGACGAGGCGCCGTGCATCAAGGCCGCGTTCAACGAGATATCCGCGGTCAAAAAGCCCTTCTCTCTCCTCGAGATCCGGAAGGTAAGGAAAGACGGCAGGCCGGTTATCATAGAGACGAGCGGCGCGCCCATACTGGACCCGAACGGCAGCCTCCTCGGGTACAGGGGCGTAGACAGGGACATAACTGCCAGGAAAGTCGAGGAAGAGGAGCGGGGCAGGATACAGGAGCAGCTCATACAGTCGCAGAAGATGGAGGCCATCGGCGCGCTTGCCGGAGGAATCGCACACGACTTCAACAACCTCATGGTGGTGATAAAGCTGAATGCCGAGCTTGCCCTGAAAAGAGAGCAGCAGAAAGGCGACATAAGCGCCTTCCTCGAGCAGATCTGCATATCCTCCGAAAGGGCCGAGAACCTCACGAGGCAGCTGCTCATATTCAGCCGCAAGCAGCCCACCCAGATGAGGCCCTTGTGCCTCAACGCCAAGGTCGACAACATGCTCAGGATACTCAAGCGCCTCATAGGGGAGAATATCCGGATTAAGACCTTCTTCGACCCAGGGATAGAGAAGATAAGGGCAGACAAGGTGAACGTCGAGCAGATAGTGATGAACCTGGTCATAAACGCGAGGGACGCGCTCCCGAGTGGCGGGACCATAACCATCAGGACCGACAACGTCGAGGTCTCGGGGAGCGATTCGGCCAGGACGGCATCGCTCTCCGCAGGCGCATACGCCAGGCTCACGGTCGAGGACGACGGGGTGGGGATAGACGGAGACGTGATAAGGCGCATCTTCGAGCCCTTTTTCACAACCAAGGGCCCGCGCGGCACCGGGCTCGGCCTCGCGGTAGTGCACGGGATAGTCAAAGAGCTGAAAGGCTGGATAGACGTCGAGAGCAAGCCCGGAGCCGGCGCCAGGTTCGAGGTCTACCTGCCGGCAATGGAATGGATCGAGGAGGCGGAGGCCAAGCGCCCCCCCGAGGGGCCGCTCCTCGGCAGAGGCGAAAGGGTGCTCGTCGTCGAGGACGAGAAGCTCCTCAGGAAAAGCGTAGCAGTGGTGCTGGCCAGGAACGGGTACAGGGTATTCGAGGCCTCATCGGCAAAGGAGGCCGTCGAGCTCTTCGAAAAAGAGAAGGGCCTCTTCAACCTCGTCTTCAGCGACATGGTCCTTGAGGACAGGGACGGGGTCTGCCTGGTCGACGACCTCCTGGCCAGGAACTCAGCATTCAAGGTGCTGATTACGAGCGGGTACCTTGACGTCGAGTCGCAGTGGCCCGCGATAAGGGACAGGGGGTTCAACTTCCTGCAGAAGCCTTATGAGGTCACCGACCTCCTTAGGTCGGTGCGGAACGCGATAGAGAACTGAGCCGGGGCAAGGGGGCCCGGACCCCGGGGCCGCCCTCTTCCGGGGTGCGCCCCGCATCCCCGGCGGGCCGCACATTCGGCTTGACTTTGACCAAAATAGGACTAAAATCATCCGTAATGTCTTTTTTAAGGAGCATGCCGGATGCTTCAACTCACAAGAAACGGCGAATACGCGGTCAGGGCCGTCCTTTTTCTCGCATCCCGGCCACCGGGCAGGCCCGTCCTCATAACCGAGATATCCGAATCGCAGGAGGTGCCGAAGAGCTACCTCTCGAAGATAATGCAGCAGCTGGTGCACTCGGGGCTCGTGAGGTCCCGCCGGGGCATAAACGGCGGCTTCACTCTCGCAAGGCCGGCGGAGTCCATAACCCTCAAGGAGACCATCGAGGCGGTCGAGGGGCCCATACACCTTAACGTATGTCTCATAAGGAAAGGCGAGTGCCACAGGGACGACTTCTGCCCTGTCCACCCGGTATGGCAGGAAGCGCAGAGGAGGCTTTCCGAGGTGCTGGACGGAAAGACCATGGCCGACCTCGTAAGGGACGGCGAGGCCATTCAAGGCAGGCTTAAAAAGTCCAGAAGGAAGAGGTGAGGAACAGGCCCCGTCCGCCTTGGCGTGGGCCAGGTCCGGGGCGGGCACTCAGCGGTTGTTTTTTTTATATGCTAAAATGAATCTGTACTGTTCCTGCGTATTCCAGCGGAGGCCGGATGAAGAAGAGCTTCAGGTACGTGATAGTCGGAGGCGGCCTTGCCGGCGCCTCGGCGATAAAGGGCATAAGGGGGCGCGACAAGGACGGCGGCATCCTCCTCATGGGCGCCGAGAGCGAAAGGCCCTATGACAGGCCGCCGCTCACAAAGAAGCTCTGGTCCGGGAAGAAGAAGGTCGAGGACATATTCCTCCACGGGCCAGGCTATTACGACGAGAACGGGGTGGATCTCCGGCTCGGGAAAAGGGCCGTTAAGCTTGACACGGGCGCAAAGACCGTGGCCGACGAGACGGGGGCCGAGTTCGGGTACGAGAAGCTGCTGATAGCGACAGGCGGGGTCCCGAGGAAGCTCGACATCCCGGGAGGCGATCTCGATGGGGTCATTTATTACAGGTATCTCGGCGACTACACCAGGCTGAGGGAGAAGGCCGCGAAAGGAGCTTCCGCTATCGTCATCGGGGGCGGGTTCATCGGCTCGGAGATAGCCGCCTCGCTCAACATGAACGGGGTCGACGTGACGATGGTCTTCCCCTCGCCCTATATCTGCAACAAAGTGTTCCCGGAGGGGCTCGGCAGGGCGCTCCAGGCGGATTTCGGGAAAAGGGGCATAAAGGTATTCGCAAGCGAAACCCCGGCCTCGTTCAGCAAGCTGGGCGGCAAGCTGGCCATAAGGACGACCGGCGAGATTGTATTCGAGGCCGACGCCGTTATCGTGGGCGCGGGGATAGTGCCGGCCACGGAACTTGCCAGGGGCGCGGGGCTGAAGGTCGAGGACGGGATAACCGTCGACGAGTTCATGAGGACTTCCGAGCCGGATATATACGCGGCTGGGGACGTAGCCAACTTCCCTTACAAAGACCTCGGGAAAAGGACGAGGGTCGAGCACTGGGACAACGCCCTCAGCCAGGGAGCGCTCGCGGGCGCCAACATGGCAGGAGGCGCCGAGCCGTACCGCCACATGCCGTACTTCTTCTCGGACCTTTTCGATTTCGGGTACGAGGCAGTGGGCGAAGTGAGCTCCTCTCTTGAGACCTTCGCCGACTGGCAGGAGGAGAACGTGAAAGGCGTCGTATACTACCTGAGGGAAGGCCGGGTGCGGGGGGTTATGCTCTGTAACGTCTGGGAGAAGGTGGACGAGGCGAGGGAGCTTATAAGAAAGGGAGAGCGTTTGACCCGCTCGGACCTCAAGGGCAGGATAGGATAAAAGGCTTCGCAGGTATTCCGAACAAGGACAACATGGGAGGACACGCCATGAAGCTTTCAGAAGAGAGCTGCCGTCCTGTGGAAAAGGGGGAGAGGCCCCTTTCAGGGAGCGAAGTGCAGGAGCTTGCGAGGGAGGTGCCGGGCTGGGCGCAGAGGAACTCGGCAATAGAGAGGGAGTTCAGGTTCAAGGACTTCAGCGAGGCCGTGGAGTTCGTTAACGAGGTCGCGGGGCTCGCGTCCGCCGAGGACCACCACCCGGACATCTCGATAATGTACAACAAGGTAGGCCTCCGCCTGGAAACGCACAAGATAGGGGGGCTGTCCCGGAATGATTTCATACTGGCCGCCAAGATAGACGAGATGAAAGCGCATTGAGCCTGTACGCGGCCGCGGAGCCGATAGCCCCGCGCCGTATGCGCTGGCTGGTCCTAAACCTGATCGGAGCAAAGCCGGATGGCCTGGAAATTGAAGGGAAGGAACGCGCTCGTAACCGGCGGGGCGAAGCGCATAGGAAAGGAAGTAGCAACGGCCCTTGCGAAAGAGGGCGCTAACGTATGTATCCATTACAGCAGCTCCGAGGCCGAGGCAGGAGGGCTCAAGGCCGCCCTTGAGTCCCTGGGCGTAAGGTCCTGGCTCATGCAGGCCGATTTCGATAAAAACGGGTACGAGGGCCTGATTGAAAAGGCCGCCAAAGAGACGGGCGGCATCGACATCCTCGTCAACAACGCCTCCATCTTCCCGCAGTCGACCCTTCAGGACATGACCCTTGAAGGGCTCTCAGCCAACATACGCGTAAACGCCTGGGCCCCCTTTGTCCTCATACGCGACCTCGCGAAAATTTCCGAAAACGCCAGGGTTGTGAACCTCCTGGATTCGAGGCTCTCTGGCTATGACTGGTCCCACGCGGAGTATATATTGAGCAAGCACCTCTTTTCGGCACTCACGAGGATGGCGGCTGTCGAGTACGCGCCCGGGCTCGTAATAAACGCGGTTGCCCCGGGCCTTATACTCCCGCCGCCCGGAAAGGACATGGAATATATAGAGAGGCTCAGGAAGACCGTGCCGCTCAAGAAGCGCGGGAGCCCCGGGGAGATAGCCGAGGCAGTCATTTATCTACTTAAGTCCGAGTTCCTGGCCGGAGAGGTCATATACGTAGACGGAGGGAGGCACCTTATTGAGTACGACAGGGGACCGCATCCTGATTGAAGGGCTTTCGGCCCGCTGCATCATCGGAATCAACCACGACGAGCGGAGGGAAAGGCAGGACGTCGTCATAGACATAGACCTCCACGCCGACCTGAAGGCCGCAGGGAAGTCGGACGACATACGCGACGCAGTCAATTACAGGGACATCAAGAAGAAGGTGCTCGGGTTCGTCGAGTCGTCGGGTTTTCACCTGATAGAGGCGCTTGCCGAGGGCATAGCCCGGCTCTGCCTTGAGCACCCCTCGGTCGAAAGGGTAAGGGTGAGGGTCGATAAGCCCTCGGCCCTGAGGTTCGCAAGGACCGTGGGCGTCGAGATAACAAGGGGGCGTTAGTGCCCGCGGCCTTTGTCGGCATGGGCACGAACCAGGAGCCTGAGGAAAACCTGGAAAAGGCCTTGCGGCTCCTTTCCAAAGAGGGGCTCTTTGCCCTCTCAACCATCTACCGGACAGAGCCGCTTGGGAGGCATGAGCAGCCGATGTTCCTCAACTGCGTGGCCGGGCTGAGGACTGAAAGGCCTCCCCTCGGGCTCAAGGCCGCGCTTAAGAACATCGAAGCCGCGCTCGGACGTGTGCGTACGGACGACAGATACGCCCCGAGGCCCATCGACCTCGACCTCCTTTCCTATGGCGATGCAAGGCTCGAAAGAGAGGGGCTCGTGCTCCCGGATCCGGAAATAGAGACCCGCCCGTTCATCGCGATCCCACTATATGAGCTTGCCCCCCAGGCCCTTACACCCTCAGGCAGGCCGCTTGAGGAGGTCGTAAAAGGCCTCCCGGCTGTCCATATGGAGCCGCTCCCCGCGCTTACGGGAAGGCTGAGGAAAATGTTTTTCAACTAAAAGTAATGAGGGCGGTGTTGGTATGCATTTCACGAAGGAAAATCGGACAGTTTTTCCTCTTTTTCAATCTGTTATTTAACCACCCATGCGACTCGAAGACATCCCCAGAGTCATAAAGATACTGAGGGCCGAATATAAGCGCTTCCGCACCCCCTATGTCACAGAGGTCTCGGAGAGGATACGGAGAGACCCCTTCAGGGTGCTCGTATCCTGCCTGATAAGCCTCCGCACGAAAGACGATGTCACGAGGGCGGCGTCCGAAAGGCTTTTTAAGCTCGGAGGCTCCCCGAAGGCCGTCGCCTCGCTCCCGCTCTCCCGGATAGAAAAGGCCATATACCCCGCAGGGTTTTACAGGACAAAGGCCGGGGTCATACGGGATATCTCAAGGGAGCTCGTTGAAAACTGTTCCTCGAAAGTCCCGGACGAGATAGACGAGCTTCTGAAGCTCAAGGGCGTGGGCCGGAAGACAGCGAACCTTGTCGTTACGCTGGGCTTCGGAAGACCCGGCATCTGCGTGGACACACATGTTCACAGGATTACAAACCGTTGGGGCCTTGTTAGAACGAAAACCCCTGACGAGACCGAGCGGGCTCTCCGCGAGAAGCTCCCGAAAAGGCATTGGATCGAGATAAACGACCTCCTCGTGGCCTACGGGCAGAACCTCTGCAGGCCGGCTTCCCCGTTTTGCAGCGCCTGCCGCATCGCCCCCTATTGCGCCAGGGCCGGGGTGGCAAAGAGCCGGTGAGAAATCAACAAAAGCGGCCTTTATGAGACCGCGCCTGGTAGTCATTGCGAGGAGCATTGGCTCCGAAGCGATCTCAAAGAGAATCTTCCGCCAGCAAATGCCGCCATTCCTTCTCTACGCTCGCAATGGCGCGCTAAAGGCGTTTTTTCTCGCTGAAAGCCGGCCTTGAAGGCCCCTCGGCCCAAATCCGTTTAAAAAACTTGTAAAAAGTCCCGGTTAAGTGTTATATTTTGAGACCCCGGCCCTCCTGCCAGGAGCTTTTTCGGGTATAATTAACCTTTGTCCGGCAGGACAGCCTATCCGGTTGGCAGCTCCGCGCGGGCGGTCGACCGGATAGTCGGAATCGATGCCTCTCCTTAATCAAGGAGGAAAGCTCATGGAGCGAAAGGGCGGGTCGGGTGCCGGTCATCGAAAAGAGCTCAACTATCCGGGGCTTTGGCAAGCAGCTGGTCCGCCCCCGGCAGGCAGGCTGCCTGCCGGGGATAAAGGGGGAGGGAAGCTTCGCGGGCCTGCATTCAAACAGGCGAGGGCCTTTCTCCTGGCGCTCCTTGTATTTGTTTTGACAGCCTGCGCCGCCGACCCGCTCACGCAGATGAACTTCAGGGCAAGGGAGCCCTTCCGTTCCGTTGATTCGATCTTCGGGGACGGGGTCTCCGTGGCCCTGCTTGCGGCGTCGAATGCCGACAAGGGTTTCGAGTACAGGGAGCTCCTCGGCGATTACACGGAGGAGGCGCTCCGGAGCAGGCGGCCCGAGGTAAGCATAGTCCCCTACTGGGACGCCTTGAGCATCATAAACGGCGGCGGGCTTTCAGCCGACTTCGCCAGGATGCTCAGGGAGTATTACGCAACAGGGATACTCGAGAGCACGCGCCTTCAGAAGATCGGGCGGCTTTTGGGCGTACGCTACATTATTTACCCGAAGCTCATCGAGTTCAAGCAGGGGCAGTCGAACAGGTTGAGCGTCTTCGGGCTGAGCCTCTTCAAGACGCACGAATCCCAGATAAAGCTCTATATGGAGGTCTGGAACACCGAGACCGGCCGTATAGCCTGGGTGGGCTCCGCAGAGGCGAACATGGCGAGCGAGAAGCTCATGGCCAAGCCCATACCATTCGAGGAAATAACCAAATACGCGATAGAGACGCTCGTACAGAGGATACCCTAAGGAGGACGCAGACTGGAGATGGTTGAAAAGACGCTCTCGATAATCAAGCCGGACGGCGTGAGGAAAAAGGTAATAGGGGAGGTAATAAGGAGGTTCGAGGCCGCGGGCCTGAGGGTCGCCGCGATGAAGATGGCGAGCCTTTCCAGGAAGGAGGCCGAGGGGTTCTACGCCGTCCACAGGGAAAGGCCCTTTTTCGGGAGCCTCACCGAATTCATGTCCTCGGGGCCGGTGGTCCTCATGGTCCTCAAGGGTGAGAACGCCATAGCCAGGAACCGGGAGCTCATGGGCGCTACCGACCCGGCAAAGGCCGCCCCAGGGACGATAAGGAAGGACTTCGCGGACTCGATAGAGTCGAACATCGTGCACGGCTCGGACGGCCCCGACACGGCCGCCTTCGAGATAGGATATTTCTTCAGCGCAATGGATATTTTCGAGTAGGGACGCAGGCCGCATGGAGTCGATTGAAAAGATAAAAGAGCACTACCGCTTCACCGACGAGGACGTCTCTCTACTCATGAGGCTCAGGCCCGTCATGGAGCGGTACAGGGAGGAGTTCGTCGAGGAGTTCTACAACTTCGTCAAGGACTTCGAGGAGACCAAGCGGTTCCTCAAGGACGAGGCCACGATAAAGCGCCACCAGGACGCCTTGAAGCTCTGGTTCATGAAGCTCTTTTCCGGCACCTACGGGAGCCATTACCTCTCGGAGCTCCGGAAGGTGGGAGAGGTCCACGTAAAAGTGGGCCTCCATACCCATTACGTCAACGCCGCCTTCCATTTCGTGAAGATATACATCCACGGCATCCTCCACAGGGAAATCCCGGACATAAAAGAGCGCGCCCGGATGCTCGAATCGGTCGAGAAGATACTGGACATGAACCTCGACGTCTTCACGAACTCCTACGTGGAGGAGGAGAAGAAGTTTTTCTTCTCTCTGAAGGTCGAGTCTTACCTCGTCCAGATGGCAAACCGCTTCTCCCACGGCCTTAACCTCATCCTGGTAATCGGCCTCGTGCTACTGGGGTTCATGGTCATGGGCCTTTTCGCCTACGACATACTCCACATACTCGACGGCGATATCGAAAAGGGGCTTCTTAGCACGCTCGGAAGCCTTCTCATGCTCTGGGTGGTCATAGAGCTCATGGACACCGAGATAAAGCACCTCAGGGGGGGCAAGTTCGCGATAAAGGTCTTCATAAGCGTCGCCCTGGTGGCCGTCATAAGGAAGATACTCGTTACGAGCCTCTCCAGCGAGGAGGTCGGCGCGCAGCTCTCGCTCGTCGCGGCGGTCGCGGTCCTCGGCGCAATCTATTGGCTTATCGCAAAGGTCGAGCGCTGAGGGAGCGCTCCGGGCCGTCAGCCCCCCGCCCTTTCCTTACGCTTTCATTTCAAAAGACATGAAGAACCTTAGGGATTTCACGTTAGAGGAGCTCGCCTCCGAGGTCGCCTCCATGGGCGAGCGCCCTTACAGGGCCGAGCAGATATTCAGGTGGGTCTTCATGAGGCGCGCCTCCGGCATCTCAGCCATGACCGACGTCTCGAAGGCGTTCAGAGAAAGGCTCGCCGAAGGCTACGAGATACGCGGCAATAAGCTCCTCGACGAAAGGCGCTCGCCCGACGGCACCCGTAAGTTCCTCTCAGAGATCGAGGACTCCTCCCGCATCGAGTCGGTCCTCATATCCGAGTCCGGCAGGCTCACGCTCTGCGTTTCCTCGCAGGCCGGGTGCGCCCTCGGGTGCAGGTTCTGCATGACGGGCATGGGCGGCTTCGTCAGGAACCTTTCCCTTGCCGAGCTTTCGGGGCAGGTCTTTACCGCCTACGAGGTACTCGACGAGGGCGAGGATATATCGAACGTCGTCCTCATGGGCATGGGCGAGCCCTTCGCAAATTACGGGAACGTAGTAAGGTTCACGAAGGTGCTCACGAGCAACCTGGGCGTCAACTTCTCCCACAACAAGGTCACTGTCTCGACCGCGGGCCTGGTGCCGGCGATAAAGCGGTTCGGAGAGGATTCGAACGTAAACCTCGCCGTCTCCCTTAACGCGACGACTGACGAGACGAGGGACAGGCTCATGCCGGTAAACAGGAAGTACCCGCTCTCCGAGCTCCTCACCGCCTTGAGGTCCTATCCGCTCAGGCAGCGGAGGTACATAACCATAGAGTACGTGCTCCTTTCCGGCGTGAACGACTCTGACGACGACGCGAGGAGGCTCGTAAGGCTCCTTCGCGGCATTCGCTGCAAGGTGAACCTCATCCCATTCAACCCGTTCCCGGGAGCGACTTTCGAGAGGCCTCCGGCTGGACGCGTCGACTCTTTCCATTCGATTGTCAAGAAGGCGGGCTATACGGTGATCGTCCGCGCGAGCAAGGGCTCCGAGATACAGGCGGCCTGCGGCCAGCTCCGGGGCGCGTACCCCGGCTGAGGACCTGCCATGAATGGCCTTGCCAAAGGACCCCCGCAGATGTTACAAGTTTAGGGTTAGGCGTATCTTTTTCAAAAGGAGAACGAGGCCATGAAGGTGGTTGGGGTCATAGGCGGAAGCGGCCTTTACGAGATGGAAGGGCTTGCGGACGTAAGGTCCGTCGCCGTTTCAACGCCGTTCGGCGAGCCTTCCGACGAGTACATAACCGGGATGCTCGGCGACGTTAAGATGATATTCCTCCCCAGGCACGGCAGGGGGCACAGGCTCCTCCCGTCAGAGGTCAACTACAGGGCCAACATCTACGGCATGAAAAAGCTCGGGGCCGAATGGGTGATATCGGTCTCCGCGGTGGGCAGCATGAAGGAGGAGATTAAGCCCGGCCACATAGTGATGGTGGACCAGTTCTTCGACAGGACCAGGGGCAGGGCATCGAGCTTCTACGGGAACGGCGTAGTCGGCCACGTCGAGTTCGCGGACCCGGTCTGCGCGGACCTGGTCGGCGTCCTCCACAGGTCCGCGATCGAGTCCGGCGCTACCGTCCACAAGGGAGGCACCTACATCTGCATAGAAGGGCCGCAGTTCTCGACCAGGGCCGAGTCGATGATATACAGGAGCTGGGGCGTGGACGTAATCGGCATGACCAACCTGCCCGAGGCCAGGCTCGCCCGCGAGGCCGAGCTCTGCTATTCCACCGTCGCCCTCTCGACCGACTACGACTGCTGGCACACGACCGAGGAATCGGTCACGGTCGAGGCCATAATAGCGACCCTGAAGGCTAACGTGGCCATGGCAAAGGAGATAATAAGGAAGGCGGTCCCGGCTATCGCGGCGGAACGCGGCTGCAAGTGCGCGAGCGCCCTCAAGTACGCCACCATAACCGACCCCAAGGCCATACCGGACAAGGCGAGGGAGGAGCTGGACCTCCTCATAGGCAAGTACCTCTCGCCCGGGACCGTGGCGGACCCTCCGCGCGAAATTAGCCGCGGCCTCGTGAAATGACGCGGGCCTTTTCCCCGTCCTCGGGAAAAAGGCGGTCAATCCCCCATAAGGAGCTTTTTGGATGTCCAGGATACTAGTTGTCGGCTCTGTAGCGTTCGATTCGGTAGAGACCCCGTTCGGCAAGGCGGAAGAGGTGCTCGGCGGCTCTGCGACCTACTTTTCGACTTCGGCCAGTTTTTTCGCCGGGGTGAACCTGGTAGCCGTGGTGGGCGAGGACTTCCCTGAAGCGCACATCAAAAGCCTCTCCACAAAGGGCATCGACCTCGCGGGCCTCAGGAAGGTCCCTGGAAAGACATTCAGGTGGAAAGGCTATTACGGATACGACCTCAACCAGGCGCATACGCTTGAAACGCACCTGAACGTATTCAGCTCCTTCAACCCCGAGATACCGTCCGAGTACACGGACGCCCCCTTCGTATTCCTCGCCAACATAGACCCGGAGCTCCAGATGAAGGTGCTGGAACAGGTGAAGAGCCCCAGGCTCGTCGCCTGCGACACCATGAACTTCTGGATAGAGGGAAAGCCCGAGGCCTTGAAGGAGCTCTTGAAGAAGGTCGACCTCTTCGTCATAAACGAGGGCGAGGCAAGGGAGCTCTCCGGAGAAGCGAGCCTTGTGAAGGCGGCCAGGGTCATCCTGGGCTACGGGCCAAAGACGCTCATCGTAAAGCGCGGCGAGTACGGAGCGCTCATGTTCAACGGCGGCTCGGTCTTCTCGGCCCCGGCCTATCCGCTCGAGGACATCTTCGACCCCACGGGCGCAGGCGACACCTTTGCCGGCGGGCTCATGGGCTATCTCGCCAGCAGCAACGACATCAGCGAGAAGAACATAAGGAGGGCCATCATCTTCGGCTCTGTCATGGCCTCGTTCAACGTCGAGGCCTTCAGCCTGGAGAGGCTCGACAGGCTCACCCTCCAGGAGATAAACGAGAGGTTCGCGCAATTTAAGGTGTTGACCCACTTTGAAAGCATATGATATGATTTTCAAGTACTTACGTATTCAAGGCAGACGCGATGAACGGATGAACGGAAGGCTTTCAAGGATAATTCTCCTGGTCCTCCTCTCGGCGGGCCTTTCCGCGTGCGGGCCCTCGCTCGCCGAAAAGGTTGAACAGGCGGACATCCATTACAGGCTCGGCGAGGTCCATCTCATGGACAGGAACATCGCCGACGCCCTTAAGGAGCTTACCAAGGCTGTCGAGCTCCAGCCCGACAACGCCAATTACCGGAACGCGCTCGGATACGCCTATTTCGTAAGGGGCATGGGCCCCGAGGCTCACAAGGCCTTTGACAGGGCCATCTCGCTCGACCCCGGCCTTTCCGACGCCCATCTGAACAAGTCGGCCCTCTACCTCGAGGAAGGCGAATGGGACAGGGCCATATCGGCTGCAAGCAAGGCCGCCGGGAACATCTTCTACAAGACCCCGGAGCTCGCCTATAACAACATGGGCTGGGCCTATTACAACAAGAAGGACTACAGGAGCGCTGTCGAGCATTATGCCAAGGCGGTCCAGGCAAACCCCGGCTTCGCGCTCGCCTACTACAACATGGGCCTTGCCTGCGATAAGGCCGAGAGGGTCAAGGACGCGGTCGAGGCGTACAGGACGGCGGTGGGCATAGCGCCGAATTTCCTGGAAGCCTATTTCAACCTCGGGATGGCGCTTGCGAAATACAAGGACAAGGCCGGGGCCATAAGGGCGTTCGAAAAGGTCATGGAGCTTGCGCCCGAGAGCGACCTGGCCCAGTCGGCTAAAGAGTACATCGGCCTCATCAAGTAGGGTGATGCGGGGATTTTGTTTGGTTTCATCCGAAGCCATTAGGCCGCCTGGCCCAATGGCTCGAATTTTTAACAGGGCCGATTGAAACCTGGCAGCAGGAGACTTTAGGGCCGCATGCGCGCAAGGCGGCTGGCGGGTCCATGCGGGAGCCCCGACCTTTTATTCCTGGCCGGGGCGCGGCTGAAAGGGCCGGAGAGGACTTTTTCGCATCCTCAGGGGGTCAGATGGAGAGTCCGGGCGAATACCTGAAAAGAGAAAGGGAGCTGCGAGGGGTATCCCTCAAGGAGATATTCGAGGCCACGAGGGTCCCGATGAAGTTCCTCGAGGCCATAGAGGCGGACAGGACAGACGTGCTCCCTCACAAGGCCTTTGCAAAGGGGTTCATAAGGTCGTACTGCAAGGTCCTGGGCCTGGACGAGACAGACGCGGTCCTGAGATACGAGGTCTACATGAGGGAAAGGGAGGCTGAAGCCGCATCCGTCGAGAGAACGGCCATGTCCGGCCCCCCGAGAGCGAAAAGGAAGCCGCAGCCGCTCCCTCTCAAGCGGCCCAAAAGCATGCGCATGTACGTCTTTATCGCGGCAGCGGTCTTCATAATAGCCGCGGCCTATGCGGTCTCCCTGAAAAAGGACTCTCCGGTGGAAACGGCCCCTGCGGGCCAGGGCTCAATACAGGAGGACGCGCCGTCCCCGCCCTTGAGCCCGGCCCCCGGCGAGGAGCCCTCCGGGGAACCCGGCCCGGCGGAAAAGGCGCCCGAACCCGTCGTCGCAGCACCTGTCCCCGTAGAGGCCAAGCCCGAGCGGGCGGGGAAAAAGGACGCCAAAGGGCCTGCGGCTTCAGCTGACGGCGTTACAGAGGCCTCGGGTAGCGCGCATACTCTTACCGCGAACGCAAGCGAGATGGTATGGATGAAGGTAGGGATAGACGGGGGCGAGCCCAAGGAGGTGCTCCTCCGCGAGGGTGAGAGGTTCACGTGGAAAGGCTCCAGGGGCTTCTCTGTCGTCGTGGGGAACGCGGGGGGCGTGACCCTTACCTATAACGGGAGGGAGCTTCCGGCCCTGGGGGCCCAGGGCGAGGTCATAATGCTTGATCTCCCGTCCGGCGGCCTGCAGAAGATAGCGCCGGAAAATGCCGCCTGAGGACCTGCCAGGGGGCCTTCAAGCGGCCCTGACGGGGTTTCATCGGTAATGCAAAAAAGCCCAGGTTCGGCTATACTGTCCTGCAGCGAGGGGCTTATTTCCGCTCTTTTTCCGGGATTCAAGGGCCCGGCGAGCGGCACAAGCGCGAACTCAAGGGGAGATACCAGGGAAAGGGAGCGTGTATGGAGTCGATCTTAAGGTGCAGGAAATGCGGCAAGAAGATGAAGCCGCTCCGTGTCGACGATTACAGGATGAAGTTCTCCTGCAGCTGCGGCTTTTCGGAGTACAGGACGGCCCCGGCGGCCACAAAGGCCATAAACCCGCATTTCTCGAAGGAGAGCCTTCTGCCGCTCACTTTCGACGATTCCGGCCGGTTTTTCTTGCAGCAGCAGGCCGACCGCGAGCAGAAGGAGATAATAACGCTCGAGGAGATAAGTATGCTCGCCTCCTCGGACTATAACCTCGAGGACGTCCTCAAACGGGTGGCGGAGAAGACCGCCCGGAGGCTCGGTGTGGATATCTGCTCGATATACCTCTGGGACGGCGAGCACCTTGTGCTCCGGGCCACGTACGGCCTTGCGCAGGAGGCTGTGGGCAAGGCGCGCCTGAAGATAGGCGAGGGCATAACAGGCTCTGCCGTTGAGGCAAGGAGGCCGCTCCTCATAGACGACGTCTCAAATGATGACCGATACAGGTACTTCCCCGAGACCAAGGAAGAGCAGTACCGCATAAAAACCATGTACTCGTACCCGATATTCCTGGGCGAGAAGCCCTTCGGCGTCCTTAACGCGCAGACTGTCGTTACGCGCGAGTTCACGGACGACGAGATATACTTCATGTCCACCATAGCCAACATAATCCTCGGGGCGGTCAAGATGAGAAAGCGCCTTTAGGCCGGGCCTGGCCGTGAAGATGCCCGACAAAACCAGGAACAACAACGGACCGCGCCAGCTGGGCCACGCAGGGGGCGCGGTCGTCCTCCTTGCAGCCTTACTGCTCGCCATCTCCGCCCTCGGTTTCATCTATCATTACATCAAAAGCGGGCCTTCCACTGAAAGGGTCCCGACTCCGGAGCGAGCCGCCTTGATTCAAGCGCCAGGCGAGGAGGACGGGGGGCGCCCGGGACCCGGCGCTGAGGCCGCGCCAGAAGACCTCGGGTATCCGGAAGAGAGCGATTTTTCAAGCAATGGGGCCGGCGAGGGCCAGGAAACGGAGCGCCGAGGAACCGGAGACCAAAGGCGTGCGGCGGCCCTGAATGAAAGTGCCGTTCGAGAGGCGCGCGCCGGCAGGCTCGACGAAGCGGCGGCGCTTCTCAGGGAGGCGGCAACGCTTTCATCCGACCCGGCGATACTCATAAACCTCGCCCGCGTGCAGGCACGCAGAGGGGAGCTTGAGGACGCGGCTATATCGCTCGAGGCGGCATCCGGCGACCCTGGCGCGCAAGTCGAGCTCAAACGCATATACCGAATGCTCGGCAGGGAAAGGTACTCAAAAGGCGACCTCTCCGGGGCGGCGGAATTCCTTGAGAAGGCGCTCGCCCTCGACTCTTCGGACAGGGGGCTCAGGGCCGAGCTCGCAAGGGTAGCAGGCGAGAAAGAGGCCGAGGACATGATGGGCCGGAGGGAGGGGAGCCGCTTCGTCGTAAGGTTCGAGGGCGGCGAGAACGCGGTCGCCGGGTACGTGATAGGCATCATCCTCGAGGAGGCCTATATAAAGGTCGGGAGCGAGCTCGGCCTGTGGCCTGAGGAACGCGTGGAGGCGCTCCTTTACTCCAGGGACGCCTTCAGGGACATAACAAGGAGCCCTTCCTGGGCCGGAGCGATATACGACGGCAGGATAAAGCTCCCGGCCGGCGGCATAACCGAGAAGACCGCGCTCCTGGAGCGGGTCATATACCACGAGTACGTGCACGCGGTCGTAAAGGAGGCGTCGAAGGGCAGGGCGCCGGTATGGCTTAACGAGGGGATAGCCCAGTACCTTGAGGGCAGGAGCACGTCAGGGTACGAGGAGGTCCTCGGCAGGGCCGCTGCGAGCGGGCCGGGCCTCAAGTCACTTGAGGGCTCTTTCATGGGGCTCAGGAGCGACCAGGCGGAGCTCGCGTATCTCCTGAGCCTCTCTGCCACCGAGTACTTGATACGGGAGTTCGGGATATTTTCAGTGCGGAACATACTCGAAAACCTGGGACGCGGGCTGGGAGTCGACGAGGCCGTCCATTCCGCCGTCCACCTTACGTACAGGGACTTTGAAAGGGCGTGGAAGGACTCGCTGGCGAGGCGATAAAAAAAGGTTTTGCAAACTGTCCTTGTATGATATATTGCGATATTGACTACAGGCAACTTCCGGACCGCACCTTCCCCGGCCACTGATTAATGGCGTAAAGGTAATCTCGCCTGGGAGGCGGCCTACAATTCCTTTAGGAGAATGGCTCATGAGTTTGACAGGTTCTTACAAAGGCATGTTCCTGGTTCCAGCTTCCGTCCTCATTCTCGCGCTCTCGGGCTGCGGAGGGGATAAAAACGCTCAGAACGCGGAAAAAGCCCCTGAAACGGCCCAGGAGGAGCAGTTACCCCAGGGCCATCCCGGCGTCTCTTCAATGCAGGACGACATAAGCAAGGTCCAGCACGCAAACATAAAGACGCAAAAAGCCGTCTCCATTCCCGACGAGGTCAAGGAGAAATGGAAGGAGGCGCAGCTTGAGATACTGGACGCCGGATCAGGCGCGAGCCAGACAGTAACCGTCAAGGTCGGCAGCGACGTAAAGCTCAAGGAGGGCGTAAGGCTCAGGGTGGAAGTGGTCGTGCCCGACTATACCATAGCCGAGAGCAGGATAGAGACCAGGTCCAACGAGCTCAACAACCCGGCTGTCCTCGTAGATCTCGTCGAGAACGACAAGAGCATTGCCAGGGGCTGGGTCTTCAGGGACTACCCCGAGTTCAATTCCTACAACGACAGGAGGTTCCCTCTGAGGTTCCTCTCCGCCGGCCCGGCGACGGCAAAGAAATAAGGGCAGTGTTTTGCATGCGGGCCCCCGGGCTGATCCCGGGGGCTTTTTTTTGCTTGAAGTCTCCTTGAAAAGTCCGCTTCAAGGCCGGCTTCGAAATCGGACAGTCCGGCGTACAGGCAGGGTACGCTTCATTCCTCTTCTATCGGCTCCTTGCTTCTTGAGTTCTTGAGCAGCCTGAATTGGATTTCGAGTTTAGAGGGGCCTTAAAACTTTTGACAACCGCAGGGAAATATGTTTAATTTTTCTATCGGGTTGCTTGCACCCGTTCCTGCCTGGGGGTCGCGTTCCTTTGACGCGGCCCTCGTTTATTCTTTTTAAAAAGCGGGTGTTTTGAAGGGCCGTAAGGAGAGGTGACCGAGAGGCTGAAGGTGGCTGACTCGAAATCAGCTGTGTCGGAAACGGCACCGGGGGTTCAAATCCCTCCCTCTCCGCCAGTTTTGCCGGACGCGCCGCAGGGATTTGAAGGCGCTTGAGCGCCGAGTGGAGCGAGGATGAGGGCGCAGGGACGCGCCCGGAAGCGAAAGCGCTTGGCGCCAGAGTCAAGCAGGCCAGATGGAGAGATGCCCGAGTGGCCGAAGGGGTACGACTGGAAATCGTATGTACAGAAATGTACCGAGGGTTCGAATCCCTCTCTCTCCGCCATTTTTACACCCCCCCTTTGGTTGGATTCGAAGGCGCTTGAGCGCCGAGCGGAGCGAGGATGAGGGCGCAGGGATGCGCACGGAAGCGAAAGCGCGGGGCCTGAGAGAGGAGGCAGGAAGCCGACGAGCGAGGGCCGAATCCCTCTCTCTCCGCCATTTTTACGCCCCCGTAGGGAACAAACGCCCTGCCTGATGCGTTACGTTATTGGATAAGACGGGCCTGAGCGCCCAAACCTCTGAATAAGCCGATTTTCGAGACCGGCGCGGACGCCGTTGACGGGATTGCCTCAGAGCTTGCGCCTGCCTGTATATCATCGGGAACTCATTAAGGTTTGAATGCAAGAACATGATGAAATGAGAGTCGCTGGAAGGCCTGCCGAAAAGCACCTGATCACCTTTTTTTCTCTCCTCTTCTTCACCCTGTCCTCCCTGTTGTCAGCCGGCATCGCCCAGGGCGCGTCTTCCGGGCTCCCGGTAATCGTCGCCCCGGTAAAGAAGCTGGATTTCGCCGACATGGTCGAGGCCCTGGGCACTACCAGGGCAAACGAGACTGTCGCGGTCACCGCGGTCGTGACCGGGGCCATTGACGAAATAAGGTTCGAGGACGGGCAGCGCGTCGCAAAGGGCGATGTCCTCGTCGCGCTCGAAAAGAGCGAGGAGGAGGCCAACCTCAAGGCAGCCAGGGCGCTGCTCGAGGAGCGCACGGCCTCGTACAGGCGCGCGCAGGACCTCGAGAAGCAGCAGGCCCTTTCCACCGCGACCCTTAACGAGCGCCAGGCGCTCCTTCGCCAGATCGAGGGCGAGATCGACGCGATCCGGGCGCGCATAAACGACAGGGTCATAAGGGCCCCCTTTGACGGCGTCCTGGGGCTTCGTAACGTGAGCCCCGGCGCTCTTGTCAGGCCCGGCGACATAATAACGACCCTCCATGACCTGAGCCGCATAAAGGTCGACTTCGACGTGCCTTCGGTCTTCTTGAGCGACATCCACCCTGGCCTGCAGGTCGAGGGACTCGTCGAGGCGTTCGGGGACAGGGTCTTCAGGGGCGAGGTCAGCACCGTCGGCACCCAGGTCGACCCTGTAACGCGCACCGTGAGGGTGCGGGCAATCCTCCCCAACCAGGACGGCATGCTGAGGCCGGGCCTCCTCATGAGCATCGTGCTCTTCAAGAACCCCCGCCAGGCGCTTCTCATGCCGGAAAAGGCCCTTGTCCAGAGGGAGAGGAGGTTCTTCGTCTTCGCCGCCGCCGAAAACGGCGGCAAGACCGTTGCCGTGCAGAAAGAGGTGGCCATCGGCGGCCGCGTCCCGGGCAAGGTGGAGATAGTCTCCGGCCTCGGCGAAGGCGAGCGCGTAATCGTCCACGGCCTCATGCAGGTGCGGGACGGGCAGGAGATAGACATCCGCGCGGTCGACGAAGGCGCCCGGCCCCTCGACGAACTACTCATGCAGCGGAACCCGTAGCCTGGAATAACAATGAAGCTCTCCGACATCTCCGTAACGCGCCCAGTATTCGCTTCAGTCCTTTCGCTCCTGCTCCTTATCTTCGGCATCGTCTCGTTTACGCAGCTGCCTCTGCGCGAATACCCGGACATCGACCCGCCAGTGGTCTCCATCGACACGTCGTATCCGGGGGCCTCCGCGAACGTCGTCGAGACCCGCATAACCCAGGTGATAGAGGACAGCATCGCCGGGGTCGAGGGCATACAGTTCATATCCTCCACCAGCAGCGACGGCCGCTCGCGCATCTCGGTGGAGTTCTCCACCGAGCGCGATATCGACGACGCCGCAAACGACATCCGCGACAGGGT
The DNA here is from genome assembly GCA_002418185.1 of Deltaproteobacteria bacterium UBA5799. Classification (GTDB taxonomy): domain Bacteria; phylum Desulfobacterota; class GWC2-55-46; order GWC2-55-46; family GWC2-55-46; genus UBA5799. Next base: position 25,853 of record DIDN01000034.1, read on the forward strand.
CTCCGGCGTCCTCGACAGGATGCCTTCCGAGGCCGACCCGCCCGAGATAGAGAAGGCGGACTCGAGCGACGACGTCATCCTGTGGCTGAGCTTGACGAGCGACAGGATGAGCGTCATAGAACTTACCGACTACGCTCAGCGCTACCTTGTTGACCGGTTCTCGATACTTCAGGGAGTGGCGCGCGTGAGGGTCGGCGGCGGCCTCGACTACGCGATGCGCATCTGGCTCGACCGCACCAAGATGGCGGCCCGTAGCCTCACGGTCGAGGACATAGAGTCCGCCCTTCGCACCGAGAACATCGAGCTCCCGGCGGGCTCGATCGAGTCGCTCGAACGCCAGTTCACCGCCCGCGCCGAGCGTGCGTACAGGACCGAGGACGACTTCCGGAAGCTGGTAATCAGGCGCGACGCCGAGAGCGACTACCTCGTAAGGCTCGGCGACGTGGCCCGGGTGGAGAAGGCGGCGGTCGAGGACCGGATAATCTTCCGCGGCAACGGCCAGCCCAGGGTCGGCATAGGCGTCATAAAGCAGTCAAAGGGGAACACGATAGCCGTCGCAAAGGCGGCCATCGCCCAGGCCGAGCGCATCTCCGCGACGCTGCCCGAGGGGATGGAGCTCGAGGCGGCCTATGACACCTCCGTATTCATCCAGAACGCGATAGACGAGGTCTATAAGACTCTGGCCATAGCCGTAGGACTCGTCGTGCTGGTCATCTATCTCTTCATCGGGAGCGGGAGGGCGATGCTCATACCCGCCGTTACGATTCCGGTCTCGCTGGTATCGAGCTTCGCCGCGCTCCTCTTGATGGGATTCTCGATTAACCTCCTTACGCTTCTGGCCCTCGTGCTCGCGATCGGCCTCGTGGTCGACGACGCGATAGTCGTCCTCGAGAACATCTCGCGGCGCATCGAGGCAGGGGAGACCCCGCTTGTCGCCGCGTTCCACGGCACGCGCCAGGTGGGGTTCGCGGTGGTGGCGACCTCGGTCGTCCTTATCGCGGTCTTCGTGCCCATAGCCTTCCTGCAGGGCGACCTCGGGCGGCTGTTCTCGGAGTTCGCGCTCACCATGGCCGCCGCCGTCTTCTTCTCGACGCTCGTGGCGCTCACGCTTTCGGCCATGCTCGCGTCCAAGCTCCTCAAAAAGACCGAGCGGACCTCCTTGAGCGCGTTCGTCGAACGGGCCTTCCTGCGGCTCCGGCGCGGCTACATGAAGGCGCTCGGTTTCTGCCTGGACAGGCCCGCGGTCGTCATAGCCGTCTTTTTCGCGCTCCTCGGGGCGGCGGGGCTCCTCTTCAGGGCCATCCCGTCCGAGTACGCGCCAAAGGAGGACCGGGGCGCGTTCTTCGTGATGGTGAACGGGCCTGAAGGCGCTTCTCACGGCTACATGAAAGAGTACATGGACGAGATCGAAAAGCGGCTCATGAGGCTCGTCGAGGCGGGCGAGATAAAGATACAGCTTGTGCGCTCGCCGCGCGGCTTCGGGACACTCTCCCGCTTCAACGACGGCATGGTGATCGTCGTCCTTACGCCCTGGGAGGTGCGGCGCTCAGCCTGGGAGATAATGTCGGACGTGCAGGAAAGCCTCGCCGACTTAACGGGCGTGCGCGCCTTCCCTGTCATGCGGCAGGGCTTCGGGGGCGGCATCCAGAAGCCCGTGCAGTTCGTCATCGGCGGCGGCACCTACGAGGAGCTGGCGAGCTGGCGCGACCTCATGATCGAAAAGGTCGAGGCGGAGAACCCCGGCTTCGTGGGCCTGGATTCCGACTACAAGGAGACCAAGCCCCAGCTCGGGGTATCCATAAACCGCGACCGCGCCGCCGACCTGGGCATAAGCGCCACGACCGCCGTGAGGACGCTCGAGTCCATGCTGGGCGGACGCCGCGTTACCACCTTTATCGAGGACGGCGAGGAATACGACGTCATCATAGAGGGCGAGCGCGACAGGCAGCGCACCCCGACCGACATGCAAAACATATACGTGCGCTCCGCCACCACCGGCCGCATGATACCCCTTTCCAACATCATGAGCATAAGCGAGTTCGCGGATTCGAGCTCGCTTAACCGCTACAACCGCGTAAGGGCCATCACCCTTGACGCGAACCTCGCCGACGGCTACGCGCTCGGCGACGCGCTCGCCCACCTCGAAAGGCTGGTCCGGGAGAACCTGCCGGAGACCGCCGTAATCGACTACAAGGGCCAGTCGCTCGATTTCAGGAGCAGCGGGTCTTCCATCATGTTCATCTTCGTCCTGGGCATATTCATAGTCTTCCTGGTCCTGGCCGCCCAGTTCGAAAGCTACGTCCACCCGCTCGTCATAATGACAACGGTGCCGCTCGCAATGACAGGCGCGCTCGCGGGCCTTTATTTCCTGGGCGGGACGCTCAATATCTATACGCAGGTCGGGCTCATAATGCTCGTGGGGCTTGCCGCGAAGAACGGCATACTTATCGTCGAGTTCATAAACCAGCTCCGGGACCAGGGCATGGAGTTCAGGAGGGCCGTCCTCGAGGCCTCCTCCATACGCCTTCGCCCCATAATCATGACCGGGCTCACGACGGCCGCGGGCTCGATGCCGCTCATACTCGCTTCCGGCGCAGGCGCGGAGACCCGTGCCGCCATCGGAATCGTAGTCCTCCTCGGTGTCCTTGCCGCTACCGTCTTCACCGTCATCGTGGTGCCTGTCGCCTATAGCCTGCTTGCGCGCGGCACCGGCTCCCCCGGGGACGTAAGGCGCGTGCTCGAAGAAGAGATGGACAGGTTCCACCTCCGGGAGGCTGATAAGTGACGGCAGAGGCGAAACGGCCCTGGAGGGCCGTCTTAAATAGCGGGTTTCTCCGCCGTTCAAAGCTTATAGGGTCAGCGGCTTTAACCGCTCTTTTCCTTTCATCCTGCGCGGTCGGGCCGGATTACAAATCGCCGGAGCCGCTCGTACAAGACCAATGGCTCTCGGAGCAGGTAGGCGAGGCAGGTATGCGGGAACCAGCAGCCGACTGGTGGACGGTCCTGGGCGACCCCCAGCTTGAGAAGTACATCAACGCTGCAGCAGCTCAGAATAGAGAGCTTGAGGCCGCCCGTGCGGCAGTCCTCCGCGCCCGCGCACTCCGGCGCGAGTCCGCGGCGCCCTTCTACCCGACACTGGGCGCCAACGCCGCCGCAGTGCGGCAGAGGTCAGGAGGGGAGACTTCGAGCGCCTTCTCGGGCACCATCGACTCCTCGTGGGAACTGGACGTTTTCGGCGGGACGCGCCGCGCAACCGAAGCCGCGGGCGCGCGCGTAGCTGGCGCCGAGGAAAACCGCCGCGCAGTTCTCCTTTCCGTCCTCGCCGAGACCGCCCGGAACTACTATGCCGTCCGCGGCTTTCAGAAACGGATAGCCATCACGCAGAAGAATATCGAGTTGCAGGAACGTACCTACAGGCTTGTGGATACCCTCTTCCAGCTCGGCGAGGCGAGCGCATTCGACTTGAGCCGCGCCCGCGGGCAGCTCGAGCTTACCCAGTCCCGCCTGCCCGACCTCGAGGCCGAGATGAGGGCCGGCATCTTCCGCCTTTCGGTCCTCCTCGGGCAGCCGCCCGAGGCGCTCCTCGATGAGATGAGCGCCGTAAAGCCGCTTCCCACGCCTCCGGACGTGGTGCCAGTCGGTCTTCGTTCCGACATACTCCGCCGCCGCCCCGACGTGCGCGCGGCCGAGCGGGAGCTCGCTGCCTCGACTGCGGATATCGGCGCGGCTACGGCCCGCCTCTACCCGGATTTCTCCCTGACCGGCGTTGTCGGGAGTAGCGCCAGGGTCCTGAGCGACCTCTTCGAATCGGGTAGCGGCATCTTCTCCATCGGGTCGTTCCTCAGGTGGCCGATATTCGAGGGCGGGGCGCTCCGCGCCCGCATAAATGCGGAAGGGGCCGAGGCGGACCAGGCAGAAGCGCTCTATGAGCAGAGCGTCCTTGATGCGCTGGCCGACGCCGAGACCGCGCTCACCCGCTACGCCCGGAAGCTCGATACGCGAAACCGCTTGCAAAACGCGGTCGAGAGCCGGCAGCGCTCCGTAGAGCTTGCGCGCGCCCTCTTCGACTCGGGCGAAGAGGACTTCCTGTCGGTGCTCGACGCCGAGCGGGAGCTCGTGAATACGGAAGACGAACTGGTGCGGAGCGAAACAGATACCATACTGAACCTCATAACGCTCTATACCGCTCTCGGCGGGGGCTGGGAGGCCTTCGAGGAGGCGGGTAGAACGGATGAAGAGTAGAGATGCCCTGCCTGACGTCCCGCCCTCTTTAATCCGGCAATTCCGTTATATTCCGAGGACTTAAGCGTTGCATCGGGCCGGAGTGCCCGCGTTTTGGCAAAAGTCTCGAATAAAGTTTTCGAGTCCTTCTCAGGCGTGCATTCCTATTTCAGGCGGTGTCAAAAGAGCGCTTGGTCTTTCGACTTTTTTCTGGTATATAATCATTAGGCCCGGACAGCGTGTCCGGGAGAGGTTTGCGGCAGCCGTTGATAGCCGGGTCTTGCGCAATGGAGGGCTGTAAATCCCGCCAGGTCCGGAAGGAAGCAACGGTAGCAGTTCCGCCCATGTGCCGCAAGGGTGCCTGGCTATCAACGGCGTCCGCAAGCCTATTCTGCTCCGTCCTTCTGTCGGGCAAACCCCCTGATGGAAAAAAGGCCATTTGAATGTCTTCCTACCAGGTCATAGCGAGGAAGTGGCGGCCGGGTGTCTTTGACGAGGTCGTGGGCCAGGCCCACGTCACCAGGACGCTCAGGAACGCCATAGCCTCGGGGAGAATTGCCCACGCGTACCTCTTCTCCGGGCCGAGGGGCGTGGGAAAGACCACCGCGGCCCGCATCCTTTCCAAGTGCCTGAACTGCTCGGGGGGCCCGACTGCCGACCCCTGCAACGAGTGCCCGTCCTGCAGGGGCGTCGCGCTCGGCTCGTCCGTGGACGTCCTTGAGATAGACGGCGCCTCCAACAACAGCGTTGACAACATAAGGGAGATATCCGAGAGCGTAAGGTACGTGCCTTCGGACGGCAAGTACAAGGTCTATATCATCGACGAAGTGCACATGCTCTCGACGGCCGCCTTCAACGCGCTCCTTAAGACCCTCGAGGAGCCGCCGCCCCACGCCGTCTTCATCTTCGCCACCACAGAGGTGCACAAGATACCGGCCACCATACTTTCGCGGTGCCAGCGGTTCGACTTCAAGAGGATACCATTCAGGGACATTCAGGCGCGCCTGGTCGAGATAGCCGGGCAGGAGGGGATAAAGTTCGAGGACAAGGCCCTGTACCTCATCGCCAGGGAGGCGGACGGGAGCATGAGGGACTCCCAGAGCCTCCTTGAGCAGGCCCTGGCCTTTTCCGGGGGGGAGCTCAAGGAGGCGGACGTGGCCGAGGCGCTGGGCCTCATGGCCAGGACCGTCCTCTACGAGCTGTCCGAGGCCGTCGTCGGCAAGGACGCTGGCGCGTGTTTGAATATTGTTGAAAAAGTATATAATTTTGGATATGATTTTAAGAAGGCCCTCGGCGACCTCCTTGAGCACGTGAGGGACCTGGCCGTACTCAAGGCGACAGGGGAAAGCACTCTCCTGGACCTCCCGGACAGCGAGCTTGAGAGGCTCCGGGCCATATCGGAGCGGGTGGGGCACGAGCGGCTCCAGATGATCTTTACGGTACTCTCAAAGGGCTACGAGGAGGTATCCAGGTCGGCCCACCCGAGGTACGCCCTCGAGATGGCGCTTCTCCGGGCCGCCCACCTTGACGAGCTCGAGCCATTGGGCTCGGTCATGGAAAGGCTTGAAATACTGTCGGCGAGGCTCGGTCCGAACGCCGCGGCCCCTGCCCCGAAACCTGCCGGAGGCGGCAAAGGGCCGGGGCCTCTCCCCTGGAAAAAAGAGGGGCAGGAGCAGCCTGCTAAAACAAGCCAGCCAGAGAAAAAGGCGCTTCCGGCGATTGAAACCGCTCCCGGAGCGGCAAATGACTGCGGAAACGACGGCCTTTTGAATTTTGTGAGTAAAAGAATCCCGGAGTTGGCGGATTCCCTGAAGGCAGCATCAATAGAGGTCGTAGGCGATACGATAACAATCAAGGCGGAAAATGAACGCCTGCAAGGAAGAATAAATGTAAGCAAGGCGGAGCTGGAGGCCTGTTGCAGGGATTATTTCAGCAGGCCGGTTACTTTAAACCCGGGCGCCGGTAACAGCGGCGCTGCAACGAAAAAGGATACGGACCCAGTCGTCAAGGATGCTCTTCGCATCCTGGGCGGGAGGATCATAGAGGACCGGAGGAGGACCAATGTCTAAGCAATTGGGCAATCTCATGAGGCAGGCCCAGAAGATGCAGGAGAAGATGGCCCAGGTGCAGAAGGAGCTTGCCTCCAAGACGGTCGAAGCCTCAAGCGGCGGCGGCATGGTTACCGCTACGGTAAACGGCAGCCAGGAGCTTGTCGCGCTCAAGATAGACCCTTCCGTTGTGGACCCCAACGACATCGAAATGCTCCAGGACCTTGTCGTGGCTGCAGTCAGCGAGGGTTTGAGGAAAAGCAAGGAGATGGTCCAGGAGGAGATGGGCAAGCTTACCTCTGGCATGGGTCTTAACCTTCCTGGCGGGCTTTTCTAATCACCAGATACCGGGGGGGAGTGCCGGGGCCTCTTTGGCGCGGCCCTAAGCCCCGTTGACAACGAATCTCCGGGCTTTTGCCCGGCGGAACAAGGATGGTTTTTGAAGGATGCAGTACGCGGGGCCTATAAATGACCTGATAAGGGCTATTTCGAGGCTCCCGGGCATAGGGGAGAAGACGGCCACAAGGCTTGCGCTCTTCATCCTCAATTCGGAAAGGGAGTTCGCCGCAGGGCTTGCCGAGGCCATAGCCTCGGTAAAGGACAAGGTGGCCCTCTGCTCCGTATGCATGACCTTCTCCGAGGAAGACCCGTGCAGGGTATGCGCCGACCCCCGGAGGGACCCCTCGATAATATGCGTGGTCTCCGACTTCAAGGACATGATGGCCATAGAGTCCATGGGCGGCTACAGGGGCAGGTACCATGTGCTCCACGGGAGCCTCGCGCCGCTTAAGGGCGTCGGGCCCGAGGAGATAAGGATACGAGAGCTCGCTGCCCGTCTTGAGGCCGGCGGAGTAAGCGAGGTTATTCTCGCCACCGGCTTCGATTCCGAGGGGGAAGGCACTTCCGCATACCTTACCAGGCTCCTCAAGCCCTACGGGGCGAGGGTCACCAGGCTCGCCTCCGGCATACCGGTCGGGAGCTATGTGGAGTTCATGGACGGGGCAACCCTCGGCAGGGCGCTCGAAGGGCGAAGGGAGCTGTAAGGAGAAGCCGGGGCGAGCGCGAGATGAGGTTTGGCTTTATAAAGTCCGGCCCGCGCTTGAATGAAAAATATCCAAAGGAGCTGCCTTGAAAATCGGTATTTTTTTCTGAAGTCGCTGACGCGGAGGTCAGGAAAAGGGCGATTTTCAGAGGCAGCCGAGGAAGAGGATGATGGAGAACTACATAGAAGTAAGGTGGCATGGAAGGGCCCAGCAGGGGGTCGTGACCGCGGCCAAGGTCCTGGGGGAGGCGTGCCTGCGGTCAGGCAAATTCGTCCAGGCCTTCCCCGAGTTCGGCCCGGAGAGGATGGGCGCGCCGGTAAAGGCTTACAACAGGATATCGGCGGAGCCCATAAGGCTCCACTGCCAGGTGACGAACCCGAAATACGTCCTCATAGCCGACCCCACGCTCATCGGTATGAACCTCTCGGGCGGCATGGAGTCCTCGGGCGGCGTAACCGACGGGACCCCGGAGGACGCGATATTCATAGTGAACACGCCCAAGGCCCCGGAGGAGATGAGGAAGGAGCTGGGGCTTGAGGGCAGGAAGGACGTAAAGGTCTTCACCCTGGACGCGGCGAAGATATCCCTTGAGACCATAGGCAGGATGATGCCCAACACCCCCATGCTCGGAGCGCTCGCAAAGGCGACTTCGTTCATAACGCTCGAGGCGCTTGTGGAGAACTTCAAGGAGAACTACTCGAAGAAGTTCAGCCCCAAGGTGATAGAAGGGAACGTGGCCGCAATGGGCAGGGGCTATGAAGAGGTAAGGGGATAGCAGTTTGCGGAAAAACGCAAAATCCGCTCAGGCTGCTCAAAAAGCTCCAGATGCGAGGCCCCATTAGGAACAGGGGAGCGAGGAATGAGGCGTATTTTTTATGCGCCGGAGTGTCAAGCGACGAAGACAACGAAGCAGATGGGCTTTTTCAGCAGCCTGATAGAAAGCACATCCCGGAAAGGATTCTGATAATGGTTGAGAAAAAGGAATACCCCCTCGGCGGGGTCATACCAAAGGGCGGGACGGCCGACGATTATTCTACCGGCGGCTGGAGGAAGCTCCGCCCGGTAGTGGACCTTGATAAATGCACCAACTGCCTCATATGCTGGGTCATGTGCCCGGACTCCGCTGTCGTCACCGAGGACGGCAAGATGGCCGGGTTCGACCTCGATCACTGCAAGGGGTGCGGCATCTGCGCCGTTGAGTGCCCGGACAAGGTCAAGGCGATAAAAATGGTAGAGGAGGCCGAATAATGGCTATAACGGCGACCAAGGGGCAGACGGGGCTCACGGGTAATTCCGCGGTGGCCTATGCGATGAAGCAGGTAAACCCGGACGTCTGCGCCGCCTACCCGATAACTCCCTCCACCCAGATAGTGGAGGACTTTTCGGGCTACGTGGCCGACGGCGAGGTCACGACCGAGCTCATAACCGTCGAGAGCGAGCATTCGGCCATGAGCGCCTGCATCGGCGCGGCTGCCGCCGGGGCGCGCGTAATGACCGCGACCTCGTCCCAGGGGCTTGCCCTCATGTGGGAGATGCTCTACATAGCCTCGGGCATGAGGCTCCCGATAGTGCTCGCGAACGTGAACAGGGCCCTTTCGGCCCCCATAAACATACACTGCGACCACTCGGACTCGATGGGAGCAAGGGACTCGGGCTGGGTGCAGCTCTACTCCGAGACTGTGCAGGAGGCCTATGACAACGTCTTCATGGCCCTCCGGATAGCCGAGCACAAGGACGTGCTCCTCCCCGCAATGGTATGCCTGGACGGCTTCATAACGAGCCACGCCATCGAGAATATCTCGCTCCTGGACGACCAGGAAGTCAGGCAGTTCATAGGCTCGTACAGCGCCAAGGCCTCGCTCCTCGATATCGAAGGGGCCCCGACCTTCGGCGCCATGACCCTCCCGGATACGTACATAGAGTTCAAACGCCAGCAGTCCGAGGCCATGACAAGGGCCAAGGACGCGGCGATCGAGGTCATGAAGGACTTCGGGAAGAGGTTCGGCCGCGAGTACGGCCTCTTCGAGACATACAGGCTCGAGGACGCCGAGGCCGCGATAGTGGTCCTAAATTCCGCCGCCGGCACAACCAAGGTGGCGGTGGACGCGCTCAGGAAAGAGGGGAAGAAGGTGGGGCTCTTGAGGCCCAGGCTCTTCAGGCCATTCCCCTGGCAGGAGATAGCCGAGGCCCTCAAGGGCGCAAAGGCGGTCGCGGTGCTCGACAGGGCGGACTCGATGAACGCCTTCGGCGGGCCGGTCTTCTCGGAGGTGCGCTCCGCTCTCTACGACCTGGACTCAAGGCCCAGGGTCATGAACAGGATCTACGGCCTTGGCGGCAGGGACTACAAGGTAAAGGACGCGGTAGAGGTCTTCAATGAGGCCCTCAAGGCCGCCGAGACGGGCAGGGTGGATACGCTCGTAAAGTACATCACCCTGTAAGGACGCGCCCTAAGCGGCGATTACAAAAAGAAAACAACGGCCCTACGGGGCCTGGAGAGGTAGAATATGGCAACTCTCAAGGATCTTTCAAGGCAGCAGGAGCTCTTCTCCGGCGGGCACAGGCTCTGCGCGGGCTGCGGCATCCCGCCCATAGTGAGGCTGGTGCTCAGGGCGGCAAACGGGCCGGTCGTGGCCACCACGGCGACGGGGTGCCTCGAGGTCGGCACCACCATATACCCCTACACGGCATGGAGGGTGCCCTGGATACATTCCGCGTTCGAGAACGCGGCGGCGACCATAAGCGGCGCGGAGTCGGCCTACAAGGCGCTCAGGAAAAGGGGCGCGCTCCCCGGGGGCGACAGGGAAATAAAGTTCGTGGCCTTCGGCGGCGACGGCGGCACCTACGACATAGGGCTTCAGGCGCTCTCCGGGGCGCTGGAGCGCGGGCACAACTTCCTTTACATCTGCTATGACAACGGCGCGTACATGAATACCGGCATACAGAGGTCGAGCGCAACGCCGTTCTATTCCAGCACGACCACTTCGCCGGCCGGCCAGGTCATTCCCGGCAAGAAGCAGTGGAGGAAGGACCTTACAAGGATAGTCGTTGCGCACGATATCCCGTATGCGGCCCAGACGAGCCCGCACAACTGGTCGGACCTTTCCAAGAAGGCCGAGAAGGCGCTTAAGATCCAGGGGCCGACCTTCATGAACGTCATGTCCCCCTGCCCGCTCGGCTGGTATACGAAATCCGAAGATTCGATAAAGTTGGCGAAGCTTTCCGTCGATACATGTTACTGGCCCCTGTACGAGGTAGAGAACGGGGTGCTGAAGATAAACTACAAGCCCAGGGAGAAGAAGCCGCTCGTCGAGTGGCTTAAGCCCCAGGGCAGGTTCAAGCACCTCTTCAAGCCCGAGAACGCCGGGCTCCTCGAGGAGTTCCAGGACCGGGTCGATGCCGAGTGGCAGCGGCTCCTGGACCTCGAAGGCAAGCGCCTGTAAAAAAGGGCGGCCCCTTAGCCGGGATGTCCGTGTTCCCTGCGTCCGCCGGGGCGCGGCGGAATAAGGCGGGAGGGGCCGATTCCCAATCATCCGCCGGAAGAAGGACCGTAAATGCCCCAGAGCTCATTCGTGATGTACGAGGAGGAGTACAAGGAGATTACAACCGTAATCGACAAGCTCCTCAGGGAAGCCAACGCGAAATGCGTGTACCTCGTCGACAAGGACGGCCAGCTCATAGCATCGAGCGGCGAAACAAGGGACATCGACGCGACTTCCCTGGCATCCCTCACGGCGGGCAACATAGCCGCCACCGGCGGGCTTGCCAAGCTCATCGGCGAAAAGGAGTTCACCATCCTCTTCCACGAGGGCGAGAAGGACAACATCCACATCTCGCTCATTGAACAGCGGGTAATCCTCGTGGTCATATTCGACAAGAGGTCGTCTCTCGGTCTCGTGAGGCTCAGGGTCCGGAAGGCGAGCGAGGACCTGGGCCGCGCCATACAGAAGCTCCTGGCCAGGATGGCTGGCGGGACCGAAAAGGAGAGCCTCCTTGAGGAGATATCCGACGAGGACATAGAAAGGCTCTTTAATTAGCTTTAGGCGTCAGGCCGTGAATAAAAATGCTTACATATTGTCATATATGCTCCGCTTTTATTCCCGGCCTTCCTTGATTTCTGGAAAAATCTCTGATTTTTAGAGGTTGCCTTTAATCTCTCAGTGCAGTCCTTTTTTTCGAGCCTGCGGCAGCCGTCCCGGAAGACCCCGGGGGGTTTCTTGAGACGAAGGAAAAATGTCGTTCATAAATTACTCCTCGAGGGAAATAAACTGCAAGATCGTGTACTACGGGCCGGGCCTCTGCGGCAAGACCACGAACCTGCAGCACATCTACAGGAAGACCAGGCCGGACGCCAAGGGCAAGATGATAACCCTTGCCACCGAGAGCGAAAGGACCCTCTTCTTCGATTTCCTGCCGCTCGCCCTCGGCGACATAAAAGGCTTCAAGACCAGGTTCCACCTCTATACCGTTCCGGGCCAGATATTCTACGACGCCTCCCGTAAGCTCATATTGAAGGGCGTGGACGGCATCGTCTTCGTCGCGGACTCTCAGGCCGAGAGGATGGACGCAAATATCGAGAGCTACGAGAACATGAAGGTGAACCTCGATGACCAGGGCTACAGTCTCTCCCAGGTCCCTTACGTCGTCCAGTACAACAAGCGGGACCTGCCGAGCGCCGTGCCTGTGGCGGAGCTCAAGAAGGTCATCAACCCGGACTGCGTGCCTGACTTCGAGGCCGTGGCAAGCGACGGCGCGGGCGTGTTCGAAACGCTAAAGACGATAGTCAAACTCGTATTGATAGAGCTCAAGAAAAGCTCTTAGGGCCTTAAAAAAAACCGCAGGAGACTTGCCGTGGGCTTGAGAGACGATATCAACAGGGACATGATCGCCGCGATGAAGTCCGGGGACAAGGAAAGGCTCTCCACCTTGAGGATGCTCCTTAGCGCCATCAAGTACAAGGAAGTGGACGCAAAGCACCAGCTGAACGACGAAGAGGTCGTCTCCGTCCTCTCGACCCTCGTAAAGCAGAGGCAGGACTCGATAGACCAGTTCAGGAAAGGCGGAAGGGAGGACCTCGTCGAGAAGGAAACGAGGGAGGCGGAGGTCCTCAAGGGCTACCTCCCGCCCCAGCTCTCGGAGGACGAGGTGAGGGACATAGTAAGGAAGGCCGCGGAGGAGACCGGCGCAGCCGGTCCCAGGGACATGGGCAAGCTCATGAAGGCCGTAATGCCGCAAGTAAAGGGCAAGGCCGACGGCAAGCTCGTGAACGATATAGTGAAAGAGGTGCTGGGGGGCTGAGCGCCCGCGCTAAAGGCATTGTAAAGGGCTCAAGCCTAAAGGCCTGAGCCCTTTTATTTTTAGGAATCAGCACAAACAGGGTCTTTTTTGCAAAAAGCCTTTATCGCGCTACCGCGCTCAAGCAGAAGTAAAAGGCCTTTTTCCGCACTACCGTGCGGTTTTTGAGGGTAAGGCTCGCTTGCTATCTGCCTTCCCCACCCTGTGAACGGGCCCCTAAAGTCGCTTCGCTCCTGCCTCCTCGGCCCGTTCACACTCCGCCTCCCTTATGCAGCGCTCGCCTTACCCTCCGGGGTTTGTTGAATACAAAATAAAGACACGCGGAGCGCACCCTGCTCGGTTTTGTTTCATCTTTCAAAACAACCCAGGGGCATAAGGCGGAGCGAACATAGGGTTGGGGGAGGGGCGGGCGAGGCGGGGCAGCAGGAGCGAGGCCCAGGGAGGCCGAGCGACATAAGGGCCGAGCCCGGAGGATGGAGGCGGAATGAGAGCGGAGTCTTGTGCCCAAAAAGAGCGCGGCAGCGCGATAATGGCCCTTTGCAAAAAGCTGGATACGGGGTTATGGGTATTCCATTCTCCCGAAATTAAATAAAGAAAAACCATATATCAAAAAGAGCGGCGGCAGTCATGTGAAAGGCATTATGCACTGAAAAGACCGGTAAGCACGAAAACAATATTCCCCGCTCGGACAAGCGCAAAAAGATAGAACTTACGATATAATCGGGCTATAATGTCCCCACACCAGCGGAAGGAGCCCTTTCAAATAGATGAAAATAATCGACATATACGAGAGGGCCATAAAAAGGGGGATGGAGCTCGACCCCAGGGGCGCCGACGAGGTGAAGGCCGAGCTCGAGCGCGCGAAAAAGGAATACGACGAGCTGAAGGAAAAGGACCGCAGGTGGTTCGATGCCGAGCGCCTGAAGAACCCCTATTCAGATTCCCGCATACTGTACGGCGACCCGGAACAGGAGGTAAAACGGGTCCTTGTCGGCATAGATATCGAGGTGGGCGAGATAGTGCTCGCCGACAGGCTGCGTGAAAAGGGGGAGCGCATAGACCTTATAATCTCCCACCACCCCGAGGGCATGGCGATGGCCAAGCTCTACGAGGTGATGGACATGCAGTCGGGCATACTCCTTAAATACGGCGTGCCCATAAATGTCGCGGAGGACATAATGGACGAGCGCATAAGGGAGGTCGAGCGGAGGCTAATGCCGACCAACCACACGAGGGCCGTGGATGCGGCCCGCCTCCTCGACATACCGCTCATGTGCGTGCACACGCCCGCTGACAACGCGGTTACCGACCACCTCCAGAGGCTCTTCGACGAATCGAAGCCCCGGCAGGTCTCGGACGTCGTGAAGGCATTGAAGGAGATACCCGAGTACATGACCAGCATGGGAGAGGTCTTCATGCAGCCCAAGGCCGTCGTGGGCTCCGAGAAAAAGAGCGCGGGCAGGGTCTTCGTGGACATGACGGGCGGGACCGGAGGGTCGAAGCGCGCCTACGAGAAGTTGTCCCAATCCGGCGTCGGCACGGTGGTCGGCATGCACATAAGCGAGGACCACAGGAAAGAGGCCGGGAAGCACCATATAAACGTCGTCATCGCGGGCCACATAGCGAGCGACACCCTCGGGATGAACCTCCTCTTCGACAGTATCCTTGACGGAGTCGACGTGGTGGAGACATCGGGCTTCAGGAGAATCGCAAGGACCTGACCGCATGGCCTTTAAAGCGCGCCTTCAAATGGACGCGCATGCAACGTACACCCCTTATCAGTAAATTGCCGTGGACGAGACAACCCTTTCCACACTCGAATATCCGGCTGTCCTCTCCGAGCTTGCCTCCTTTACAATGACCCCTGTCGGCAGGGAGAAGGCCCTCATGCAGAGGCCGGGCAGGGACATCCGCTCCATTGAGGAGGCCTACGCCGAGTTCCGGGAGGTCTCCGAGCTTGTAAAGACATCCGGAACGCTCCCCCTCGGCGGGGTCGGGGACATAAGGGAGGTCCTCTCCAGGACCGACCCCGAGGGCGCATATCTCCTCCCTTCCGAACTCCTTACTGTGCTCTCGAACATTACCTCCGCCGGGCTTGTAAAGGCCGTATTCGAGCCCAGGGAGGCGGGCCGCCTGTACCCGAGGACCGCTTCAAGGGCAGGACGCATCTCCTCGCAGGACGAGCTGAGGGGCGCCCTGGCCCGCATACTCGACGAGAGGGGCGAGATAAAGGACACGGCCTCCACCGAGCTCTATAACATAAGGCGCGAGATACGGGGCAACAAGGAGCGGGCGAGGAGGATACTCGAGTCCATCACGACGGACAAGAGCACGCGGGAGTACCTCCAGGAAGACATCATAACCATCAGGGACGACAGGTACGTGCTCGCAGTAAAGGCCGGGATGCACACTACCTTCAAGGGCGTAGTCCACGGGAGGTCCGGGAGCGGCTCCACATTCTTCATCGAGCCCATAGAGCTCGTGGAGCTCAATAACAGGGTCGCGGTCCTCAAGAGGGAGGAAAAGGCCGAGGAGATAGAGATATTGAAGGAAGCCACCCGGCAGGTGGCCTCGGAGCGCGGCGCGCTCTTAAATGGCCTTGAAGAACTGTCGGAGCTCGACCTCATCCAGGCCAAGGCGCTTTTCGGCAGGGAAACGGGCGGGGTTGTGCCGGTCGTCAGGGAAGGGGGGGACGTGAAGCTCCTCTCGGCCCGGCATCCCATACTGGTCTTCAAGGAAAAGAGGGGCGCATCCCCTGCGGTCCCCATAGATATCATGATACCCGAGGACAGGACCGTGCTCGTCATATCCGGCGCGAACACGGGCGGCAAGACCGTCGCCCTCAAGGCGCTCGGGCTCCTTACACTGATGGGCCTCTCGGCCATGCCCGTTCCTGCCGGCGAGGGAAGCGAGGTCGTCGCGTTCAAGGAGATACTCTCCGATATAGGAGACAGGCAGGATATCGTAGCCTCCCTCTCGACCTTTTCGGCGCATGTGAAAAGGATGAAGGAGTTCCTGGAGAGGGCGTCTTCAGGGACGCTCGTCCTCATAGACGAGGCCGGGGCCGGGACCGACCCCTCAGAGGGCGGCGCATTCGCGCTCGCCGCTATCGAAACCCTGCGGGAGAGGGGCGCCAGGACGGTCGTTACCACGCACCTTAACCTCCTCAAGGCCTACGCGCAGGCGAACAAGGCATACCTTAACGCGTCGGTGGAGTTCGACGAGAAGACGCTAAAGCCCCTTTACGGGCTCCTTTACGGGGTGCCGGGGCCGAGCCTCGGCCTCTCAATCGCCAGGAGCCTGGGCATACCGCAGGAGATAATAGAAAGGGCCGGCGGCTATATAAAGGAGAAGGAAGGGGCCTTCATCGAATCGACGCGCGCGCTCGAAAGGGAAAAGGAGGAGATAAGGGAGATCAAGCAGAGGCTTTCGGCCCTTGAAAAGGGGAGGCAGGAAGCCCTTTCGAAGTTCAGGAAGAACCGCGAGGCCATGATCGAGAGGGCTAAAAAGAACATAGATTCGGCCGTAAGGAAGGCCGACGAGGACATAAGGGAAGCGGTAACGAGGTTCCGCGACGAGCGCGGCAGGGGCTCAAGGAACGCGCTCGCGGAGCTTGCGAAGGCAAAGGAACGGGCAAGGGCGAAGTTCGAGCAAAAGGCCGAGGAATATGTCCCCTCTGAAGGAGACAAGGTCGCGATAGAGGGCTCGAGCTCGAAAGGCGTTGTCGTCGCACTCGACGCCGGCGGCAAAAGGGCCGAGGTGCTCGTCGGCAGCCTCAAGGTGTGGGCGCCGTGGGACAAGCTTCGCAGGAGGGGCGGCGATGCCGGCAGGCCCTCTAAAGGTATAAGCGTTAGCGCCGATATGGACTTAGCCTCGAAGCTCAATATCATAGGGCTGCGCGTGGACGAGGCCATGCCCAGGGTGATGAAGTTCATCGACAGCGCGCACGCGAACGGCCTCGGGAGTGTCGAGATCGTCCACGGGATGGGCACAGGAAGGCTCGGGAAGGCCGTCGAAGAGTTCCTCAGGGGCAACCCCCTTGTCGGCAGGTTCCACCACGGCACCCCCGTAAACGGCGGCGTGACCGTCGTAGAGCTCAAGTAGGCGCGCGCGGATGGCCATCCCCAAGGACAAGATAGAGGAGGTAAGGGAGAGGGCGAGCATAGTCCAGGTCGTCTCGGACTACGTGCCGCTTGCGAAAAGGGGCGCGAACCATATCGGCCTCTGCCCGTTCCACTCGGAGAAGACCCCCTCGTTCACGGTGAGCGAGGAAAAGAAGATATTCTACTGTTTCGGCTGCAACGCCACGGGGAACGTTATAACCTTCCTCATGAAGAAGGAAGGGCTCGCCTTCCCGGACGCTGTCCGCTCCCTTGCCGCGAGGTACGGGATAACCATAACCGAGTCCGCGAGGAGCGGCGCGCCCGACAAGAGGGAGGCGGTCTACAACGCGCTCAAGACGGCGGCCGAATACTTTACGGCAGAGCTCAGGGCCTCGGAAGGGGCCAGGGCAAGGGAGTACCTGAAGGCCAGGGGCCTGACGGGCGAGCTCGCGAAGTCGTTCGCGATAGGGTTCGCTCCAGACGGATGGGACGGCCTTACTGTGCACCTGAGGAGAAAGGGCGTAGACCCGGAGGCTGCCCGGAGCGCCGGCCTCATTGTAAAGAGGGACAAGTCCTCCGGCTACTACGACAGGTTCAGGGGAAGGGTCGTGTTCCCCATAACCGACATGAGGGGCAGGGTAACCGGCTTCGGCGGGCGGGCAATGGACGACAAGGTCCAGCCCAAGTACCTCAACTCTCCCGAATCGCCGGTATTCAGGAAGGGAGAGACGCTCTTCGGCCTCTCGCAGGCAAGGGAGGCGATACAGAAGGAGGGCTCGGTCATCGTGGTCGAGGGGTATTTCGACCTCGTCGCCCTCGTAAAGCACGGCTTCAATAACAGCGTGGCCACAATGGGCACGGCCCTGACGCCCGAGCATGTAAGGCTCCTGAAGGGCTATACGGCTTCCATATACTGCCTCTTCGACGCTGACGAGGCGGGCAAAAAGGCGGCCCTCCGCGGGCTCGGCCTGTTCCTCAACGAGGACGTGGCCTGCAGGGCTGTCCTCCTGGACAAGGGCAAGGACCCGGACGAGTTCCTCAGGCTTTCCGGGCCTGAGGCGCTCAGGGAGGCGGTGAGAGAGGCGCCGACCCTGATGGAGTTCTATCTCCGGAGCCTCAGGGACGGGACCGACATCAAGACCCCTGAGGGGAAGAAAAAATACTTCCGGGAAGCGCTCGCGTACCTTTCCCGGATAAAAGACGTTGCCGAGCTTGGCCATTACGCGTCGATCGTCGCATCCACTCTCGGAATAGGCGTCGATGCGGTATACGGGGAGATTAAGGGCCGTCCCGGGGCAGGCGGGGCCGAGAGGACGAAGGGCTTCCGTTCACCGGCGGCCCCGAAGCCGGAGCTTATTATATTAAGGGTGCTCCTTAAGCACCCGGCCCTTTACGGCCCGGAGGTGGACGAGGCCATCGAACGGTTTACCGACCCCGGGCTCAAGGAGGCGGGCCGCATAATCACGGGCCTCTGCCGGGAAGGGAGTGCCCTTTCGGGAGGGGGGCTCCTCGATAGCGTCGAAGACGACGCCGTAAAGGCCCGCCTCGCGGAGCTATTGCTCCGCGAGGACGACGGGTTCGTTGAAGAGCCTGAGAAGATGCTCAGCGACGGCCTGAAGGTGCTGCTCAACAAGGGGGGCATAAAGCCTTCTACCATGGAGTTCGCGGAATGGAGCATAAGGCTCCTCGAAGAGACGGGAAAATCGGAACTGGCGCGGGATATGAAAAAGAGGCTCGAGATCGGACCCCATGGGAAAAGGAATAGATAAGGAAAGGGACGGAGACGGGCCAGAAGGCCGCTTCGCCGCGACCGACCTCAAAGGACCGGGCTTTGGCGAAGGAGACGGCCCTGAAGACGCCCTCGGCCTCGAAGGCGAGGCGGACGAACGCCTTGAGGAGGACGAGGAGGAAGCGCAGGCGCCTTCAGGTGCACCGGCAGACAAGGGCCCGGCCGCTGCCGCCGACCCGGTAAGGACCTATCTCAAGGAGATGGGCTCGGTATTCCTCCTCACCAAGGAAGAGGAGATAGAGCTCGCGAGGTCAATCGAGGAGGGCAGGAACGAGATTGCAAGGGAGTTGCTGAAGACGCGGCTCCTTTCAGACGAGCTCCAGGGGCTAAGGAGCAGGCTTGCCGAGGAGGAGGGTGACGAAGACCCGGCAGGGTACGGCGGCGAGGAAGGGTTTTTCGCGGACGGCGAAACCGAAAGGCAGGAGGCCCTGAGGAAGGTAGATGAAGCCGAGGCCGCCATCTCCAGGCTTTCGTGCAGGAAGGGCAATCCCAGGCCCGGGGCGAAGCTGGTATCCGCGCTGCTTCTGATAGACGAGAAGGCGGACATATTCGGCAAGGCACTTGACGGGCTAAAGGAAGCCGAGGCCGAGGCCAGGGGCCTTCTGGACAGGGTCGCCGCCCTTGAGGACCCGGAGGCAAGACCGGCGGGAAAGGCCGCGTCCAGGGCCGAAGATGCGAGGGCGTCCGTCAGGGCGATCGAGGCGCGTACAGGCCTTTCCTCGGGAGAGCTCCCGCTCCTTATCGCGCGCATAGAAGACCGCCTCTCCATGATGGACTCCGCAAAGGACAAGCTCGTAAGGGCGAACCTGAGGCTCGTGGTGAGCATAGCGCGTAGATACATGAACCGGGGCCTCCAGTTCCTGGATCTCATACAGGAGGGGAACATCGGCCTCATGAAGGCCGTCGAAAAGTTCGAATACAGGAGAGGGTACAAGTTCTCGACCTACGCCACATGGTGGATAAGGCAGGCCATATCGAGGTCCATAGCAGACCAGGCCCGCACCATAAGGATACCCGTACACATGGTCGAGAGCCTAAATAAGCTCGTCCGCACCTCGCACTATTTCCTCCAGGAGAACGGGAGGGAGCCGACTCCGGAGGAGCTTGGAGAGGCCCTGAAGTTCCCGCTCGAAAAGGTCCGGAAGATAATGAGGATAGCCAAGGAGCCGGTCTCACTCGAGATGCCCGTTGGCGAGGAGGGCGACAGCTACCTGGGTGACTTCATAGAGGACAAGGACGCTCTCGTACCGCATGACGAGGCGATAACGAGCGACCTTACCGGCCACATGAGCGAGGTGCTCGCAACCCTTAGCGCCAGGGAGGAGAAGGTCCTCCGGATGAGGTTCGGCATAGGCGAGGTCAAGGACCACACCCTCGAGGAGGTCGGGGCCTTTTTCAATGTCACCCGCGAGAGGATCCGCCAGATAGAGGCAAAGGCCCTGAGGAAGCTCAGGCACCCCAAGAGGTGCAGGAAGCTCAAGACCTTTTCAGGCAAGTAGCCTGCCCGGCCCCGCTTATACAATCCAGCCATTTGACGAAGAGAGCGGTTGACTTGCCCCCTGCTTTTCCTTATCATTAAAAGATTGCAAGCCCTTATCGGATTCAAGGCCTCCCGGAAGGGGGGTTTTTGAGTTTGGGGTCCTAAAATTACGCAGAGGGGCGTCCCGTGAAGAAGAAAAAGTATAACGTTGCCATAGCCGGAGCGACCGGCGTCGTGGGAAAGGAGTTCCTGAAGATCCTCGAAGAACGGGCTTTCCCGGTGGGCGAGCTCAGGCTCCTCGCATCCGAGCGTAGCGCGGGCGCAAGGGTCGAGTTCAAGGGGGTCGAGGAGCTTGTGACCGAGCTCGACAAGGAGAGCTTCGAGGGAGTGGACATAGGGCTCTTCTCCCCCGGCGCGAGCGTAAGCGCCAAATACGCGCCCAGGGCCGCGAAGGCCGGCTGCATAGTGATAGACAACACCAGCCAGTTCAGGATGGACCCCGACGTGCCGCTCGTGGTGCCTGAGGTCAACCCCAAAGACATCGGCCTCTACACGAAGAAGAACATCATAGCCAACCCCAACTGCTCGACCATACAGATGGTCGTCGCGTTGAAGCCCATACACGACAGGTACCGGATAAAGAGGATAGTCGTCTCGACCTACCAGTCCGTCTCCGGGGCGGGCAAGGAAGCCATGGAGGAACTCTCGACCCAGGTGAAGGAGCTCTTTAACATGAGGTCGCCCTCGGTGAATGTCTTACCCCACAGGATAGCCTTCAACTGCCTTCCGCAGATAGATTCCTTCCTTGATGACGGCTACACCAAGGAAGAAATGAAAATGGTTAACGAGACCAAAAAGATATTCGGGGACGACTCCGTAAAGGTGACGGCAACTGCCGTAAGGGTCCCTGTCTTTATAGGCCACTCAGAGTCCGTGAACATCGAGACCGAAAAGCCAATTGATCCGAAGGACGTGAAAAAGCTCCTCTCAAAGGCCCCGGGAATCACCGTCATAGACGAGCCGGGCCAGGGGGCCTATCCGATGCCAGCCGACGCGGCAGGCGCTGACGACGTCTACGTGGGGAGGATCCGGAGGGACGACACCGTCCCGAACGGCCTCAACATCTGGATAGTCGCGGACAACCTCCGGAAGGGCGCGGCCCTGAACGCCGTCCAGATAGCCGAGGCGCTCATAAAGGACTATATCTGACCGGCGCGCCTCAGTCGGACGGCCAGGCCATGAGGAACATAAGGCTCGTTATCGAATACGAAGGCACCTCTTACGCGGGCTGGCAGGTCCAGGAGGGGCTCCCGACCATACAGGGCGCGCTCACCGAGGCCGCGAGGAAGCTCACGCAGAAGGAGGCGGTCATAACCGGGGCCTCCCGGACGGACGCAGGAGTACACGCCTTAGGCCAGGTAGCGAGCCTCCGGACCGAATCCGCCATACCCTGCTGGAACATCACGCAGGGCATGAACGTTTTCCTGCCAAAAGACATAGTAATAAAAGACGCGTTTGATGCGCCCCCTGAGTTCGATCCCAGAAAGGACTCCAAGGGCAAGGTCTATGTTTACAGGATAATAAACAGGGGCCATCCATCGGCCCTTCTCCGTAACTTCACCTGGCATATATTCAACCCCCTCGACATCGTCGCAATGCAACAGGCTGCCGCTCATCTCATAGGCGAAAAAGACTTCTCGTCGTTCAGGGCCGCGGGCTGCGAAGCGCTTCATGCGAAAAGGGAGGTCACCTCTGTAAATATAAGCAAAAAAGAGGACGGGCTCGTGGAGATAGAAGTAAGGGGAACGGCTTTCTTGAGGCACATGGTCCGAATCATGGCAGGCACTCTTGTAGCGGTTGGAAAAGGCAAGCTCTCTTCCGATGAGGTCCTTCGCATCCTCGAGGCCAGAGACAGGACATTGGCAAGCCAGACCGCGCCGGCGCGGGGGCTTGTGCTCGTTAAGGTGGAATATTAACCTTATGTTATGCGCACCATCGAATTTACATAAAGCCCTTTTCCGCACTGCCGTGCTTGAGGGCAAGGCTCGCTTGCTAAGCCCCTCCCCCACCTCGTGAACGGGCCCATGAAGTCGCTTCGCTCCTGACCTCCCCGGCCCGTTCACGCACTTCCTCCCTTATGCTACGCTCGCCTTACACTCCGGGGTTGTTGCAAGACAAAATACAGTAAGGCAGCTGTGAAGAATCCGCACCCGCCGCTTTCACCTGAAAACCCTTGTTTTTACGCTCCCCCTGATGCATACTTTATACGGCGAAATTCGTTCAAGGACCCGTTTTTCATGGAGCTTACGCTTGGCCCGGTCCTCTTCGATTGGCCCCGTGAAGAGGTATTAGGGTTCTACAGTGAAATATCGAAGACGGACGTGGACAGGGTCTATGTCGGCGAGGTGGTCTGCTCGAAGAGGCTGGGCCTCTCGCACGGAGATATCGGTGGCATAATAAGGCTCCTCCTGGATTCCGGGAAAGAGGTAGCCCTCTCGACCCTAGCCGTCATCTCGAACGACGATGAGCTTCAAACGGCCCGGAAGCTTTTTGAATTCCAGGTCCCGATAGAGGCTAACGACATGTCGGCCTTCAACATGGCCGACGCGCGGGAAAGGGAAATTTACGCCGGGCCTCATATCACCTCCTACAACGCGCCGACTGTGGAGTTCCTGAAATCCATAGGCGTCAAACGGGTGGTGTTCCCGGTCGAGCTTTCGAGGGATTCCATCAGGCACTGCATTGAAAAGACCGGCATATTGGCAGAGGTCTTCGCGCACGGAAGAGCGCCCCTTGCATTTTCGTGGCGGTGCTACACGTCCAGGGCATTCGGCCTCTCCAAGACCGAATGCAGGCACCACTGCCTCAGGTACCCGGACGGCATGGAGCTTAAGACGATAGACAACGGGCCGTTGTTCTCCATAAACGGCACCTCGATCCTCGGCGCAGCAACCCACACCCTCGTCGAATATGTCGAGGACCTCAAGGAGACAGGCGTTGCCGCTTTAAGGATATCCCCGCAATACAGGGACACGGCCAGGATAGTCGAGGTCTTCAGGGCGCGCCTGAACGGCACGCTCGGCCCCGCGGAAGGGCTCAGGGAACTTAAGGCAATCACAAAAGGGGAGTTCACAAACGGCTGGTACCTCGGAGGCGCCGGCAAGGACTATTTAAATGCTGCCGGGAAAGTCCTTGGGGGAAACTTTCTGTAGAAAGTTTCCCCCATACCCCCTTCAAAGACTTTTAGTCCCTGAGAGGACCCCCTTTTAAGGGGGTCCTCTCAGGAAGAACTGAAAGTTTTTGGAGAGAGTTTGAGAGAACCTTTTTACAAAAAGGTTCTCTCAAGAAGCTTCTCCCCGTAGCCTCTAAATGCGGCCATGGGCCGTGGAAGGGAAGGTGGAGTATGGCGGACCTGCTCGATAAGGCGATACTCATAGGCATGGGTCTTGAAAGAAAGGCCAGGGAAGCCCTTGAGGAGCTTGAAAAGTCCGGAAAGGGATCGAAGGATGCATCAGGCGAGGCCGGACTTCCGCCCAGGGAGACGGTCGAGAACAGGGTGGTCGACGAGGGCGTGAGGGCGCTTAAGGAGTTCCTTTCCGTCGTGAGCTCCGCAAAGGAGAAGCTCGGGAAAGAGGTCGCGTCTTCATCCGGGAAGGTATTCGAGAAGCTCAACGTGGCCACCCAGGAGGAGCTTGAGGTGGTGAAGGAGATGGCCAGGGTTGCGAGGGAGAAGGTAGACAGGCTCGAAAAGAGGGTTACGGAGCTCGAAGCGAGGCTTGAGAAAAACGAGCTCAGGGAAGGCTTGTAAGTCGTACGGATGGCGAACAGCGCATACAGGAACCTGAGCAGGCTCAACCGGATAGTGGTCACGCTCATAAGGTACGGCTTCGGCTCGCTCGCGAGGGAGCTCCGGGTGCTTCCGCCGTTCGTACCCGCGATAGAGCGGCTCTTCATATCTAAAAAGGCCCAGGGCTTGAGCGCCCCTGTGCGCATAAGGCTGGTCCTCGAGGAGCTAGGCCCGACCTTCATAAAGCTCGGGCAGATCGCCTCGACCAGGGCAGACCTCCTGCCGCCCGAATGGGTGGAGGAGATGAAGAAGCTCCAGGACATGGTCCCGCCCGTGCCGTACGAGGAGGTCAGGAAGGCCGTCGAGGGCGCGCTCAAGGCGCCGATAGGCTCGAAGTTCGCCTCCTTCGACCCGGTCCCGGTCGCCTCGGCCTCGATCGCCCAGGTCCATTACGCGGAGCTCTTCGACGGCACCAAAGTCGCCGTGAAGGTGAAGAGGCCGGGCATAGGGCGCGTCATCGACTCCGATCTCTCGGTCATGCATACCATAGCAGGGCTGCTCGACAGGTATGTGCCTGCCGCGCGCCGGTACAGGCCTCACGACGTCGTCGGCGAGTTCGAGAGGGTCATAAGG
Organism: Deltaproteobacteria bacterium UBA5799; assembly: GCA_002418185.1. Lineage (GTDB taxonomy): Bacteria > Desulfobacterota > GWC2-55-46 > GWC2-55-46 > GWC2-55-46 > UBA5799. Next base: position 50,249 of record DIDN01000034.1, read on the forward strand.
AACGAGCAGAACCTGGCGGCCGAGGGCGTAAACATAAGCCGTTTCTCGGAGATGTTCAAGGGCGACCCGGCCGTCCAGATACCGCGCGTCTTCTGGGACTACACCAACGAGGACATCCTCACGATGGAGCGCATATACGGCACTCCAATCGACGAGGTCGAGGCGCTCAGGGCCAAGGGGCTCGACATAAAGGAGGTCGCGACAAGGGGCCTCACCATATTCTTCAAGCAGGTCTTCGACCACGGGGTATTCCACGCGGACCTCCACCCGGGGAACATCTTCGTGAGGGACGACGGGACGATCATCTACCTGGACTTCGGCATAGTCGGGAGGATAGACCGGGACTTGAGGAAGTATCTCGCGAGCATGCTCTACCATCTCGTCAGGGCCGACTACCAAAGGATGGCGGTCGTGCACAGGGAGATGGGGCTCATATCCGAGGACGTGAGCCTCTCGGACTTCGAGGACGCGCTCCGGGACATATCAGAGCCGATATTCGGCAGGACGCTCGAGCAGATAGACATCTCCGGGCTCCTCATGAAGCTCATCCAGACCGCAAAGCGCTTCAATATGAAATTGCAGCCGAACCTCCTGCTTCTCCAGAAGTCGATGGTCATAATCGAGGGGGTGGGGAGGCAGCTATACCCCGACGTAAACATGTGGGAGGTGGCAAAGCCCCTCATTTACAGGTGGATGGCGAGGGAGAAGCTCTCGCCGAAAAGGGTCGTCGAGAAGGGGCGCGAGAGGGTGGAAGACATGCTGGATACAGCCTTCGACCTGCCCGTGAATTTCAATACCCTGGTCCGGAGGGCGCTGAGGGAGGATTTGAGGATAGGGTTCGTGCACCACAGGCTGGAGGATGTCACAGGGGAGCTTGAGAGGGCCGGAAGGAGGATAGGCGGCGGGCTTGTGGTGGCCGCTCTCTTTATCGGCGCCTCGCTCGTGGCGGTCTTTTCCGGCGACGGGCCGAGGTTCATGGGGCTCCCGGTCCTGAGCGGGGCGGGTTACCTGGCAGGCGCCGTCATTGGATACAGGCTTTTCCGGAGGTCCAGGATTGATGGAAGGTAAAAAGACAAAGGTCGTTGCCGTCATCCAGTGCGATTTCGCGAAGGAGCGCTGCAGCGGCTTCGCCTGCCTCGATTCGTTCGCAAAGAGGATAGACGCCTTCAAAGGTTATCCGGCGGACTCAGGGATAATAGCCGTTCCCTTCAACTGCGGCGGCTGCCCCGGCAGGAGGATACCGAGGACGGTGGCGCACCTCGTCAAATCGGCCATGAAAAAGGCAGGGGTTGAAAAGGACGAGATAGTCATTCACCTCTCCTCGTGCATGGTCACGGACAACGGCCATTACCCGCCGTGCCCGCATCTCGGTTACATAGAGAAGATGCTTGAAAGGAAGGGCGTTGCGTACAGGAAAGGGAGCTACGGGAGCAAGACAGCGTCCTCGCGCAGGAGAGAGGGCAAATACGAGCCGTTCGAGTTTTAGCCAAAGGCAGGGTGTATGACGGAGAAGATGACGTATTTCGGGAACAAGCTCGTCCCGGAGGGGGAAAAGGAGAAGAAGGTCAGGGAGGTCTTCGACTCGGTGGCCGGGAAGTACGACCTGATGAACGACCTCATGAGCTTCGGCATCCACAGGCTCTGGAAGAGGCTCGTCGCGTCCGAGACGGGGCTCAGGCCCGGGCAGTCGGCCCTGGACGTGGCCGGCGGCACCGCCGATATAGCCATACTCATGGCTGACAGGGTGGGCCCGGACGGCAGTGTCGTGGTTTTCGACATCAACGGCGAGATGCTGAAGGTAGGGCGCGACAAGTGCGTCGACAGGGGCTATCTCTCGAACATGCGCTTTGCCCAGGGGAACGCCGAGGAGATACCCTTTGAGGAGAACTCCTTCCACTGCGCGACCGTCGGCTTCGGCATAAGGAACGTAACGCACCTTGACCGGGCCCTCTCCGAGATGACCAGGGTGGTAAAGCCCGGAGGCAAGGTCATCTGCCTCGAGTTCTCGCGCCCCGAGAGCGCGCTCCTACGGAAGGCCTACGACCTCTATTCCTTCTCGTTCATACCGGCGGTCGGAGAGATGATAACCGGGAACAGGGGCGCGTACGAATACCTGCCCGAGTCGATACGCAAGTTTCCGCCGCAGGAGGAGCTTAGGAGGATAATGAAGGAAGCAGGGCTGTGGAAGGTCAAGTACCATAATCTCCTTAACGGAATAGCCGCCGTGCACGTGGGCGTAAAGGTATAGGCTGCAGCATTCGGTCTGATATCCCGGGGAAAGCGCATGGAAAAGGAAGAAGCAAAAAAGAAACTGAGGGAAGGGTTCTACAAGGGCCTGCGCCTGCCGTTGAAGGCCATGCCGCTCTGGATGGAGGCCATCGGCATGGGGGTCTTCATCTCGACGATACTCGACAGGAACCCGGGTTTCCGCGAAAGGCTCGCAGAGATTGACGACAAGCTCTTCCTGTTCGAGGCCAGGGACGTGGAAAAGAGGTTCTTCCTCCACGTGAAGGACAGGAACATAAAGGTGGTGCCCCATTCGGTGCGCCGGCCCGACGTCGCCATGAGCGGGAGCGCGAGCGTCCTCATGGAGGTGCTCCTCGGCAAGGAAGACCCGGACACGGTCTTCTTTTCAAGGAAGCTCGAGATAACAGGCGACACCGCCGCCGCGATACACCTTAAAAACCTCCTCGCCTCGCTGGGATAGCCCTGAAGCAGGCCGTCCCCCGCCCTTCAAAAAAAAATCGGCAAAAGAGTTGACAAATGCACAGGGTGAGATAAGCTTTTTTCCAATACACTTTTCAGCATTGCCTCAGAGCCCGCCTGTCTCCTCGAGGAGGCTGCCGCCGGGCCGTTTTTTATCCTTCGCACCCAATTCATAAGAGCTGTCCGGCCTCCGGGCCCCTTTTTGCGTCAAACCAGTGAGGTGGACATGAAGAGGACGGCTTTTCTTCTGATTCTGGTCCTGATGGCGCTGGCCCTCCCGGGCACGACCCTGGCCGATATCTTCTATGTGCGCGCGGACGCCCCGGGCGACAACTCCGGCACCGACTGGACAAACGCGTTCAGGGGCCTCCCCGAGGAGCTTGAGCGCGGTGGCACGTATTACGTGGCGTCAGGAGAGTACCCCGGTTACACATTCGACGACCCGCTGCCTGAAACCCCCGCTTTCATATACATAAAAAAGGCTATGTCCGGAGACCACGGCACTGACACCGGATGGGAGGACTACCTGGGAGAGGGGAGCGCGGTCTTTGAGGCGCCGTTCGTCTTCAAGGCGGGCTACTACGAAATAGACGGGCAGGCCGGAGGCGGACCCGGGAGCTGGAAGGAGGGGCACGGCATCAAGCTGCGGCACTCGGGCGCTTCGGACCAGATAAAGCTTATCAAAATGGACGCCAGGGTCTCGAACCTCGTCTTCAAGCACATGGAGATGTATTTCAGCCCGTGCACCACGTGCTCTGGCCAGGACATCGTCTACGGCCTTAGCGGCGGCTCGGACTGGACATTCCGGGACTGCTACATGCACCACGCGGGCAGGGTCATACTCCTCACCTTCGGCGCCACCAGCAACGTGCTAATAGAGAACTCCATGCTCGAGAGGAACGGTGTGTCGTCCGCCCAGCACTCCGAGATATGGATAGCGCGTGACGTCAACAACGCCGTCGTGAGGAACAGCGTGATAGCGGACTTCGTGAGCACCGGCGGCATAATAATAAGCCGGGGCGAGAACTGGGACATCTACGGCAATATTTTCATCTGGACCGAAAACTTCGGACGGAGGTCCATGAACGGGGCGATAGGGAGCCTCGCCTCCTCGTCCGACTATTACGCCCGGAACATAAACATATACAACAACTCTTTCGTGAACCTTCTGGAGGGCGGGGCCGGGAAAATATTTCCCATCTATAACGAGATAACGGGCATAAGGGCATATAACAACCTCTGGTATAACAGCCCCGCCACCGCGTTCGGCCCGGATGTCGAGCATAATTACAACTGGTTCATGAACTCGAACGAGGGCGCGATATTCGAGAGCGCCATGCAGGTCGGGGAGGGCGACCCGTTTGTCGATTACACCGCCGGCGACTTCCGTCTCTCTGCCGCGACCGAACCTGGCGTGGTCCTGCCGGAAATCTACGATACGGATATGGACGGAGTCATCCGCGGCGCTGACGGCTTCTGGGACCGCGGCGCGTTCGAATTCGAATCGACAGGCGGCGAGGCGAACGAGCCTCCGGCGGCTTTCGACGACTCCGCGGTAACTGCGGAGGATACTCCCGTGGCCATCGATGTGCTCGCAAACGACACCGACACTGAAAACGACCCGCTTACGGTAAGCGGCCTGTCGCCGCCCGGAAGCGGCGCCGTGGCGCTGAACCCGGACCAGACCGTGACATACACGCCGGACCCGGGTTTTTCAGGCACGGACAGCTTCACATACAAAGCCCACGACGGCAGGTCCGAGAGCAATGCTGCTACCGTGACGGTGACGGTCTCGGCGGGAGAAACGCTTATCGCCAACGACGATGCGTATTCCACCGATGAAGACAACGCCCTTGTCGCCGAAGCGCCGGGCGTCCTCGGAAACGATTCGCTTGAGGGTGAAGCCCCGGGCGCCGTGCTCGTCTCTGGCACGGTAAACGGCACGGTCGATCTGGAACCCGACGGCTCCTTCAGATACGAGCCCCTGGCCGACTATAACGGCCAGGACTCCTTTTCATACAAGGTGGTCACCGCGCTTTCCGAGAGCAACATTGCGGCCGTAGTCCTGACGATAAAGCCGGTTAACGACGCGCCTGCCGCGGCAGACGATTCAACTTCCACGTTCCGGGAGATGCCGGTAGTCATAAATGTGCTTGCGAATGATTCGGATATCGAAGGCGACGCATTGACGGTTGCTGCCCTTGCCGGGCCTCAGAACGGGACAGCGGACATTAACCCTGACCAGACCGTGACATACACGCCGGACCCGGGCTTCTCAGGCGTTGACAGCTTAACATACAGGGCGTTCGACGGCGAGGCGGAGAGCAACACCGCTACGGTTACCATAACCGTGCAGGACAGGCCTGTTGCGGTCGATGATTCATATTCTACCCTGGAGGATACTCCTTTGCAGGTGGCAGCCCCGGGCGTGCTCGGGAATGACTCTGGCGAGGGGGTTCTAACTGCCCAGCTCGAAACCGGCCCTGCGAACGGAAGCCTTACCCTGAACCCGGACGGATCGTTCCTTTATACTCCGGCAGCGGGCTATTCAGGAAGTGACTCGTTTACCTACAAGGCGGCCTCCGGAGGGGTTGAAAGCGATGCCGCGACGGTTTCCATAACCGTGCAGGACAGGCCTGTTGCGGTCGATGATTCATATTCTACCCTGGAGGATACTCCTTTGCAGGTGGCAGCCCCGGGCGTGCTCGGGAATGACTCTGGCGAGGGGGCTCTAACTGCCCAGCTCGAAACCGGCCCTGCGAACGGAAGCCTTACCCTGAACCCGGACGGATCGTTCCTTTATACTCCGGCAGCGGGCTATTCAGGAAGTGACTCGTTTACTTATAAGGCAGTCTCCGGAGGGGTGGAGAGCGAATTCGCGACGGTTACTATAACCGTTGCCAGGGAATCCAACACCGCGCCGGTCGGATACCAGGACAGCGCTACAACCGACTTCAATACGCCAGTAATCATACCTGTCCTCGAAAACGATGTTGACGCGGACGGAGACCCGCTTAGCGTGGCGGCCATAACCATCCCACCCCCCAACGGCACGGCAGCCATAAACCCCGACAACACCGTGACATACACGCCGAATCCCGGCTTCAGCGGGAGCGACAGGTTTTATTACAAGGCTACCGACGGAATGGACCTGAGCAATACGACGAGGGTCACGGTCAGCGTCAGATCGAACAAGCCCCCGGTAGCGGTAGTGGACTATGCCAAAACCGTCGTCAACACGCCGGTTTTGATAGACATTGCCGCAAACGACTATGACGTCGACGGGACGGTGGTGAGGGAAAGCGTTACCGTACTTACCAACCCGGGCCGCGGCGGCACGGTCGTAAATAACGGAGACGGCACGGTGACATTCACCCCGGCAGCCGACTTCAAGGGCTTCGATTACTTCTATTACAATATCAAGGACGACTACGGCGCGACATCGAGGAGCGCCAAGGTTACCGTGCAGATGGTCAATTAAGGGAGGCGCGGTCCGGGCGGGTACTGGCGGCAAGGATGTCGGACGCTCCCTCCGAACAATTCGGCGGCATGGGGGTAGAGCCGTCGGGGACGCAAGCGGAAACTGCGCGGATGTGTTTGGTGCGCTTCGAGCAAGTGTCCGTAAACCCCAGCTCCAACCTCTCCGGCATTCCTCCCGCGAATCCGTGCAGGCTGGTTCAGAAGGCCGCGAAGAGCATGAGGGTGGTAAGGTTGTCGCCGCTTCCGGGGCCCGGGCCGCCTGCACCGGAATACCATGTGGAATCGAGCTGGAGCTGTACGTTCTGAAGTGGGGTGTAGACGACCCCGAGAGTGGTGGCCCTGTCCTTGTCGTCTCCCGGGGCGCCGCTTTTGCCGTGCCGATAGGCCGCGGCGGCAGTGAGCTTGCCTGGAAGCACGCCTAGCTCGGCGAGCACTGTCCATGCCTTCCTGGCCTTTTCCTGGCTCTCGTTGAATATGTTCCCGCCCTCGCCCTGCTCGCCGTCTGATTTCGCCGCCCTCGCGTAGGTGAGATATACGCCGAGAGGGAACCCGCCGGCAGTGCCCTGCGCCTGGGCGTCCACTGCCCATGCCTCGGCTTCCTTTCTTGCGACGATAACGGCTGTCTCGTCGCCCGGGTCGGCGCTTACGTTAGTCTCCTTGCCCGCCCATATCTGACCGCCAAACCCCAAGTCCCAGCCATTGAAGGTCGGAGTAAAAGCGATCCTCCCGTAGTGGAGATAAGGGCCCGAGGCTATTTCCGACGAGTGCTCGTTCGACCAGAGCGTGTAGTTGGCGAACCAGAGCTGGTGCACGGCGGCAAGCGTGATCCCGGTCGCCTCGGTAGCGGTACCGATGTACTGCTGGGCGGAGATCTCCGTCCGGTGCTCGACCGGCCTCTGGAGCCTCAGTGCACCGGTATTCAGGAGCTCAAGTCCGTATGTCGGGCCGAAACCGTCGGTCGTGAACGGGATTGCATTCAAATTGACCTCTCCTGCCAAGTACACGAACGGTATCTTGAAAGACGTAAAGCGAGGGTCCCCGTCCTTGAGTGACGCTTCCAGGAGAAAGCCCGCGTGCTCGCCGACCCTGCCGCCAAGAAGGAGCGCGGCCTCGTCCGGGAACTGAAGCTGCCCCTTGTTAAGCTCCTGGCCTTCTCCGGTGGCGTCCGGGTGGTTCGAGTCGCCGTCCCGCTTCTGGTACCTGATCTTGGTCACGAAAGAGGCGTTCAGGGCCGAGGGCAGGGAGAGAAAGTCCCCTTCTATCATGCTCTGGCCGCCAGTCATCGTATATCCCCCGGCCTTGAATGCCCTGCCGAAGGTATTGAGGCTTGGGAAGTGCTGGAAGTGGCAGGAATTGCATGCCATCCCGGTCTGGCGCGAAAACGCCGGCACGGCAGCAGACTCTGAAGGGGAAAACAGAATCAGCACGAAAAAAGAAAGCATGGCCGTAAAAAAAGAAAAAAGTTTTCTCATCACTCCCTCCCCGGCTGAAATGACCGCGCCCTGATAACTGATAAGGGTCGGGTACGGAATTTCAAGGACTCTACCAGCAGTTTCGTGATTGTCAAGGGAAGGGAGGTGTTTTTTTTCAGTATGCGGGCTGGGCGGCCCCCCTGCGGGATGTTGACAGTGGGCGCTATTTCTGTTACTTTTCACGAATCTGCAACGCTTCCACCTGAAGTGCCCGAGTGGCGGAATTGGCAGACGCACGGGACTTAAAATCCCGAGGTGGCAACACCGTGCCGGTTCGACCCCGGCCTCGGGCACCACTACTAACCCGCCGAAAACATTAGTGAATCGAGGCGGCAGCCCTCTCCGGGATTTCGGTTGTTGCGGGGTGGAAATCAGCCGACTGTGCTAAAATTGTGCTAAATCGCTCCTGAACCTTTTGGGCCGCAAGCTTCAGGTCAGCCTCATTGACGATGTTATACCTGTCAAAGATGCTCCTTGTCTTGTGGCCTGAGACCTTCATTGCGACCCTTTCAGGAACGCCAGCCCTTACCATATTTCTCACAGCCGTCCTTCTGAAATCGTGGAATATCTTTCCCTCAAGCCCTGCCCTCTTGCAGGCAGATAACCAAGCCTCTCTAAACCACCTTACGGGCTGCCCGGTCTCGCCGAAAAAGACCCAAGGGCATTTGGGAAACTTCCTGTCCCTCAGGGCCTTCTGCAATCGCATGGTTTCCAATAGCTCCCCTGCCATGTAGACGACCCTTGATTCCCCGTTCTTGGTGTTTTCCGGCCTGAGGGTAATCTTTCCCTCGAAGAGGTCAACCTGAGGCCATTGAAGGCTTAGAATCTCCATCTTCCTCATTCCCGTATAGTAGGCCATTGTAGCGACTGGCCTTAGGTAATACGGAAGGGCCTCCTTGAGGGCCAGATATTCCGGGTGCTCGAAGTATCCCTGCCTGATATTGTTCTCCCTCAAGCTGGGTATGTAAGGCACATTGAGCACCTTTGGAGGGGTTGCCCTTGCGCCGAGACGGAACATCCGTTTGAGGGCCGCCATTTCCCTGTTGATGGTCGCGTTCTTCGCGCCTTCATTCTGCCTCTTCACGATATAGGACTGAATGAGCGTTGTCGTTATCTCCGCAACCTTCATCCCCTTGAACGTCTTTTCAAGGTGCCTGAGGTTCCTCCCTATCCGGTCGAGGGACTTTTTCCCGTTGACCTGATAATCGAGGGTAAGGCCCTGGCTCAGTTCCTCAAACGTTGTCTCTCTTGCCTCGACTTCGAAGAACTTCCCTTCGACTACCTGAGTCTTTACCTTGCAGAGGATTTCCTCTGCCAATTTCTTTGACGTGGTCTCGCATGAACGGCGTACCTGTTTGCCGTTGTACGAAAACCGCATCCACCAGACCGAGCCTCTCTTGAACAGTCCCAATTAGACCTCCTTCCTGAGGCCTTGATTCGGGCTGGTTTCCCGTTTGGACGTATTGTAACGTTTTCCGGTCACGTCCTCAACGGCCTTTTTGATTATGTTATCGATATCCAAACCGCTTGATTTTGTTTTGGTTTTCGTAACGTTACGGGCCGTTGCCCTCGACTGCCTGAGCCATTCTTTGACCTCTTCCATGTCGAAACGCACAAGGCCGCCCACCTTGTATGATGGAATGGAGCCGTTACGCACCCATGAATAAAGCGTTGGCTCCTTAACGTTCAGGAACGTTGATACCTCTTTTATCGTTACAAGCTCCATAACCATAACGTTGGGCCAACGTTGCCTCAGGCCCGTGTCCTTTCCATAACATACGTTACGGGAATTACCCTTCCATACGTTACGTAACGTATGGGCTGCTTTTTAGCGATTACAGATACGAGCAAAATCCGTATCGCATACATACGTATATATACGCTTGCCGAGATGAAGTCCCGGACACCGACAGGGGTGTTTTTTGTCCGGCGTGGGAAGGGCGATAAATAACAAACGTTGTCATTCTGAGCGCAGCGAAGAATCTCGTATTTGGAAAATAGCAAGTTACGAGATTCTTCGGTCGCTTTCGCTCCCTCAGAATGACAGGAAGCGGAATCAGGCTAACGTTTGGGGCTAAAACCTGTAGAGGGGCTTTATGTGCCTATTGATGAACTTCTCAAAGGCATAAGGATGGGCGGGGGGGATTATGCCGCAGGACTCAAGGAACCTGTAAAGCTCAAGGCTTCCGAGCTTGTAAAGGCCCATAGGCCAGAAGAAGTTCAAGACGAAATACGTCTTTCCATGCTGTCCGATTCGCTTAAGCGGGGTGTCCGATACGGCCTTGCCGAGGTCTTTGAAAAAGCGGGTATCGCCTGTAAGCTGGGCCTTTATTATCCGGGCCTTGACCTTATCGTGGAATAGGAAGCCCTTGTCCAACGTAACGGCCTTGAAGAGGGCTTTATCATCCCCTTCGCTGAATCTGGCGATAAGCTCATGGATGGTCTTCTGTTGGGCTATATGGGGCAGTATGAAAAAGAGCACCCCTATGAAGGTCATAAGGACTTCCGGCTTTTCGAACTCGCCTTCAAGCTCGCCTTCTTGAGGGGGCTTTGCCTTCTCAACCTCTGAGAAAAGATAACGGAGCAGGAGGGAAAAGACTATGGAGAAATAGTCCCTTGTCTCTTTCTCGAAAACGTTGTCCAAATCCGGCTTGAAGGCGGGCCTTCGAGAAAGGGCCTCAAGCTCCCTCCGATAATATGCCCTGCTTTCCTCTTCGGGTAGACTTTCTGCAAGGCTTGAGCAAATTTTCAGGACCTTCTCCGGGTTGTCGAGTGAGTTGACCACCTCAAGGAAGTTTCCCATGATGCCTTTATCAAGGCCGAACTTCTCCAAAAAGCCTGTGAAGCCCTCATTGAACTCGCCTCTGTAGAAGTCCTGCCATTGGCAGCCTGTAACCTCCTGAACGATATCCTCCGGCAGGCAGGGAAACCCCTCTGAGGGGCTTTTTTCGAGCTGGCCTATGAAGTCCAGAAAACAGGCGGCAAGCCTGTCAAGGCAGGGGTCTATCTTCCGCTTCCAGTTGTCATTGGGAGGTCTCTTCACGGAAAGGCCTGTATGTTCGTAACGTTAACGTAACGTATGGGAGCCAGGGGCCTGTACGCCTGAAGGCCAATCGTAACATAAGCTATTGAAAATTCCGCAAATAAAAGTTAAAAATATGGCTGGACTCAAGGGGGGTGCGGCTTCCAAATGGCTATTCTCAATTTCAAGGGCAAGACCTTTGTCCAGAACCATCATCTCGCCGTCAAATTCCACCAGCTTGTCCCCAAAAAGGACTTAAGCCTTACGGACAAGGCAAGCCTTAACGACAACCTCATAATCAACGGGGACAACCTGAAGGCCCTCAAGGCCCTCCTTCCGACCTATGCCGGAAAGGTGAAGTGCATATACATAGACCCGCCCTACAACACCGGAAATGAGAAGTGGGCCTATAACGATAATGTAAACTCGCCCATGATGCAGGAATGGCTCGGCAAGGTGGTTGACCGGGAGGACCTTACCCGCCATGACAAATGGCTCTGCATGATGATGCCGAGGCTCAAGCTTCTGAGGGAGCTACTGAGGGAAGACGGGGTTATTTTCGTCAACATAGATGACAATGAAGTCCATCATCTTAGGATGTTGATGGATGAAATTTTCGGGGCTGATAATTTTCTTGCAGCAATTGCATGGGAGAAGAGGTTTACGAGGAGCAATAATGCACGCTTATTTTCATCAATAAAAGACTATATCGTAACATATCGTAAAAGCCCTGCCGTTTCACAGCTCAGAGAGGCCCGTTCCGAAAAATCAGATTCTATTTATTCCAATCCCGATAATGACCCCAGAGGGCCTTGGACAAGCGTTTCATATGTTAATCCAGCAACAAAGGCTCAAAGACCAAATTTAACATACAAAATCAAGAATCCTTTTTCTAAAAAGATGATTGAGCACCCGACAAATGCATGGAAATACAGTTATGAGGTTTATCTCGAACACGAAAAAGAAAATCGTTTGCATTGGGGCGAAGCGGGAGGGAATACTTTCCCAAGATTGAAAAAATTCCTTTCAGAAGTCGAGGGAGGCATTGTTCCAACCGATTTGTGGCGATATGATGATGCAGGCACAACCGATGAGGGAAGCAAGGAGCTTGATGAAATCATAGGTAAGGATATCTTTGATAACCCCAAGCCTACAAAGCTTATAAAAAAGATTTTAAATCTCGCATTAGATGATTCGGAAAATTCTATAATCCTCGACTCCTTCGGAGGCTCCGGCACAACCGCCCATGCCGTATTAGACCTGAACAAAGAGGACGGGGGCAATCGCAAATTCATCCTTGTCGAGTGCGAGGACTACGCAGACAAGATAACAGCCGAGAGGGTGAGAAGGGTAATAAAAGGCGTAAAGGGCGCAAAGGATGAAAAGCTCAAGGAAGGGCTTGGAGGCTCTTTCAGCTTCTTCGAGCTTGGCGACCCTATCGAGATGGAAAGCATACTTGAGGGCAGGAAACTCCCCTCTTATCTCGACCTTGCAAGATATGTCTTCTATACCGCAACGGGCGAGGAGTTCGACCCGAAGAAGGTCAACGAGAAGAAGAACTTCATCGGCGAATCACGGGAGTATGAGGCGTATCTTTTCTATAAGCCTGATATAGAGTACCTTAAAAGGACGGCTCTGAACCTCGACCTTGCAAAGAGCCTGGGCGAGTACAAGGGCAAGAAACGCCTTGTCTTCGCGCCCTCGAAGTATCTCGACACCAACTACCTTCTTGATTACCGCATCGAGTATTGCCAACTGCCGTTTGAGATTTACAAATTAAAGGGCTAGGACAATTATGAGTATCGCAGAAATAAGCGGACTGCTAACCGGGATTAAAGCGGCAAGTGATATACTTCTTTTTGTAAGGAATGCAGATTTTTCCTTGGAAAAGGCCGAACTCAAATTTAAGCTATCTGAGTTAATGAGCGCACTTGCAGATGTGAAAATTCAAGCCGCACAAGTTCAGGATGTGTTATTGCAAAAGGACGAGCAAATAAAAGAGCTAACTAAGGCACTTGAACTCAAGGCCAAAGTTAAAAGAGAAGGTAATGCATACTATGAAGTAGATACAAATGAAAATGCTGTTGGAGACCCATATTGCTCTAATTGCTGGGAAACCTCTTTTAGGCTTGTGCATTTGAATTATATAGAACATTGGAATCGTTGTCCTTTCTGTAAAACCACATATGAGGCGCATTTAACCAGAACAAAATAAAAAAGGTATAAAATGCCTGAAATAAGTCGCTTTTTCGGTATAATCATATTGATGTTTCACAAAGACCATAACCCGCCCCATTTTCATGCGAGATATGGAGGTGAGAAGGCGGCGATAAGGATTGCGGATTTTGCAATACTTGAAGGCTATCTATCGCCGAGGGCATTGGGCCTTGTAATGGAGTGGGCTGAAATACATAAAGACGAACTTTTGAAGAATTGGGATTTGGCAAAGGATAAGCAACCGCTCTTTCATATTGAGCCGCTTAAGTAAGGAGGGCTGGCCATGTATGATGTTATCAAGGCTGAATATCTTGAAGGCTACAAGATAGCCGTAACGTTCGAAAACGGGAAAAATGGCGTAGTTGACTTCAAGGATTATCCGAAGCTTGGCGGTGTTTATGCCCGTTTTGCTGATATGGAATATTTTAGGAAGTTTTTCATTAATGAAGAAACCGGAGTGCTGTGCTGGCCTGATGAAGTGGATGTCGCACCGGAGACACTTTATCACGAAGCAACCGGAGAGCCTTTGCCAAAATGGATGAATGATGATTCTGACCGGAAAAAAGCTATTTGAAAGATAAGACGGTAGATGGAGCTTAAAGAGTACCAGAAAAAGACCATCGAGCAGGTAAAGCTCTACCTCGAAGCTCTGGCTGCGTTCAAGGACAAGAACGAAAAGGCCGTCGAGATAGACCCTGAGCTTTCCATCGACTTTCCCCTGAAGGCTTGGGAGAAGGTCGCAAG
>DIDN01000068.1:0-10888 GCA_002418185.1 Deltaproteobacteria bacterium UBA5799
CTTCCGGGAAAAGCGGGAAAAATTTCTAATTTTCAGAGGCTGCCGTGACAAAGGGGTTCCTCATACCGGCTTTGGCATTCCTGGCGCTCGGGGCGGGTATTCCCGCTTACGGCGCGGCGCCCGAGGAGAACTACAGGTTCCACTGCGCCCAGTGCCACGGCCTTGAAGGAAAAGGCGACGGCATAAACGCGACGAGGGAGATGCCCGTAAGCCCGAGAGACCACGCGAGCGCGCTCGAGATGGGGAAACTGACGGACGAGGACATAATAAACGCCATAACCGACGGCGGGCAGGCGACCAGCAAATCAAGCCTGATGCCCCCTTACGGGAAGACGCTCTCGGAAAAGGAGATAATCGAGATAAAGGATTATCTCAGGAAGCTCTGCAACTGCAACGCAAGGTAACGATATAGGCTTCAAGGCGGCTCAGGAGCCGTTCTTCAACCAAAGAGACAGGAAAATGGGTTCTGAAAAATTCGGCTTCATCCTCATGGTCCTCGGGGCTGTGCTCGTAATAGAGGGCATACCCTACTTCGGCTTTCCAAAGGCGGTAAAGGATTGGGCAGGGTTCCTACACAGGCTCCCGGAAAAGAGGATGAGGCTTTTAGGCTTCATAATAATGGCAGTGGGCATGACGCTCCTTTTCGCCATAAGGGACATCTGGCATTGAGCGCGCGGAACTGAGATGGAAAAAACCCTTCGCCCCTCCCCCATGCATGCCGTGCCGGTGCCTCCAATCCCGGGCGCCTGTAAAAACTCAGGAAAATGACAGGTCGCTTCAAGATAAGCCCGTTGCGGCTCATATGCGTCCTTGCGCTCTTTATCGGGGGCTGCCTCCACGCAGCTCCGGGGCAGGCCAGGGGCGGCGAGAAGGTAAGGGTGCTGGTGCTGAGTTCAGGCGGTCAGATCGAGCTGAAGGGCACGCACAGGGGGGACTTGCTTGTGCGGGCAGGGAGTAACGGCGCGCTGCTCGTAAACGGTTCCCGGGCGGCGCTCCCCATAAGACTTTCCCCCGGGGGCGGGTTCATATCCGTAAACGGCAGGCCTTACAGGGGCGTCGTCGAGGTCGCGGCCAGTGACGGGCAGGCTCTTGTCATAAACGAGATCGAGATCGAGGCCTACGTGGCCGGGATAATCAGTAACGAGATATCCTCCAGGTGGCCGGAAGAGGTCCTGAAGGCTCAGGCGGTCATAGCCCGGACCTATGCCGTATACAATATGAGGCGTAGGGCCGGCCTACCGTACCATCTCGAAAGCTCGGTCATGGGGCAGGTCTACGGCGGGGCGTCGAGCGAGGACAGCGCCTCTACAAGGGCCGTAAGTGAGACAATGGGGGAGATACTCGTCTTCGAGGACGAGCCGGCACTTACGGTCTACCATGCCAATGCCGGAGGCATGACAGAGTCGGCAAGCGAGGTCTGGCTGAAGGGCTATCCGTACCTGGTGCCTGTGGAAAGCCCATTTGACGAGGCGGCTCCGAAGTACCTCTGGGAGCTGGCGGTACCGGCCGAGGCCGTGGGCGAGGCCCTCTCCAGGGCAGGCCATGACATAGGCCAGCCCGAGGACATGACCGTAATCGAGACAACGCCCGCCGGAAGGATACGTACGTTAAGCGTGCGCGACCGGGACGGCAGGGACGTGTGGCTTTCAGGAGAGGACCTGAGAAAGGCCCTGGGCTACTCGAGCCTGCGGTCAGCGATATTCGAGGTGGCAAGGGAAGGCGGCGCATTCGTGTTCAGGGGCAGGGGGTCGGGCCACGGGGTCGGACTTTCTCAATGGGGCGCAAAGGGCATGGCCGAGAACGGGTACTCATACAGGCAGATACTCCGGCATTTCTATCCCGGAACCGAGCTCAAAAGGGGCATTTCTTTCGGCAAATAGCCGTAAAATAAAGGTTTTCTCCCGCAATCTTTTTGTCTACAATATAAGGACGGCGTTTTTGATGGAGCTAAAGGACTTTCTGTTCGAGCTGCCCGAGCGCCTCATTGCTCAGCGCCCGCTGCCGGAGCGCGATTCATCGAGGCTCATGGCCGTCTCAAGGGAGACCGGAATTACCGGGCACGGGTATTTCAGGGACTTACCCGCGTATCTCAGGCCAGGCGACCTCCTGTTATTGAACGACACGAGGGTGATGCCCACGAGGGTCTTCGGGAAGAGGACAGGGGGCGGCAAGCTCGAGCTTCTGCTGGTCGAAAGGATATCGTCCTCCCCTTCCGGTGTAGAGGAGTGGAGGTGCATGGCAAGGCCCGGCAAGGGGCTCAAGGCCGGCTCTGCCGTGTTCCTTGAGGGCGCCGAGGGCGAGGTAACGGGCAGGGACGACGAAGATCTCTTTAAAGTGAGGTTCGGCTCCCCCATAAACCTTGAGCGCATAGGAAGGGTCCCGCTCCCCCCTTACATAAGGAGGGAGGCTGACGAGTCGGACAGGGCGAGGTACCAGACCGTGTTCGCCGGGGAGGACGGGGCCATAGCCGCCCCCACGGCAGGGCTCCACTTCACGCCCGGGCTTTTGGACGAGATAAGGAAAAAAGGGGTGCTCGTAAGGAGCATTACCCTGCATACCGGTCCGGGGACGTTCATGCCGGTCCGCTCCGAGAGGATAGAAGACCACAGGATGATGAGGGAGCGGTATTCGATTGAAAGGGAGGTCTTTGACGAGGTCGTAAGCGCGAAAAAAGAGGGTCGCAGGGTAGTGGCGGTCGGCACGACCACGACAAGGGCGCTCGAAGCGAGCGCAATGGGCGGGCTTCAAAGCCCTGTTCTCTCCGGCGCCACCGGCCTCTTCATATACCCGGGCTACGGGTTCAAGGTGGTGGACGCGCTCCTTACGAACTTCCACCTCCCCGGCTCGACCCTCATAATGCTCGTTTCTGCCTTTGCCGGAAGGGGATTAATACTCAATGCGTACGCGGAGGCCGTCCGGATGGAGTACAGGTTCTTCAGCTACGGCGACGCCATGTTTATCGGTTAGAAAAGTCTGCTATAATATTCCCCGTTGGATTTCAGAGGATACCGATATCTGAAGAGAGGGCCCCTGGATAGTGAAGGGATTCGGATTCGAGATCAAGAAGACCGATTCATCCGCAAGACTCGGACGCGTTACTACTCTGCACGGCACGTTCACGACCCCGGTCTTCATGCCGGTGGGGACAAAGGCCTCGGTAAAGGGCATGACCCCGTCGGAGCTTAAGTCGATCGGGGTCGAGGTGATACTCGCGAACACGTACCACCTTTATCTCAGGCCCGGTCACGAGCTCGTGAGGGAACTGGGGGGCCTCCACAGGTTCATGGGTTGGGACGGCCCGGTGCTTACCGACAGCGGCGGCTTCCAGGTCTTCAGCCTCTGCAAATTGAGGAAGATAACCGAGGAAGGGGTGCAGTTCAGCTCGCACATAGACGGCACCAGGTACACGCTCACGCCGGAGAGCGCGGTCGGGATACAGGAGGCGCTCGGAGCGGACATAATAATGCCGCTCGACGAGTGCACCCCCTACCCTGCCGACAGGGAATACACGGTCGAGTCAATGAACCTCACGCACAGGTGGGCCGGGAGGTGCAAGGAGGCGAAGGTCCCCAACGGGCAGGCCCTTTTCGGAATAGTGCAGGGCGGGATGTATCCCGACCTGAGAAAAGAGAGCGCGGCTACGCTCGTGGACATGGGTTTTGACGGCTACGCCATAGGCGGCCTGAGCGTCGGGGAGGAGAAGGGGCTCATGAAGGAGATGGCCCTTTCGGCCCTCAAGCACCTGCCCGCGGACAGGCCGAGGTACCTCATGGGGGTGGGCACGCCCGAGGACCTCGTCTTCGGGGTCGGGGTAGGGATTGACATGTTCGACTGCGTCATGCCGACCAGGAACGCCCGGAACGGAACGCTCTTTACAAGGCGAGGGAAATTGGTTATAAAGAACGCTCAATACGAGAAGGACCCCAGGCCCATAGAGGAGGACTGCGGCTGCCACACCTGCAGGAACTTCTCGCGGGCATACCTGAGGCACCTCTTCATGGCAGGGGAGATGCTCGCCCCCCGGCTCAATACCATGCACAACCTCTTCTATTACACAAGGTTGATGCTGGAGATGAGGGAGGCGATAGGGCAGGGGAGGTTCGAGGAGTTCAGGAAAAGGTTCCACGCCGACAGGTCTGTACCCGAGCAGATGGCGGCCTTGTAGCCGCCTGGCAGGCACCAAAGCCGCGCTCCGGCCATACGGAGGGCGCAAAAACAAGGAGGACCTTATAGTGCTGTTTCTACCCGTTGCAACCGCTTATGCCCAGGACGCCCCGGCGGCGGCGCCGCTTTCCGGCATCATGAGCATAGCCCCGCTCATAATCCTGTTCGTTATCTTCTATTTCCTCCTCATAAGGCCGCAGCAGAAGAGGGCGAAAGAGCACAAGCAGATGATATCCGCCCTCCAGAAGGGCGACAACGTCGTCACCTCGGGCGGCATACACGGCAGGATAACAGCCGTGAACGAGGACACCGTGACCGTCGAGATTTCCGACGGCGTGAGGATAAAGGTTTCGAAGGAAGCCGTCACGGCCAGGAAAGCTCAGTCATAGCCCTTTAACAACAACCGGGACCGCCGCCCCCGGCGGGGCGGCGGTTTTTAATGGAGCGAACCCGCCGGGCTGCCCCCCTGGGGGGCCCGGCGTTCATTATCGTTACGAGCCGCGCAAGAAGGCTTTATATTCGGAGAAGTAATGAGAAGCATCTTTTGGCGTATCGTCCTTGTCGCCGGGTTTACGGTGCTGGCATTCGTGCTGTTCCTGCCCTCGACCCCGGTCTCAAAGAAGCTACCCTCGTTCTGGGCTGACAATATTCCCAAGATAACCCTCGGCCTCGACCTCCAGGGGGGCATGCACCTCGTCCTCGACGTGGACCAGGACAAGGCCGTGGAGAACCATACCCAGAGGCTCGCGGACTCCGTCGAGGACACGCTCCAGAGGAGGGGCGTGGCGTTCTACGGTGTCGCCCGAGAGGGGCTCGACTCGATAACGGTGTCCTACCCCGATGAGAGGACAAAGGGGGAGATCTCGAGGGTAGTCGACAACGAGTTCGGCGTATTCGGCTCTCCCGCCGACCAGAACGGCAGGCTCCTGTTCACGCTCGACAAGGGCGAGAGCGAGCGCATACGGGAGTGGTCCCTTTCGCAGGCCCTCGAGACCATAAGGAACAGGATAGACAAGTTCGGGGTCGCCGAGCCGCTGATACAGAAGCAGGGCGAGAGAGAGGTCGTCGTGCAGCTCCCGGGCCTCAAGGACCCGGAAAGGGCGATACAGCTCATCGGCAAGACCGCCGTACTCGAGTTCAGGCTCGTGGACGAGTCCATGAGCCCGTACACCGCGGAGGCGCAGGGCGCGCCCTTCGGCTCAGAGATAGTATACCAGCAGGGCTATGACAGCCAGACCGGGGCGGTCCAGAAGACGCCGTTCCTCGTGAAGAGGGAGGTCGTGCTGACAGGCGATTCGCTCTCGGACGCCAGGATGGCCTTCGACACCCAATATAACGAGCCCTATGTCTCCATCACCTTCGATTCGAACGGCGCGCGCGTCTTCGAGAGGCTCACTACCCAGAACGTGGGAAAAAGGCTCGCGATAGTCCTCGACGGGAATCTCCACTCCGCCCCGCAGATAAGAGAGCCCATACCCGGCGGCAAGGCGCAGATAAGCGGCGGGTTCACCCCCGAGGAGGCGACCGACCTCGCCATAGTCCTCCGGGCCGGGGCGCTCCCGGCGCCGGTCAATATCGTGCAGAACGTCACAGTGGGCCCGAGCCTCGGCCAGGACTCCATCGAGGCGGGCCTGAAGGCGGGTCTGCTCGGGGCCGCGCTCGTCCTCGTCTTCATGCTCTTCTATTACAGGGCTGCCGGGGTCATAGCCGATTTCGCGGTCTTCCTGAACATAATCATGCTCCTCGGCGCAATGGCATGGCTGAGCGCCACGCTAACGCTCCCCGGAATAGCCGGGATAGTGCTTACCATAGGCATGGGCGTAGACTCGAACGTCCTCATATTCGAGAGGATTAAGGAGGAGCTCCACGCGGGACGCACGCCGAGGTCCGCCATAAACGCCGGTTTCGACAGGGCGTGGTGGAGCATCGTGGACGCGCACGTTACGACGCTGATCACGGCGGCGGTGCTCTTCCAGTTCGGCAGCGGCCCCATAAAGGGCTTCGCCGTCACGCTCAGCCTTGGGATACTCATAAACCTCTTCACGGCCCTTGTAGGCACCAAGCTCATTTTTGACGTCCAGAGCGAGAAGTTCAGGGTCAAGAGGCTCAGCATATGACCGGGCAATAACCGGTCCTGAACCAGTTTGAACGGGGTCGCCGCAGCCCCCGCGGAGGATAGATGGATTTCGTACGGAACACAAACATAGACTTCATGAGCAGGAGGCGGATAGC
This sequence comes from Deltaproteobacteria bacterium UBA5799, assembly GCA_002418185.1. Taxonomy (GTDB): domain Bacteria; phylum Desulfobacterota; class GWC2-55-46; order GWC2-55-46; family GWC2-55-46; genus UBA5799. The sequence continues at coordinate 6,397 of DIDN01000068.1, forward strand.
CTTCGTTATCGCCGTCGTGCTCGCGTTTATCGGCCTTGTTGCGGCCGTTGCCATACCGCTCGGCAAGGCGAACCTGAGCATCGACTTCCAGGGCGGGATAGCCGTGCAGTTCAGGTTCGATGAGCCTGTCGAGATAGACAGGATGAGGGCGGTGCTTTCGGAAAAGGGCTTCAAGGACGCCAACCTCCAGCAGTTCGCAGAGCCCACTAAGCTCCTTGTAAAACTCAGCGGCGGTGAGGGAGACCTCCGGGCCGTATCCAATTCCATAGGGAGCGCGTTCAAAGAAAGCATGCCCGACAACCCGTTCACCATCGATTCCACGTCCGAAGTCGGCCCGACCGTGGGCAAGAAGCTCCAGAAGGACGCGCTATGGGCCGTCCTAATCGCGCTCATAGGCATACTCCTTTACGTGGCCTGGAGGTTCGAGTTCATCTTCGGGGTGGCGGCCGCGGTTACCACTTTCCATGACATACTGGCCGTGCTCGGAGTCGTCTATCTACTGGACATGGAGATGAGTCTGCTCTTAGTGACCGCGCTCCTCACCGTCGGCGGGTATTCGCTTACCGACACGGTGGTGGTTTTCGACAGGATACGCGAGAACATGAGGAAAAAGGCCAAGGGGGACTTCGCCGCGCTCCTCAACAGGTCCGTTAACGAGGTCTTGAGCAGGACCATAGTCACCTCCTCCACAACCCTCCTTGCCTCGCTTTCGCTCACCTTCCTGGGCGGGGAGGTCATACACGATTTCGCGCTCACCCTGTCCATCGGCGTGATCGTCGGAACCTTTTCCTCCGTCTTCATAGCGAGTCCGCTCCTTCTTTTCTGGAAAACCAAGAAAAAACAAGCGCTTGTAAAGGCCTGACCGTACCCGGTCCTTTTCGTTTCCGCGGCAGGCCTAATGCCTTCCCATCTCCGGGCGCACGCCCCGGTTTCAGCCATTTACCCCCGGTTGATTCTTAAAAATCGCGGTTGTAATTTTTCGGGATTTGTGCTATTCACAGTTATCGGCTGCGGCGGCAAATCAATAGATAGTTGAAAGAACATCAACCGCATTGAAGCGTGGAGCGCCTTAAGCCGAACAGAGGCTCACGACGGGCCGGACCAGGCGATGGATGCCGTGGAATCCTTTAGGTATTTGCGGCATTTTTTTTGTCTCAAGGAGCAGCCATTCTCAAGCAGATGGAAAAAAAGGACTGCACCCCGAAGGTCCTGCCGTCCCTGGACCTCTCCGGCTGGCGCGAATTCCAGAACGGGCTCTCCGCCCTCCTCGGGATGCCGCTCTCGCTCTATGAGCCCGGCGGCGCACTTCTCGTCCCGCCGGCAGCGGAGCCTTGCGTCTGCAGGTCCATAGGCGAGACCCCGCGCGGCTCCGAGCTATGCTCTGAAATGATAGGGCGCGTGATAAGCGAGGCGCTCGAGAAAAAGAGCGTCTATATCCATAAATGCCACGCCAACAAGTATATCTTCGGGATACCCGTATCCATAGACCCGGGCCGCTCGTTCGTGATAATCGGGGGGCGCACGTACCTCAAGGGGACCGAGATAAGGGACTTCTACGAAGGGGTAATGGGCTACGGCCTGGACGAGCAGGCCGTATTCGCGCTCCGGGAGGAGATAAACCCGGTCCCGCCCGGCTCGATATTCATGGTCCCGGCAATAGTGAGCGGCATGGCGGCTCCGTTTCTGAAGTGCGTTGTCTTGTCCTCGGGCCCCCCGGCCCCGGGCGACTCAGGCCTTGCCGGGTTCAAGGGCTTCAAGGCGCTCGAGGAGGTGTACAAGTCGCTCGCGCCGGTCCTGGATAGGGAAGAGCTCTACGAGACGATACTCGAGAAGTCTTCCGAGCTGGTGGGCGCCGACAGGGGCTCGCTCATGATACTCGACAAGAAGAACAAGGTGCTTTCGGTAAAGGCCGCCAAGGGCGTGGACAGGCAATCCGTCGAGAACCTGAAAATCAGGGTCGGGGAGGGGATCTCCGGCGCCATCGCGGCAAAGGGCCTGCCGGTCCTGGTAAGGGACATCGAGGCCGAGGTGCCTGCGTGGAAGAACAAGCCGAGCTACAAGACGAAGTCCTTCATATCCGTCCCGCTCAAGCTGGAGAAGAGGGTCATAGGCGTCCTTAACGTCTCGGACAAGAGCTCCGGCAGGGTCTTCTCCGAGGAGGACCTCCATCTCCTCAACTCGTTCGCCAACTACGCCTCGATAGCGCTCGAACGGGGGGCGTACTACAGCATGAGCGAGGAACTGAAGATGCTCTCCATGACCGACCCGCTTACCGGGCTCTTCAACAGGAGGTACTTCAGGGAAAGGCTCTTCGAGGAGGTGGAGAGGGTCAAGAGGCACAACGAGTGCTTCACCTCCTTCGTCATAGACATAGACAACTTCAAGAGCTTCAACGACAGGTACGGCCACCTCGCGGGCGACGAGGTCCTCAAGGGGGTTGCGAGGGCCATAAGGGACGCTGTCCGGTCCATGGACGTGGTCGCGCGCTACGGCGGCGAGGAGTTCGCGGTGATACTCCCCCACACTAACAAGAAGGACGCGTACGTAATCGCCGAGAGGATAAGGAAGGGCGTGCAGGATTACAGGCCCCCCAACGCGGACCGCGACATATGGCCCACCATCAGCCTGGGCGTGGCCGAGTTCCCCCTGGACGCGAGCCACATCGACGACCTCATAAACAAGGCCGACAAGGCCATGTACCTGGCAAAGAGGATGGGAAAGAACAAGGTCGTGGTTTATGAAAGATAAGACGCTCTTCGACACCTGCCCGGACGGCGAGTTCTTCGGCAGGGCCTCGGAAATAGACTACGTCTGCGCGAGGGCCGGGGCCGCCCTGCCCTCCCCCGCCATATTCCTTTTCGGAAGGCGCTGGACCGGGAAGACCGAGGTCCTCAGGCGGGTCTTCAGGGACCTCTTCTGGGGGCAGGCCAGGGTGGTGCCCCTCTATTACCAGTTCAAGGGAGGGCGGCCCGAGGAGGAGTTCGCCGAGGACTACCTGAAGGAGGTGCTCAAGCAGTACCTGGCGTTCAGGCTCCGTGACGCGCGGCTCGTGAGAAACGAGCTCACGCTCGACAAGATAGAGGGCATCCTCCTGGACAACGACCTCTACGACCTCGCGGACCTCGCTGCCGTCCACAGGGAGGCAAGGGAGGCCGGGGACGAGACCGCGGCCCTCCGGAACGCACTCAGGGGCCCGTCGGTCGTATCGGCCCGCTCAGGCATCCCGGTATACCTCATACTCGACGACCTTGACCGCGCGGTCTCGGGCGCCGGGCAGAAGGAGGCGCTCGTCGCAAGGGAGCTCATGGACTCGCTCGGGCCCTCGTCGTTCGTGGCGTCGGCTTCAGCGAGGCGGCTCCTCGAAGGCGGAGTCTTCAACGGCCCGGCGGAAGTGCTGGAGCTCGAAGGACTCGACGAAGAGACCGCCTCTTCCATGATGGTGGACCTCTGCCGCCTCTACGGCGCCGTGTTCGACGCCGAGATAGTGAGGCTCGGGGCCCACAGGCTCGAGGGCAACCCCATGTACATGAGGAACCTCGTATGGGCCGCGGCAAAGGCAGGCGCAGGCCTTGGGACACTCAAGGACTTCGCCGACCTCTACACGAAGGAGCTTTTCGAGGGCAATACCGGTTTTGCGCTCAAGTCGGCCCTGGGGCTTCGAGGCGTCAACGCCCTCCGTGTCCTGCATGCGTGCTCGGTCGCGAAAAAACCCCTTACACACGAAGAACTTTCCGCGAGGTTCAGGCACGGGGAGGCCGAGCTCGCCTCCATCGTCGACGCGCTTTCGGCAGCCGGCCTGGTCGAGACGAGCCTCGGCTCCATCAAATGGGCCGGGGACGCGGCGGTCAGGGACTTCATATACTTCGTATACGAGACCAGGGTCAAGGGCAGGTCCGCGGACGAGGCGAGGACCTATCTCGCGAGGGAGCTCTTGAAGGAGGGCTTCAGCTTCAGGAGCTCCAGGATTGCGGCGGACCTGAAGGACGAGGCCGCAGAGACCCTCAAGTCCTTCAACGGCCAGAAAGCCCGGAAGGTCCTCTTCAGCCACCAGGCATTTGCAGCGCGGTTCCAGAAAGGGGCCTTGAAGACCGGGGCCGGCGAAGACGGCGAGCTTGCCTTTCCGCAGGTGGTTGGCTGCTTCGATTCCGCGCGGCTCGAGGCAGGCGAGGCCGGCCCCCCGATAATCGTGGCCCACGGCTTCCAGAACGGGAGGTACGATTCGGGCAACGAGGTCGTCTGGATAACCGCCGTCAAGGACTCGGCCCTGCCCGTCAATATCGGCGACGTCGAGAACTTCCTCCGGAGGTCCCAGATACTCAGGGAGAACTTCAGGGCCGCGAGGGTCGTCCGCTGGATGGTCTCCAGGGAGGGCTTTACCGCGGAGGCGCAGAAACGGGTCGAGACAGAGGGCGTTTTCTCTTCCGATTCCGTCCAGCTGAGGATACTCAGGGAAAACCTCGACCACAGGGCCGGGGCAGCCGGGGCCCGGGGG
>DIDN01000068.1:10977-17960 GCA_002418185.1 Deltaproteobacteria bacterium UBA5799
GACGGGATAGCGCCGGTCAAGGAGTTCGAGGTCGTCCTGCCCTCGGCCTCGAAGGCCGAGCTGGTAGCCGCCAGGGCCGTGGAGGAGATAGGCACGGAGATGGGCTTTGACGACGCGGCAATAGGGCAGATAAAGGCCGCCCTCGTGGAGGCTTGCATAAACGCATTCGAGCACAGCAGGCTCAAGAGCGCGAAGGTATATCTTAAGTTCGCGGCCTCGGCCGACAGGCTCACCATAAACGTCCAGAACGGCGGTGTGGACTTCGACAGCCTCTCGGAAGCGGCCTCGGCCCCAGCCGAGGCCGGGAAGCTACCCAGGAAGCGCGGCTGGGGCTTCGAGCTAATGAAGGGGCTCATGGACGACGTCAGGGTCGAGAGGGTCCGGGGCGGGGCAAAGGTGGTCCTGGTGAAATACCTCGTCAGAAAGGGAGTCGGCGGCAATGGTCAAGAGATATAGGAACTTCAAGGAGCTTGGCGATACGGTCGTCCTTTATCCTGACGATTACATAAACGACATAGAGGGAGAGAAGCTCGAGGACCTCTGCGCAAGCTACCTGGACCGGGGCTTCAGGAAGATAGTGGTGGATTTCTCGGAGACCGAGCTCATAAACTCCATAGGCGTCTCCATACTGATAGGCGTCATAGAGAAGGTCAGGGAAAGGGACGCGAACATCTACTTTTCCGGCCTTAAGCGCGTGAACTACGACATATTCAGCATAGTGGGCCTTACGAAGCACATCAGGATATTCGAGACCGAAGAGGACGCCCTCGGCAGCGGCTCCAAGCCCGTGGGGCAGGCGGTCCTGTGATTCGCGTATAAAAAAGGATTGTTCCGGAGGTTTGGATGACAGAGACCGAACTGAGCCTTGAAAGGCTCCTCTTCAACCTGAACACCCTTGCCGAGCTCGGGGAAGAAATAACTTCTCCCAAGGACTTCACTCGCGTGGTGAAGTCCTCGCTCTACATGGTCATGGGCTCCTTTTCCTCGTCCAGGGGGGCGATATTCCAGCACGAGAACGGGAGCGGCTCTTACGTCCCCATCGCCTCGAAGGGCCTCGGCGACATAGGCGGGCTCAAGCTCAAGCTCAACGACGAGGCCGTCTCGGAGCTCTTGAAGCGCAGGGAGCCGGTGGACCTCTCCTCAGGCGGCGCAGGACTCCTCGGCGCCGCGCGGGAGACGCTCGAAAAAATAGACGCGAGGGTCCTGGCCTGCCTGACCGTGAAGGACGAGCTACTGGGCCTCATAGCCATAAACGGCAAGTTCTCGGGCGAGCCCTTCACGGTGTACGATTTCCAGCTCCTTTCCGTCATGTCGCAGCACATATCGTTTTCGCTCCACAGCCACTCGCTCCTCATGAAGCTAATGCACAAGTACACGGAGAACAAGAACCTCTACGAGAACCTGAGGCGCATATACTACGACACCATTCACGCGTTCGCCGCCGCCATCGACGCCAAGGACTCGTACACCAGGGGCCACTCCCACAGGGTCTCGGCCTACAGCGCCGCGCTCGCGCGCGAGATGGGCTGGTCGAACGACGAGGTGGAGGGCATAAGGATAGCGGGGCTGCTGCACGATATCGGGAAGATAACCGTAGACAAGACCATAATAAACAAGGCCAGCCCCCTTACGAGCTACGAGTGCAGGGAGCTTAATTCCCACCCGGTCATAGGATACGAGATACTCTCGAAGATAAAGTTCCCCTGGAAGGGCATACCCATGATGACGAGGAACCACCACGAGAAGGTGGACGGCACGGGGTACCCTGACAGGCTCAGGAAATCAGAGATACCCATCGGCGCCCGCATAATGGCGCTCGTGGACGCCTTCGACGCCATGACCACCGACAGGCCTTACAGGCCCAGGCTCTCCTTCAGGGAGGCTATATGCGAGGTCAGGGACAACTGGAACAGGCAGTTCGACCCCGAGGTGGTCCACCCCTTCATTTCCGTAATAAGGAAGGAAGTGAGGAGGGAGACGGATAACCCCACCATAGTCCCGCTCCTCCAGGAAGAGATAGACGGGGCTTCCCTTAACAGGTTGCTCGATGGGTTCCCGAGGGCCTGAAAACCCGTTTGCCGCGCCGGTTTCCAGGGCTTTGAAATGCGCCCGGCCCGTTCTGGTCTCCAGCGAGCGGGGCCCTTTCCGGGCCTCGCGTCCATCCTTCCGCTTGCCTTAAGGCCGAGCCGGGGCATGGAAAGGCCTTGCGGTCCGGCCCTTCCCCGGTTTGCCCGACCCTCCCGAACCCATCCCGGATATCTGGTATAGTCATATTAAAGACCTCAGAGAGGTGCGATGCGATGGACGAGCAATCAACCGCCCTGTACGGGGTGCTCTTGAGGTACAAGGGGCGGCTGGAGGGCATAAACGCTCCGGCCTCGGTGAAGAGTTCGCTTGAGGACCTGCTCTCGGCCCTTTTGAAGGAGAGGCCGCTTAAGCCCGTTGACCTCGAGATAGTCAGGTCATACGTCGAGGACATGGATACGGAGAACCCTGATTACCAGTCGGTGCTCGAGACCCTTAAGGACTACCGGGAGAGGATAAGCCCTTGAGGTCGCGGCCGCCCGCTGCATCCCGCCCGTTCAAAAAAAAACCGCATTCCCGTTTTTCCTCAAGACTCTGAGTCAATCCTGCATGGTTTCAGCTCGTATGCAAGCCCTCTTCCCGGGCATTCCTTTCCTTGACCTTTGCTCCTTTTGAAAGTAAAATGTCTCCGACCGACCTCGTTTACTTATTCCGGACAGGGTGGCTAATCGACCGATGCTCGGAAGACGCTGGAAAATCAGCCCGGCTAACAGGGAACTGCAGGAGCGGCTGGGCAGGAAACTGAACATATTGCCCCTTACGGCACAGCTTCTCGTAAACAGGGGCCTTGTCGACGCGGACAAGGCCTTTTCTTTTCTTAAGCCGGACCTCGCCGCCCTCCACGACCCCATGCTCATGAAGGGCATGGACAGGGCTGTCGAGCGGATAGCGAGGGCTCTCCGCGAGAGGGAGAGGATAGCCGTCTACGGCGATTACGACGTTGACGGCACGACCTCGACGGCCCTCCTTTACCTTTTTCTCCGCGAAATAGGCGCGGACGCCTGCACGTACATACCCGGGAGGCTCGCCGAGGGCTACGGCCTGAACGACGGGGCAATAGGGAAGCTGTCCGCCTCGGGCTGCCGGCTTATCATAACAGTCGACTGCGGCTCGTCCAACGTGGCCGAGGTGGAGTTCGCCAACTCGCTCGGAGTCGACGTCATCGTAACCGACCACCATGAGATGCCGAATGACGCGCCCCCCGCGCTCGCGGTCCTGAACCCCGGGCAGGAGGGGTGCCGGTTCCCTTTCAAGCGCCTCGCGGGGGTGGGGGTCGCCTTTAACCTCGCGCTCGCCCTCAGGGCCCGCCTCCGCGAGGCGGGGTGGTTCAAGAACGGAGAGCCTAATCTCAAGAGGTATCTCGACCTCGTCGCCCTGGGGACCGTTGCCGACCTCGTTCCGCTCATGGACGAGAACCGCGTCTTCGTATACTACGGCCTTAAGGAGCTCGAGGACGTGAAAAGGCCGGGGCTTAAGGCCCTCATGGAAACAGCCGGCCTGAAGGGCAGGCTCTCCGCAAGCCATATCGCCTTCCAGATTGCGCCGAGGCTCAACGCTGCCGGGAGGGTATCGACCGCGGATACGGCGCTTAAGCTCCTTACGACCGAAAGCCCGGAAGAGGCCCCGGCCCTCGCGGCGGCCCTCGAAAGGGAGAACATCTTGCGCCAGAAGATAGAGGCGGAGACCCTCGAAGAGGCCCTTTCCATGCTCGAGGGGCACAGGGACAGGGCCATAGTGCTCTACTCCGAGCGCTGGCACCCGGGGGTCATAGGCATAGTCGCCTCCAGGCTCGTAGACAGGTTCTCAAGGCCCGCCGTCCTGATAGCCCTTGAGAACGGGGTCGGAAAGGGCTCGGCCCGGAGCATACGCTCCTTCAACATACTGGAGGGGCTCAAGGGCTGCGCCGGTTTGCTCGAAAGGTTCGGCGGGCACAAGGCCGCCGCGGGCCTGACCGTCTCGGCGGACATGGTCGAGTGCTTCAGGAAAGAGTTCATAAGGCAGGTTAACAGCACCCTTGCGGACGAGGATCTCGTCTCCGAGGTGACGCTCGACGCGGTCGTCTCCCTCGAGGAGGTGGACAGGAGGCTTATCTCGGAGATAGAGTGCCTCGCCCCTTTCGGGGCGTCAAACCACGAGCCGCTCCTTTGCCTGCCCGACGCGCACATAGTCGGGACCGAGGTGGTGGGCGCAAGGCACCTGAAGTTCAAGGTCAGGCACAACGGGCGCTTGCAGCGCGGCATAGGGTTCGGCCTCGCCGGCCTCCACCCGGTCGAGGGCAAGGGCTACGGCATTGCGTTCTCGCCGTACATGGACGAATGGCAGGGCAGTACGAGCCTGAGGCTCCGGATAAAGGACGTGAAGCACGGGTTTGTAAACCCCTTGACATGAAACCTGAAACAAAATATATTTTCAAGTTGCTTCTTTTTAGGAGATATACTCTTGATGCATCTCGGGAAATCACATAAAATGATTCTCCGGAAAGGGCTGGCCGCCTTGGCTTTCGCCCTCGTCTTCGAGGCCGCTTTCTCGCCCTCGCTGACGAGCGGCAAGTTCGTCTCCGGCGCCTTCCCGGCGGTCGACAGGTCGCTTAACGCGTCGAGGCACTACGTCCTGGACGTGCTCCGGGAGAACAGGACCGGGCTCGGCGCGCTCGAGGAGCTCAAGCTGGCCGAGGTCATAATGATGGAGAGCGTGGCGCACAAGCTCGACCCCCTCTTTGTCCTCGCGCTCATAAAGACCGAGTCCACCTTCTATAACTGGTCGAGGTCATGGAAGGGGGCGGTGGGGCTCATGCAGATAATGCCCTCGACCGGCGAGGATGTGGCGCGCCAGCTGAAGCTCCAGTGGAAAGGCGAGGAAACGCTACTCGACCCCTATACCAATATCAAGCTGGGGGTGCACTATTTCTCCAGCCTCAAGCGGCGGTACAACGACGTGGGGCTCTCGCTCGCGGCCTATAACGCGGGACCCGGCAACGTGGACTCGTGGGTAAGGAACGGGAGCGAGCCGGCTGCCTGGTATGCCGAAAGGGTGCTGGAGAACTATAAAGGGTTCCTGGAAAGGGCCGAATACAATTAACGCTCGACGCGGAAAGACCGGCCTCCGGGTCCTTCTTGAGAATCGGGCGCAAAGGCGTACAAGGGAAAATACGCCCCCGTTCCTTTCTCGGCTCCGTGCATCTCGGGATTTTTCTGGCGGACCGGGCCTGGTTTGGGCTTTTGAGCGGCTTGTTGCGACAAAATGATTCATGTGGCGGGAAAATGAGCGCGGTTAAGGGCAAGGCCGGAACGGCCGAGGCGATGTTCAATTTCGGCGGGCTTTCAGGCGAACTCTTCGAGGGCAGGAAGCCCCGCTACTCGGTGCTGCCGGTCCCTTATGATTTGACGACTTCGTACGTAAGCGGGACGAGGGGCGGCCCCAGGGCCATCATCGAGGCGTCCACCCACATGGAGCTTTATGACGAGGAACTCGGGTGCGAGCCGTACGAGGCCGGCATAGAGACCCTGCCCCAGCTCGAGTCGACGGCCCTGGGGCCCGGGGAGATGGTCCGCAGGGTAAGGGAGGCGGTCGAATCCATACTGGACGATGGCAAGGTGCCTGTCATGCTGGGCGGCGAGCATTCCATAACGCTCGGGCTCGTGCAGGCGCTCCTTGAGAGATACCCGAAGATGTCGGTCCTTCAGCTCGACGCCCATGCCGACATGAGGGAAGCCTACCAGGACACCCCGTTCAACCACGCTTGCGTGGCAAGGAGGGTCTCCGAGCTCTGCCCTATCGTGCAGGTAGGGATAAGGAGCCTTTCTGCGGACGAGGCCGCATTTCTCGAAAGGGAGAAGAAGGCCGGGGAAAGGGCCCGGACCCGGATAAGGACATTCACCGCCCTCGATGTGCTCAAAGGCGCAAGCCCTGGCGATATAGCATCGGGCCTTACCGACGAGGTCTGCATCACCATAGATCTGGACGTCTTCGACCCGTCGATAATGCCGGCCACAGGCACGCCCGAGCCCGGCGGGCTCGGGTGGTACGACGTCCTGGGCGTTGTGAGGGAGGCCGTCTCCAGGAAGAAGGTTGTGGGGTTCGACGTGGTCGAGCTCTGCCCGCTCCCGGGCGTAATAGCGCCCGACTTCCTGGCCGCCAAGCTCGTTTACAAGATAATGGGCTACATGAACCGCGGCGGGAAGAGATAGCGCCCGCCGACAAATACGTGCTCCACGCCGCGTAAGCGGCCTTAACAATATAATCCGCTATTCCGGGGGTATTGAAAAATGTTCGTTCCGAAAAGGGTGTTTTTTACAAAAGGCGTAGGGATACACAAGGAAGAGCTCACGTCCTTCGAGCTTGCGTTGAGGGACGCTGGGATAGAGAAGTTCAACCTGGTGCAGGTCTCGAGCATATTCCCGCCTGCGGCGAAGATACTGCCCAAGACCGTGGGACTCAAGAAACTCTCCCCCGGCCAGATCGTCTTCTGCGTAATGAGCAGGCTTTCGAGCAACGAGCCCAGGAGGCTGCTTGCGGCCTCCGTCGGGTGCGCTATCCCCATGGACCGCAAGCTCTACGGATACCTGAGCGAGCACCACGCATACGGAGAGACCGACACCGCCGCGGGGGACTACGCCGAGGACCTTGCGGCCGCGATGCTGGCGTCCACTCTCGGCATAGAGCTGGACGAGAACCTCGGCTGGGACGAGAAAAAAGAGATATACAGGATAAGCGACAAGATCGTAAAGACGTCCAATATAACGCAGTCGGCCATAGTGAAGAGCGACGGCAAGTTCACGACCGTCGTAGCCGCGGCGGTCCTCATACCTTAGGGGCCCGTTTTCGGGCGGAGGAGAGGAAGGCCGCGCGCGAGAGCCCCCTGCGGGGCCCGGGGCAGCCTCCCGGGCGTGCGGGGCTTG
>DIDN01000058.1 GCA_002418185.1 Deltaproteobacteria bacterium UBA5799
GGGAGGCTCTCCGAGCGCATACCCGGTGCCAACGAGGCTTGAGGACGAGAGGCCTACCCAGCACATCACCATCCAGATATACAACCCGCTCTCAGAGCAGAACTGGCAGAAGATAATAGAGGACAACATAATCCCGGCCATGCGGGACGCGGGCGAAAGGAATATATCTCTCAGCATGAGGACCATGTAGGCAAGGAGAAAAATGGCTGGCTGGGCAAAAATAAAATTCTTCTGGAAGAGCATGCTGGAACGGGAGGGGTCGGTCCTGATCGCGAGTTCCACGTTTCCCGGGTTCGATGTCGCTTGCATATCGAACATGATGGAGACGAACTTGTGGGTTGCAGCAGATGCCGCCGGGCCGCATTACATATCATACGACGCAGGCGAGGGGAATTCGGACGGGGCCGATTACCTTGCCGTATCCGGCCATAACCTCTCGACCACAGGGGCCAGCGTCTCGCTCCAGTTTTCGTCCGACGGAGAGGACTACGCGGACGCCCTGGTCCCTTTCACGCCCTCCTCGGACAGGTCGTTCGTGAAGGAATTCACGAACCCCGGGGACTTCAGGTTCTGGAGACTCGTGATAGAGGGCGCGACAGCGGCCCCCCGCATCGCTATATCCGCCTGGGGGACCGGGACCGAGCTCGATTACGCCACGTCGTCATTCGACCCGCACGAGGAGGAGACAAGGGCGAGCGTCAATTTAAGCCAGGGGGGATACCTGGCCGGTGCGCATTCGCATTATATCGAAAGGGCGATGTCGCTCCGGTTCGACGACGCCGACCCTGCCCTGTACGAAAAGATAGCAGAATGGCGCGATTCGAGCGGGCTCAGGAATTTCTTCGTAATGTGGGAACCCTCCGGGCACCCTGAGGAGGTATTCCTTATGAGGCCCGAGCCGAGGTTCTCGAACCCCCTGAAACACGGTGGGAGCCGAAGGGACGTGACCCTGAACCTCATCGGAAGAAAGGAATAAGGAGCGGCAATGACAGACCATCGTGTCATGTATAACGAGGAAATGGTGGGGGCCGGACACCCTGCCAAGGCAGACACGCTCAACAGGCTGGCCCTTGTCGAGCACAATCCGGACGGGACGCACAAGGACATAAACGCGGGTGACCTCATAACCAAGGGCCCCTGGGCCGATGTGAGGGCTTTCGGGGCGGCTGACGATGGCACTACCGACGATTCCGAGGCCATACAGGACGCCATAGACCATATCGAGAGCCTCGGCGGCGGGACGGTTCTCTTGGGGCACAACCACGGCATATCAAGCTCTATCGTCATTCCCGTGGGCGTGGACGTGATAGGGCATGGCCGTGGGACGGTTCTCTCGATTCTGCCGGGCGCTTCCCTTACGGGCGACTTCGCCATGCTCGTAAACAGCACTGACGGCTCGGGGTGGACGACTCCCTTTGCGGCTGCCCCCTGCAACCGAATCGGGAATTTCAAGATAAAGAACGACAACCATGCGACCGTCACCTGCCGGGGCATATTCGTGGCCTCGGGCGCTGAGATATTCGATATAAGGGCCGATAACCTTCACCAGACCATAAAGACGACCTCCCAATACCTCGACCTCCTGACCATAAGGAGGGTGGCCTGTAACTATGCCCGTGGAAGCGACTACCAGGTCGAGATTGCGAACCTCGGGGACGCACTCGACGTATCGCAGATGATTTTCATAGACTCGACCGGAGAGGGGCCGGAGGCCTACGGCATCTATATCAAGGGGTGTCTAAGCGGGCAGCTCCGGAACATCATCGGAGGCTATCACAAGGTAGAGAACAGCCTAAGCGTACTCTGCACAGGCTGGCACAACGAGGCCCAGGACGTGGCGCAGCTTACTATCGAGAACAGCTCGGTTATCATCGACGGCGCGTATCTGTGGGTCGGGGACGTGCCTCGGATTAAGCTCCTGTCCACGGTAGACCATCAGCATACGGTTTCCCTGCGGAACGTGAATTTCATAGTCAGGCATGACGAGATGCCGGATTCCTATGACCAGTACGACCTCCAGACCCATCCCAACTACCTCGTTACGGTCGAGAACTCCGGGAAGCTCGCAACGGACAGGGGGAACATTGCCATTTCCGACGTGGGTGGGATGCTCGTTAAGGACAGCGGCGGGAGTGCGATTTCCACGTGGAACAATTACTCGCACCTTCTGAGCAAGCGCGGCGTAATCGGGTACAGGGAAACCCCTGAGCTTGACCATGCCCTCGACTGCGGGAGCGGGGCCGTAGCCGCCGCCATAAACGGCCTTGAAACCAATTCGACGGTCACGTGGGGCGAGGCGAGCGACACCTATTACTATAACGTACAGCTTATTTACGACCCCGTGAGGATGGTAGGAATGGACAACTCCGGGAGCGAAGGAAGCCTTGCCCTTACGAATGAAGGGGACGGCGCGTTAATGACGGTCGGCTTCGGGAGCAGGAAGCAGAATGCCATTTTGAGGGTTTACAGGGGCACGACTACCGACACCTATGACAAGTATGTCGATATTCCCCTCTTGGCCACGGAGCATCTTTATGACGATGGAACCTATGTCAACGGGTATCCGTGGCAGGCGCGGAGCGCGGGAACGGTCGATACCCTCTTTGCCGACCCTGTGTCAATGAAGTGGGCCGGGGCCTTGCTTGAGATGCGGGGCGCGGCCTCAGACCCCACGGCAGGGACGTGGAAGGCCGCTGATATTATCTACGCCGGAGCGCCTGCGGCAGAGGGCAAGGTGGGAAGGATTTGCGTAACCGCCGGAACCCCCGGGACGTGGAAGACATGGGGAGCGATAGACGCCTGATCAATGGAAGAATGCAATTAAGGGCCGGGAGACTCCGGCAGAGGGGTATGCATGGCGGTCAGTCTGACCAAGAGATTCATGTACGAGCTTGGGAAAGGAGTCAATTCGCCCAATGTCGTCGTGGAGCTCGAACTCGACGGCGGCACGGTCCGCTTCGGCTATCACGGGATGAACGGGCTCCCGATAGTCCGGTTCCAGGCTGACGGGCGGTACGCCGCCGACGGGAGCGCTTTTGCGGCCGGAAGCGACGAGCTTCCGGGAGTGATCCCGGCGCTCAAGGCCGTCTCGTCACTGCAGAACAGGCTCGACCCCAAGGCAGGATACTCGACGAGGGGGCAGCTTACGGCGGTCATATCCGGAAGGGAGAACTTCACGCACTTCGTTTCGGGGCAATTCCTGAAGAACAGGCGCGCAGTCAGGAAAGACGGGTTCCTGGCGCCCGGGTTCAGCTACCCGGATTACGCGGCGACTTTTACCGGGAAGATCATAGACTGGTCGAGGCGAGGCGACGAGCTTACAATTGTCATGGCGGACGACTTGAAGAGCGCTTCGGCGAAGATACCCGTCGAGAGCGAATCGGGGACCGAGTCGATAGATTACACTGGGATGAACCCGGTCGACATAATGACAGACATCCTCGTGAACAGGCTAGATATAGACCCGTCCTTCATAGACATCGAAGGCTTTGAGCGGGAACGGGATATGTGGCTGGCCGGGTGGCGCTTCGAGAGAGTGCTTGCGGAACCCAAGGAGGCGAACCATTACCTGAACGAACTGCAGGCCGAGACCAATTCGTTCATAGTCCACGACGGCGAAAAGGTCTCGCTCAAGGTCTTTGCCCCGCCCGCGCCCTGGCTGGAGGTGGAGGAATGGACCGACAGGACGATACTGGAAGGCTCTTTCAGCCTTAAGAGCGGCTCAAAGGAGAGCTTCTACAACCGCATAGTGGTCTATTTCGACTACGACGAGTCAGGAGGGGACAAGGAGGAGAATTTCGAGTCGGCGGTAATCTCGGTGGACGCGGCCTCGCAGGACCGGTCCGAGTGGAACGAGGTAAGCACCAAGGTGATAAAGAGCAGGTGGATGCGCTCGCTCGCCTTCTCACAAACCGAAGGGATAAGCGGGATTGGTATCTACCATATATCAAAAGGCAACGGGGCCGGAGAAGGGACGCTCTTTTACGACGGCGACGCTATGACCCTGGCGTGGAGGGCGCCGGGAGGGCTTTTCGGAGAGACGGTAAGGCTCTCTCAAGACGGCAAGTACCAGGTCTTCGACGCCGACAGGAACAGGTACATACGGGTGATAGCAGCAATCTCGGACCTGCCGTATTCCGACGCGAGCGGTCCGGTCCTGATAAGCGCCGGAAAAGGTGAGACACATGCAGCGGCACTCGCCCAGAAGCTCCTGAACAGGTTCCGCGATCCAGTAGCCGCGGCGAGCTTCGATATCGACATGAACAGCGTTGCTTTCATGGACCGGTTCATAAAACCCTCGGACCTTAAAGACTGCACGACAAATGAAGCCTGCGGCATGGGTATGCAGGGCTGGGTAAGGAACAGGCTGATGCTTACGAGCGTGAGGCCGGATTTTTCCACGCACAAGGTCTCCATCGAGGCCGTTGAGACCAAGATGCACAGGAGATACGCCTTCATAGCCGGACCAGGCCGGCCCGATTACGGATCAGCCTCGGCTGAAGAGAAGGCGTACGGCTTTGTGGGCGGGACGGGCAATTCGACAGGCGGCGAGGACGGATATTATATATGGTAGGGAGGCGACATGGCGGACCCGACGTATGAATGGAGCGAGATAACCGAGGCGCAGACCGACGCCGAAAGTCCCATCGATACGGCCCTAATGGAGGGTATAAGAAGGAACCTTGTCCATCTCAAGGAGTGGCTGGGAGAAAGCTTCACCCCGGCAATGGACCACGACCATGACGGGATAAACAGCAAGAGCGTTCTGCTCGCCGATTCGGCAGTTACCGTGGCAAAGCTGAATCTCATGCGGGGCAGCTTTACGGCAGCGAGCGGCGGAGATTTCTACATAAGCATAAGCAGGTACTCCCATGTGCCGAGCCTTACCAAGCTCGGCTCAGTGTACTACGTCCGGCTGTTGCTTCAGACGGACATCCATGCCGCGGCTTCGGATATGCACGAAGTGCTTGTGAGCGCGCCGTCCGGCAACGGCGAGACATTTCAGGTGTTCTGGGACTATCACGCAGGTTAAGGAGGTGACCACATGTATTCAGAGGTGCTCCATGACGATTCCGGCAATATCAAGGCATGCTACTGCGCAGACACCCTGCCGCTGGGGGCAAACGCGCCCATGTTCAGGTTTTCCGGGGTGCCCGACGGGCTTACCCACGCAAGGCTCAACATAGACACGCTAACGGCAATGGAGATAGAGTCCGGGTGCGGGACAAGGGCCGAACTCGACGAGAGCGGCAACCCTGTGCTTGTGAGCGTGGACAGGACCATGTACATAATGGAGAACTTCGTCGTGGACCTCGATACGGAACTCGTGCAGGTGGGCCTGGTCCTCAGGGGCATAAAGAAAAAGGTGTAGACATGGACGCTCAAGACAGGATGGCGGCGGAGCAGATGGCTGAAATGATAGCAGAGAAGCTCTCGTCGAATTTCGGGGCCTGCGCCTTCACGCCTTCGGAGCAGGAGGCGGTAAAAGACCTTTTAAGGACCAAGAGGAACGCGGTAAGGGCATTCCTCTGGATATGCGGCGCGGTCGTGCTCTGGATCATAAAGGATATATACGCTTATTTCGCAGGGCACCTTACGCTCAGATAGGAGGCAGGGCCGATGGGGCTTTCAGAGCGGCAGAGGCGGTTTACGGCCCGGGTGGCCGAGCTTGTAAGGTTCGCTTTCTCGAACGGGCTTGAGCTCACTTTCGGAGAGGCATACAGGACGGAAGAGCAGCAGAGGCTCCATCTTCAGTCTGGCAAGACCAGGACCATGGCCTCGCCGCACAGGGACAGGCTCGCGGTGGACCTCAACCTTTTCATAGGGGGAAAATATGTGACGGACGGGGAGGCTTACAGGCCGCTTGGAGAGAAATGGGAGGCTTTGGGCGGGAAATGGGGAGGCAGATTCGGTTTGAGACCACATGAATACGGGACAAAGGTCGGCTGGGACGCAAACCATTTCGAGTTTAAGGCTTAGCTGCCGGACACCGTTTCTAATTGACAGCCAATATGCGCGAACTTATACTTATAGAAAGGTTACGGGCCCGAGGCCCAAGCCGCTACGGGTTTCATTATCCGGCGTTATTCGGGCATTCAGGGGCTTTCGCCCATTAAACCAGGCCGTTTATGCCAGGAGTCGGCAAGACCTTAATCATAATAGGGATAATCATTCTTGTTATCGGGCTCTTCGTTTCTTTTGGCCCGAGGATACCGTATCTCGGGAAGCTGCCTCGAAGTTATCCCTTTTCACATAAATGTCTCCAGGCAGCTTCCCGAGATACGGTA
>DIDN01000088.1 GCA_002418185.1 Deltaproteobacteria bacterium UBA5799
GCTACCGGACTGCTCCACCCCGCAGCAGAAGCGATACATCGAACAAGTATATTATCAACTGACGGCTTATTTGTCAACCCTTAGGGCCGGAAAAACCGGAAAATCCAAAGTTTTTCCTTAAGGGGCTGCCTGTCGACCGTTTCCGCCCTGAAAAAGAGCGGTCCAGGCCTGTTTTCAGCCCGGAGCATTATTTTAGGGAAGGTCTGAGCACTTCTGTTTTCTGTCATTCTGAGGGAGAGTAAGCGACCGACAATTTTTGCAGGACAGCAAAGATTGAATGCCGAGCCTCTTGGCGAGGCGGCCCGAATGGTCGAGCCCCAGGGCGGGGCGAGATAAGAATCTCGTAGCTTGCTGATTTTCTAAATACGAGATTCTTCGCTCCGCTCAGAATGACGTACGGTTAGGTATTAAATCATACCTTCTTAAGTTATCGGAAAAAGAGAGCCGCCGCCCCCGGCCTACATCTTATCCGGCGCGGAAACTCCGAGCAGGGCAAGGCCGTTCGCTGCCACGGTCGCAACCGCCCTGCAAAGCAGGAGCCTTGCCGCCGTAAGCTCCTGGTCGTCTGTCACGACTCTCGTTTTGTTGTAATACGGGTGGAAGAGCCCGGCAAGCTCCATGAGATAGAACGTTATCCTGTGCGGCTCCATGGCGAGGGCGCTCCGTTCGACAAGCTCCTCGAACGCGCCCAGGTGCTTTATTATCTCCGACTCTTCCTTTTCTTCGAGCCTCGAAAGGAGCTTCTCGTCGAAGCGCTCCGGCACGCTTATGCCCTTTTCCGCCGCAAACCCGATAATGCTCTTTATCCGTGCGTGGCAGTACTGGACGTAGTAGACCGGGTTTTCCGGTGCCTGGCTCTTGGCGAGCTCGAGGTCGAAGTCGAGCTGCGCGTCCGGCCTCCTCATGAGGAAGAAGAACCTGCAAGCGTCGGTGCCCACCTCGTCCATCACCTGGCGTAGGGTCACGAACTCGCCCTCGCGCTTGCCCATGGGCACTGGCACGCCTTTCCTCAAAAGGGCCACGAGCTGGATGAAGATTATCCTGAGCGCCGCATCGTCATGGCCGAGCGCGCGCAGGAGCGCCCGTATCCGGCCCTCGTATCCGTGGTGGTCTGCGCCCCAGATGTTTACGAGCGTATCGAAGCCCCGCTCTATCTTGTCCCTGTGATAGGCGATGTCGGAGGCGAAATAGGTCCTCTCGCCGTCGGCCTTTATGAGCACCCTGTCCTTGTCGTCTCCGAAGTCAGTAGTCCTGAACCAGAGCGCGCCTTCAGCCTCGTAGATATGGCCCTTGGCCTTGAGGTCCTGTATGGTCTCGGCAACCTTGCCCGCGTCGTCGAGGCTCTTCTCGCTGAACCAGACGTCGAACCCGACCCGGAAGTCCTCCAGGTCTTTTCTAATCCTTTCGAGCATGGACGAGGCGCCGAATTCCTTGTACCCCGGAGCGCCGTTGCCGCCATCGCCGTACTTATCGAGATATTCCCGGGCGATGTCCTTTACATAATCGCCCTTGTAGTGGTCGGGCGGGAACTCTATTGCCTTGCCCTTAAGCTCCTCTACCCGGAGGCGGACGGACTCGCCGAGCGTAAAGACCTGCCTCCCGGCGTCGTTTATGTAAAATTCCCTCGTAACGTCAAAACCGGCTGCGCGGAGAATCCTTGAGAGCGCATCGCCCACTGCCGCGCCCCTGCCGTGGCCTATGTGGAGCGGGCCCGTGGGGTTGGCGCTCACGTACTCGACCTGCACCCTTTTCCCGGCCCCTGATTCGCTCTGCCCGAACCCCGCGCCCTTTCCGGCTATGTCGAGAAGTGCCTTGAGCCAGAAGGTCCTTTTGAGGAAGATATTGATGAAGCCGGGGCCCGCGACCTCGCATTTCTCGACCTCGGGATAGGCCGCGACCTTTCCGGCGATTGCGTTGGCGATGTCCCTCGGTTTCTTCTTCTCAAGCGGGGCAAGCAGCATGGCTATGTTCGTCGAGAAATCGCCGAACTCCGCCTTCTTGGGTTTGTCCAGGACGATTGCCGGGACCTCCTCAGTCGAGATGTGCCCTTCTTCCCTGGCCCCGGCGACCGCCCCTTCGAGTATGCCTATTACCCCGGCCTTCATCTGGCTTTCCTTGTAAGGTCCATATATTCGCATGGCCTCCTGTCCCTCAGGAAGACCCATTCGTTCCTTATCTCCGATACGTCCGCGAGGTCGATCTCCGAGACTACTATGCCTTCGGACGAGCCGCTCGGGTTTTCGATGAGTTCCCCGTCCGGCCCGACGGAGAAGCTCTTTCCGTAGAACTCCTGCTTCTCCTCCTTGCCGACCCTGTTAACGCGGAGGACGAAAAACCCGTTCGCGTGGGCCGCCGCCGATATGGCACGCTCCCATTTCCTGTGTGAATGCTCAAAGGCCGAGGAGGTGAGAGCTACCACGAGCTCGGCGCCTTTAAGCGCGAGCACCCGCCACGCTTCCGGGAAAAAGACGTCCCAGCAGATGAGGACGCCTATCTTGCCGTACGGGGTCTCGAAAACGGGGAAGCCCAGGTCGCCGGGGCTGAAATACGCCCGCTCCTCCCAGAGCGGTATCTGCGGCACGTGCACCTTGCGGTACTTGCCGATAAGCCCGTCAGGGCCCGCGACATATGCGGTGTTGTAGCGCTTGTCCCCGTCCGACTCGAAGACCCCGCCGACAACGACCACCTTGTGTTTCATGGCCGCTTCCCTGAGGAACGTGACAGTGGGGCCGTCCTCGCCCTCGGCAAGGGCGAAGTTCCGGTTGTCTATCGCAGCCGGGAACCAGTGCGAGCTGAATAAAGGCGGAAGCGCTATTACCGTCGCTCCCTCGCCAGCGGCAAGCTCGACGAGCATGTCGGCCTTCGAGATGTTCCTCTCCCTATCGGGCAGGGAGGCAAGCTGTATGCCCGCTATCTGTATCTTTCTTTCCATGCGCGTTTTTTGGAGGTATGCGCGGATATGCCCTGCGTGGCGCCGAGGGGCGGGCGGAAAACCCGCCGGGTCCCCGGCTCGTGCAGGCTTTCAGTGGCCTTCAGCCCTTTCAGGGCCGGGTGTCTTCGGCCCTGGGCTCATCGATCCTGTATATGACCTCGTTGCGGCCGATCTTGCCCAGTTCCTCCCTGGCTATCCGGCCGATAAAGCGCTTGTCGCTCTCGAGCAGGCGTATCTTCTCCTCGAGTTCCCTGTTCTCCTTCTCGAGGGACCTGTTGAACGCCTGTATCCCAGAGAGCTCCTTATGGACCCTGTAGAGCTCGAGCAAGCCCTTTTCGCCGAAAAGCGCGGCAGCGCCGACGAAAACGACGGTCGCAAGCACGATAAGGCGCTTTTTTTTCAAGCCTTCCGGGGACTTTTTCATGGGGCCTTTCCGAATACTTAGAATTAACAGAGAGGACTCCAAAAGTCAAGGGGTCTTCCGGCCCGAGCCGCCCAGCCCGAACGGGGAAAAGGGCCGGCCCTGGCCGGCAAAACCAGTTGACACGGCCCCACTTGCTTAATATGATATAGGCGCGTTTTCTCCTTAGGAGCGCGGGTCCCGAATAATTGCAGGAGCGGCCGTGAACAAGCTCAATTGCCCTAAATGCGAGAACTCGTTCTTTACGGCGGTTATGAAGCCGAGCCTGCCGTGCCCGCACTGCGGCTTCATGCTGAAGGGCGGCGAGAGCGAAAGAAGGACAGGGGCCAGGAGCCCGAGCCTCAAGCTCTGCGACATACTGAAAGGCGAGGTCCGGATACCGGCAAAGGCCGTGGACATTTCCGATACGGGGATAGGCATAAAGATGATGGGCTATCTGCCGTTCGACCCTGACGACATAGTAAACGTCCTGGTAAGGGAGCGGGGCGAGGAAAGGCCCGCGCAGGTGGTCTGGACCAGGAAGTTCTACGGCATCTCAAGGGCAGGCCTCAGGTTCATTGACGAGCTGCCGGCCATAGCCTGAAGGCCCCGGAAGGGCAACTTCTGAAAAAATCGATCTTTTCCCGGACTGTGCGTAGTTACAGGAATAAAAATGCTCACATATTCGCATATATGCTCCGTTTTTTATGCCCGGCCTTCCGGATAAAGCGGAAAAAATCCCTAATCTTTAAAGGTTGCCAGAACGAGAACGCAAGGCCCGGCCACCGGGCCTTTTTTTCGCCGTTTGAGCCGGAAGCCCTGCTTACGCAGCCGGCTCCTGAACCAATAAAATTCTTTCATAGACGGGTCTTTTTCTGTATCATGTCCCGGCGTACCTCCTTGGAAACCTATGTCCGATAAAAACCACGGCGTTTTCAGCTGCCAGTCCATAGCCAGGGCCGTCGCCAAAAGGCACGTCTTCTCGAAGGGGCTGCCCATAGTCGAGTCCCAGATACAGCCTGCGAGCATGGACTTGAGGCTCGGGCCCAGGGCGTACAGGCTCATATCGAGCTTCCTGCCCGAGAACACGGACGTGCTGGAGCGCCTCCACACCCCGGACCTATACGGCTCGGACCTCGTCATGTACGAGTCCGACATCTCGAAGGGCGGCATCCTCGAAAAGGGGCACGTCTATCTCATACCCCTCATAGAGGAATTGAACCTCCCGGCGGACGTGAGGGGCCGCGCAAACCCCAAGTCCACGACCGGGCGGCTCGACATATTCGCCAGGGTGCTTACGGACAGGAACCCCAGGTTCGACGACATTGCCTGCGGCTACAAGGGCGGCCTCTACCTCGAGGTCATGCCGCGGTCCTTCACCATAAAGGTGAAGGAAGGGCTCTCGCTCGTGCAGCTCCGGCTCCTTCGGGGCGAGTGCGCCCTTACGGACTCGAAGCTCAGGGCCCTCCACAGGGACTCGCGCCTTCTTTTTAACGGCGACGCGCACCTCGCCCCCGGCGACATCAAGGTCTCCAGGGGAATTTTCATGTCAGTCGACTTGAGCGGCGAGAACTCAAACGGCATAATCGGCTACAAGTCCAAGAAGAACAGCCATGTGGTCGACCTCGCGATGAAGAACCACTACGGCATAGCCGATTTCTGGGAGCCCATCTACCGGAACAGCAAGGGCACGCTGATACTCGAGCCCGAGGACTTCTACATACTCTCGTCCAAGGAGCGGATAAGGATACCCACGAGGTACGCCGCCGAGATGGTCGCGTACGAGGCGGGCTCCGGGGAGCTACGGACCCATTACGCCGGGTTCTTCGACCCGGGCTTCGGCTTCGGCACGAAGGGCGAGGTCAAGGGCACCAAGGCCGTCCTCGAAGTCAGGGCGCATGACGTGCCTTTCATGATCTCCGACGGGCAGACCTTCTGCAAGCTCTTTTTCGAGCGCATGGCCGAGGTGCCTGACAAGGTCTACGGCCCGAGGATAGGCTCGTCATACCAGTACCAGGGAATAACCCTCAGCAAGCAGTTCAAGAGCATCTGACGCGCTTTGCCGTTTTGGCAGGCTGCTCAGTCTGTTGTCTTTCTGAGCGGAGCGAAGAATCCCGGCAAAAAAAAATTTAAATTAGAGCCCCTTCGTCGCCTTCGGTCCCTCGGGATGACAAGATTTTTTTTCACCGCAACCGTTGAAGGGGTATCCGGCAGCCCGGAGCAAATGGCCAGACAGACCTCCAAAAAAGAAAAGAACAGCGGCGGCCTCAAGCAGGAGATACTGGGGATCGTCCTCTTTGCCGCGGCCCTCTACTCCGCCGTAAGCCTCTTTTCGTTCGCCAGGGGCGCGCTGTGGGGCGGGGTCATAGGCGACTACCTGGCCTGGGCCTTCCTCGCGTCCATCGGGTACACCTCCTACGTATTCCCGTTCATACTCCTTCTCCTCTCCGTGGGGCTCATTCTCCGGAGGTTCTTCCGTTTCAGGGTGGTGGTGCCGGTCAGCTTCCTCTTTTTCGTCCTGTCGTCCTCGGCCCTCCTTCATATTGTCGAATCGAACGGGGGCGCGGCAGGCGCCGTCTCCGGCGATTTCCTGGAGGGCCTTGTCGGCACTACCGGCTCGTTCATCTTCCTTTCGGCGGTCCTCCTTATAGCGTTCCTGGTGGCTACGGGCCTCTCCGTCATACAGATAGCCTTGAAAGCCCTTCCGCCGACAGTATCCGTCTTCAGGGCCGTCTGCGACAGGATAAAGGCCGCGAAAGCCGAAGGGCCCGAGGTTGTCGAGGCAGAGGAAGAGACAGCGCCCAGGCCAAGAAAAAAGAACGGGGAGAAGCCGAAGGAGCCGGAAAGGCCGTCAGGGGGCCCGGCCATCATAACCCCGAGGATACACAGCAGGAAACAGGCCGAGGAGCCGGAGGAGGCGCTCGAGTTCACGAGCCCCAAGGGGTCGTTCAAGCTGCCGCCCCTTACGCTTCTCGACCCGGTGCCCAAAAAGAGCGGCATGGTCGACGACAAGGCCCTCCTTCTGAACTCGCAGGTCCTTGAAAGGAAGCTCCTCGATTTCGGCATAGAGGGCCGGGTATTGGAGGTAAGGCCCGGGCCGGTCGTCACCATGTACGAGTTCGAGCCCGCGCCCGGGGTGAAGGTGGGGAGGATAATGAACCTCTCCGACGACCTCGCGCTTGCCATGAAGGCCATGTCCATAAGGATAATCGCGCCCATACCCGGAAAGGCCGTTGTCGGCATAGAGGTGCCGAACCAGACGAGGGACACGATACTCCTAAGGGAGATGCTCGAATGCCCGGCATTCGCAAAGAGCCGCTCGCGCCTTACGCTCGCGCTCGGGAAAGACATCTCCGGCGCCCCTTATGTCGCGGACCTCGCCAGGATGCCTCACCTCCTCGTTGCAGGCGCGACCGGCGCGGGAAAGAGCGTCTCGGTCAATGCCATGATACTGAGCGTCCTATTCAAGGCGACACCCGAGGAGGTCCGATTCCTCATGGTCGACCCGAAAATGCTGGAACTATCGGCCTACGAGGGTATCCCGCACCTCATAACCCCGGTCATAACCGACCCGAAGAAGGCGGCGGGCGCGCTCAAGAGCATCGTAACCGAGATGGGGCGCCGCTACAAGCTCATGGCAGAGAAGGGCGCGAGGAACGTCGACAAGTACAACCAGATGGTCGAGGAGGGCGGAAACCCGGAGGAGAAGAAGCTCCCGCTTATCGTCGTCATAATAGACGAGCTCGCGGACCTCATGATGACCTCCGGCAAGGACGTGGAGGAATGCCTGGTGAGGCTTTCGCAGATGGCGAGGGCCTCCGGTATTCACCTGATGATAGCGACGCAGAGGCCTTCCGTAGACGTCGTGACGGGCCTCATAAAGACGAACTTCCCCGCGCGTATAGCGTTCCAGCTCCCTTCGAGGACCGATTCGAGGACGATCATCGATTCCGGCGGCGCGGAGACGCTCCTCGGGCAGGGCGATATGCTTTTCATGCCGCCCGGTACCTCGAAGCTCCAGAGGATCCACGGCGCGTACGTCTCCGAGACCGAGATAAAGCGCGTGACGGATTTCTGGAAAAAGCAGGGCGGCCCCGCTTACGAGGACTTGAAGATCGAAGAGGAGGAGAGCGCGCTTCTGGACGAAGACGCGGACCTGGGAGAAGAGTTCCTCAGGCGTTACGACGAGGCCGTGGCCCTTGCAGCGCAGCTCGAGATGATATCGACCTCCTACATCCAGCGGAGGTTCAGGATAGGCTACAACACCGCCGCCCGCATAATCGAGAAGATGGAGAAGGAGGGTGTGGTCGGCCCCGCGCAGGGGAGCCGCCCCAGGGAGGTGCTCCTCCGGAAAACGCCTTAGGCTGCTCAAAAAGTCCATCTGCGTCGTTGTCGTCGTCGCTCGTCATTGCGGCGTACACGAAAAGTACGCCTCATTCCTCGCTCCTCGACGCCTAACATATGGAGTTTTTTGAGCAACCTGAGTGTGCTTTGAGTTTATTAAGCAAAGTATAGAAAAAATTCTGCTATATTGAGGTTTATCCGCGGGCAAATTCGACCCGGGCCGCGGAAATCCAACTCAAGAGGAACCTGGATATGAAGACCCCCCTCCGGATAGCATCGGCGCTCTTGTTTTTACTTGTCCCCGCAGTGTCATTGGCTGAGGAGCTCACGGAAGTCCTCTCGAAGCTCCAGGAGAGGTATGAGTCCATTACAACCCTCGAGTCCGAGTTCACGCAGGAGGTCTCGTCAAGGGGCATGGGCAGGCCCGAAACCGCAAAAGGCAAGGTCTGGTTCAAGAAGCCGGGGAAGATGCGCTGGGAATACAGCAGGCCCGCCGGCGACCTCATAGTCGGCGACGGCAGGACCGTCTGGATTTACCAGCCCGACCTTAACCAGGCGATAGAGAGGGAGGTCGACGCCGCTGCCTCCCGCATGGCGACCGACTTCCTCTCCGGACTCGGCGACCTGGAAAGGGAGTTCGAGGCAAGGCTCGCGCCCTCGAAAGGCGATACATGGCGTCTTGTGCTTACGCCCAGGGATGAGAGCCCGAACGTGAAAACACTTGCGCTTGAAATCGACAAGGGGAGCCTCCTTATAAGGAGGACCGAGGTGACCGACCATTTCGGGACCGAGACGATGGTGGAGTTCAGGGAGACTTCGGTCAATTCGCCCGCTCCTGATGCGCTCTTCAGCTTCACTCCCCCCCAGGGCGCCCGGGTCGTAAGGCCCTGAATGCGGGACATGGTCTGAAAAATAACCAACGGAGGTAGGAGATGCCGTCATTCGATATTGTCTCCAAGACGGACGTGCAGGAGGTCGATAACGCCGTCAACCAGGCAACGAAGGAGATGGAGCAGCGCTATGACTTCAAGGGCTCGAAGAGCGAGATAAAATGGGAGAAGAAGGAAGACATAACCGTCGTCGCGGACGACGACGGGAAGCTTAGGAGCGTCCTCGATATACTCCAGACCAAGCTCGTTAAGCGCGGTGTGTCGCTCAAGTCCCTCGAATACGGCAAGGTCGAGGACGCATCCGGGAGCATGAAAAAACAGGTCCTCAAGATACGCCAGGGCATACCCTCGGACAAGGCCAAGGAGATAACGAAGCTCGTAAAGGACCTGAAGCTCAAGGTGCAGACCCAGATAATGGACGACCAGATAAGGGTGACCGGGAAGAAGATTGACGATTTGCAAGAGGCCATACAGGCGATCAAGGCCAGGGACATGGACATAAGCCTGCAGTTCGTCAACATGAGGTCTTAGCCCCTTGGCATGACTATGGCAGGATGGATAGAGATAAGGGCCACTGGCCCGGCCCGGTCGAGGGACGCGGTTTCGGCGGCCCTCATAGAGGCCGGGAGCCCCGGAGTCCTCGAAGAGGCCGGGGAAGGAGAAGCCGGGAAGCTCGTCTCGTACAGCAGGTGGGAGGACGAAACGCGCGAGGAGCCTGGTCCGCGCTCTTCCGAGGCGGCGCTCAGGGCCTATCTGGGCGAGGGCGAGAGGGCGAGGCTTGGGGACATACGCCGTAAGCTCGGGAGAGTGGGCTGGAAGCTCACGACTTCCAGCCTCAGGGACACGGACTGGTCGGAGAAATGGAAAAAGGGGCTCAGGCCCGTACGGGTAAGCTATAAAGGAACGACCGTCCTCGTAAGGCCCACCTGGAAGAGGTCGCCGAAAAGGCCCGGAGAGAAGGTAATCGAGATAGACCCGGGCATGGCCTTCGGCACCGGCGGCCATGACACGACGAAGATGTGCCTGCGGGCCTTATTGAGGCTCGTAATCGACCGGAAGCTCCCGGCACGCCCGGACTTTCTGGATGTCGGAACCGGGACCGGCGTCCTCGCCATAGCAGCCAAAAAACTCGGGTTCAGGAAGGCCGTGGGCCTTGAGATTGACGAAGTGGCAGTCAAGGTCGCCCGCAGGAACGCCGCCCGCAACAGGGCAGAGGTGAAAGTAAGTTCAACCCCGGTCGAGAAGGCCAGGGGAAGGTTTCACCTGGTGGCCGCGAACATCCTCGCCGGGGAGCTTAAAAGGCTTTCGCCCGCGTTGTCAGGTAAGGTGAGCCACGGCGGCCTGCTCATACTCTCCGGCATACTCCTCCATGAAAAGGACGAGGTGTTAAGGGCCTACCCCGGCCTTCACCTTGAAAAGGCCTATTCCTCAAAGGAATGGGCCGCACTCGTTCTCCGTAAACCGTTGAAAGGCAGCCGGTGAGAAGGTTTTATGACGAGGACTTGAGCGAGCACTCGACCCGCGTGGAGATTAAAGGTGAGGAGTTCCATCATCTTAAAAAGGTCCTGAGGCTCGCTCCTGGCGCCGGAGTCCTCCTCTTTAACGGCAGGGGGCTTGAGCTCTCGGGGAAGGTCGAGGAGGTCGGCAGGGACTCCGCCTCTGTCGCCATCGCGGGGAGTTCGAGGGGCGAAAGGGAGAGCCCTCTCGATTTCGTACTCCTCCAGGCGCTCCTCAAGGGGGACAGGCCCGAGTTCATCATCCAGAAGGCGACCGAGCTCGGCATAAGGGAGGTCTGCTTCTATAATACGTCGAGGACCATACCCCGCGTTAGCGCCGACAAAGAAGCTTCAAGGCAGGCGAGATGGAGGAAGGCGGCGATAGAGGCCGCAAAGCAGTGCGGAAGGACTGTATTGCCTGAAATAGTATACGCGCCGGACATTAAGGGCGCTCTTAAGGGGCATGACCGGAACTTGAAACTCCTCCTCTGGGAAAAGGAAGGGGCAACAGGCTTGAAGGAGGCCCTTAAGGGCGCGCGCGGGATGGAAGGGGTTTCGGTTCTCGTGGGCCCGGAAGGGGGGCTTTCGCCCGGCGAGGCGGCAGAGGCTATTTCTGCGGGGTTCGTGAAAGTCGGGCTCGGCCCGCGCATACTCCGCGCAGAAACCGCCGCCCTGGCCATAATGTCGATATTCCAGCACGCCCTCGGCGACCTGGGCTGAACTGAATATCCTGATGGAAAAAGGCGGGCTGGATACCGGCCCGACCTTCGTTTTAGGTCTACGCTTTCCCTACTCGAAGGTTATCTCCTTTATGTTCTTCGCGAGTATCCTGAACGTGCCGTAGTCCGTGGTGCCGAAGAAGCGCTGGTCGTTGTCGAGGCTTATGGCCACCACGTCCCCGTTCTTCATGGTGACCTGGAAGTCGCTCTTGTTTTCGGCCCCGGTGCCCGTTGCGGTAAGCTTTTTTATCTTCTCGAAGAAGACGGTCACGGTCCCCTTGCCCCGGGTGCCCATGAAGAACACCTCCCCCTCCCACGAGGCGTTCGTGACCTTTGTAGTTATGTCCTGGTCGTCCCTTACGGTCGCCTTGAAGTTGATTTCAGGGAGCGGGACCTCGGTGCCGGGCCCGGTGCCCATCCCTAAGAGCGTGGCCCAGATGAATAGGACGGCAAAGACCGCCAAAGACCGTTTTATGAGCACTGTCCTTTTCCTCCGTAAGCTGGTTTTTGGTTTACGGTTTTC
>DIDN01000030.1 GCA_002418185.1 Deltaproteobacteria bacterium UBA5799
AAAAAGGTTTCCAGCATCCTGTCATTTACACAAGTGCCGCGTTCATCTCTGCTTGGGGCTCCGGGCCATTGCCACCCTTCCGGTCCGGACCAGTTCCTTTATGCCGAAGGGCCTCAGGAGCTCCGTGATGGCCCGTATCTTCTCCTCGTCCCCGGTTATCTCTATCGTATAGGTCCGGGAGCTTACGTCCACGACCTTGGCCCTGAATATGTCGACTATCGAGAGTATCTCGGCCCTGGTCTCGGCCGTGAGGTTCACCTTTATGAGCGCGAGCTCCCGCTCTATGTGCTCCTCGCCTGTGAAGTCGTAGACCTTTATTACGTTCACGAGCTTGTTCAATTGCTTGTTTATCTGCTCGAGCACCTTGTCGTCGCCGCTCGTTACGATGGTCATCCTTGATATCTTCGGGTCAAAGGTCTCGGCGACCGAGAGGCTTTCGATGTTGAAGCCCCTCCCCGAGAAGAGGCCGGATATGCGCGAGAGCACTCCGAACTCGTTGGTCACAAGGACTGAAATCGTATGGCGCACGCTTTGGACCTCCGACTTTGTAATACCGGATACACTGGACTCGAGTCCGGGGCAATCACACCAGGAGCATCTTGTTAAGGGGCTGCCCGGCGGGGACCATGGGGTAGACGCACTCGAACTGGTCGACCCTGAAGTCCATCAATACGGGCCTGTCCTTCACCGAAAGGCCCTTTTCCAGCACCCTGTCGACCTCGCCCGGCCTGGTCGCCCGGAGTCCAACGGCCCCGTATGCCTCGGCGAGCTTGACGAAATCCGGCGCGACGGATATGCAGGTGTGGGAATACCTCTTCTGGAAAAAGAGCTCCTGCCATTGCCTGACCATGCCCAGGACCATGTTGTTGAGTATCACCACCTTGACCGGCAGCTTGTACTGAACGGCTGTAGCGAGCTCCTGTATGTTCATCTGGAGCGACCCGTCCCCGGCGATGTCAACGACGGTCTTTTCAGGAAACGCTATCTGGGCGCCTATGGCCGCCGGGAAGCCGAAACCCATGGTGCCGAGGCCGCCGGAGGTCAGGAACGTCCGCGCCTTGTCATACTTGAAGAACTGGGCCGCCCACATCTGGTTCTGCCCGACCTCGGTTGTGATTATGGCGTCTCCGCCCGTAAGCTCATAGAGCCTGTCTATGACGAACTGCGGCTTTATCTTGCCCTTGGGGTCCTGCTTGTACGAGAGCCTGTGCGTTCCGCTCCATCCGGCTATCTCGTCCCTCCAGGGCTGTATCCCTTTCTTGAACCCCTTTATCGGGGGGCAGGCCTTGATGAGGTCCTTCAGGACAATCCTAACGTCGCCGACGATAGGGATGTCGACCTTGACGTTCTTGCTTATAGAGGTCGGGTCTATGTCTATGTGGACTATGCCCGCGTACGGCGCGAACTCGTCTATCTTGCCGGTGACCCTGTCGTCGAAGCGCGCGCCGACGGCGACGAGGCAGTCGGTGTTCATGACGGCCATGTTCGCGGCATAGGTTCCGTGCATGCCGAGCATGCCCATGAAGAGCGGGTGCGTGCCCGGGAACGCGCCGAGGCCCATGAGGGTCGTCGTGGTCGGCAGCCCGAGCTTCTCTGAGAAGGCCTTGAGCTCCGAAGAGGCGTTGGACAATACGACGCCGCCGCCGGCGTACACTACCGGCCTCTTCGAGGAAAGTATCAGGTCCAGCGCCTTCCTTATCTGGCCGGGGTGCCCCTTGTAGTTGGGCTGGTAGCTCTCGATATGGACCTTCTCCGGGTATTTGAAATCCGGCAGCGCTGCCGTAAGCACGTCCTTCGGTATGTCCACAAGCACCGGGCCCGGCCTTCCGGTAGTAGCGATGTAGAAAGACTCCTTTATTATCCTCGGGAGGTCCCTTATGTCCTTGACGAGGTAGTTGTGCTTTGTGCACGGCCTGGTGATGCCGACGATATCGGCCTCCTGGAAGGCGTCGTTCCCGATAAGCGGCGTCGGCACCTGGCCGGTGAAGACGACCAGCGGGATCGAGTCCATGTACGCGGTCGCTATGCCGGTTACGGTGTTGGTAGCGCCCGGGCCGGAGGTGACGACCACGACCCCGGGCTTTCCCGAGGCCCTCGCATAGCCGTCCGCCATGTGCACCGCGCCCTGCTCGTGCCTTACGAGTATGTGCCGGAGCGGGCTGTCGTAAAGGGCGTCGTAAATGGGCAGCACCGCGCCGCCAGGGAAACCGAATACGGTGTCCACGCCCTCTTTCAAGAGGCATTCGATGAATATCTCGGCGCCGTTTTTCTTTGTCATGAGAATAATCCCGGTCTGCTTTTGTGTTGCATCATGCCTTGACCACGGCCCCCGTATAAGCCGAGGTCACGGACTTCGCGTACCTCGCGAGCCAGCCGTCCTTTATCTTGGGGGGCGGCATCTTCCAGGCCTTCTTCCGCGCCTCAAGCTCCTTTGCGTCGACCTTGAGCTCGATCTTCCTCGCGGGTATGTCGAGCTCGATGGTGTCGCCGTCCCTGACGAGCGCTATGGGCCCGCCCTCCATCGCCTCGGGCGATATGTGGCCTATGCACGGTCCCCTGGTGCCTCCCGAGAACCTGCCGTCCGTTATGAGGGCGACGCTTTCTCCCATGCCCATGCCCATGAGGGCCGCCGTGGGCGCGAGCATCTCCCTCATGCCCGGGCCGCCCCTGGGGCCTTCGTAGCGTATCACGATTACGCTCCCGGCCTTTATGCCGCGGCCCACTATCGCCTTCATGGCCGCCTCTTCGGAGTCGAAGACGCGTGCAGTGCCGGAAAAGCGCATCATCTTCCCGCTTACGCCGGACTGCTTTACCACGGCCCCGAGCGGCGCGAGGTTCCCCTTGAGGACCGCTATGCCGCCTTCCTTGTGGTAGGCCTCGGAGACGGGCTTTATGACGCGCTCGTCGACATAATCTACCCCGTCGATTATCGCCTTTATCCTCTTGCCCGACACCGTCGGGTTGTCCTTTACGAGGTCCTTGAGCCTGTAAAGCAGCGCGCTTATTCCCCCGCCCCAGTGGAGGTCCTCCATATAATACTCCCCGACCGGCTCAAGCGAGGTTATGTGCGGGGTGGTGAGGCTCAATTCGTTAAAGATTTCGAGCGGGAGCTTTACCCCTGCCTCGTGCGCGATTGCAAGGAGGTGGAGGACCGTGTTTGACGAGCCGCCGAGCGCGAGGTCCGCCCTTATGGCGTTCTCGAAGGCCGCCCTGGTCATTATCTTCCTCGGGGTGATGTTCCTCCTTACGAGCTCGACCGCGCGCACACCGCTATCAAAGGCGATCCGCCTTTTTTCAGCCGAGGCCGCAAGAGCAGTACCGCAGAAAGGGAGGCTCATGCCCATGACCTCGGTAAGGCAGCTCATGGTATTCGCGGTATAGAGGCCCTGGCACGAGCCCGCCCCCGGGCACGCCCCGGTCTCGCAGGCGTTAAGCTCCTCTTTGGTTATCTCGCCGGCGCGGAAGCGGCCCATGGCCTCGAAGGTGTTCCTTATGAAAGAGGTCTTCCTGCCCCTGTACCTTCCGGTGAGCATTGGTCCGGCGGTTACGACTATGGACGGGATATTGAGGCGCGCCGCGCCCATGAGCATGCCCGGCGTTATCTTGTCGCAGTTGGTGAGGAGTATCAGTCCGTCAAAGGCGTGGGCCTCTGCCACGCTCTCGATGGTGTCCGCTATGAGCTCCCTCGAGGGAAGGGAATAATGCATCCCCCTGTGCCCCATGGCAATGCCGTCGCATATGCCGGGGAGCCCGAAGAACATGGGGTAGCCGCCGCCGGTGTGTACGCCCTTCTCTATGAACCTCTCGAGGTCCCTCATGCCGATGTGCCCGGGTATGAGGTCCGAGAAGCTCGTGGCAACGCCGATGAAGGGCTTCTTCATCTCGCCGGCGGGTATGCCTGTTGCGTAAAGGAGGGCCCTCGACGGGACCCGGTCAAGCCCTTTCTTGATTCTGTCGCTTCTCGACGGCATCTGCGGCTGCGGCTACGCCCCCTTCTCTTCGGCAAAATCGGAAACCATCTTCTCCATCTCGTCCTTCAAGGCGAGTTTCAATTTCTTGAGCCTCACCTTCTCCATCGTCTCGTCTGCCGTGAGCCTCGGCTTTTTGTCGAGCTTTGCGACCTTGTTTTCGTAGTCCTGGTGGCTCTTGTAGATCTTCCTGAACCCCTCGTCCTCTTCGAGAAGCTTCTTCACTATCTCCTCACGTCTTTCCATTCAAGCCTCCCTTCCGCTTTGAGGTCCCTGTCCCGGGTTTTCCCGCATTTCCCCCTTGCAGGAAACAGGCTTACGACGTTAATGGCCACCCTGAATAAAATCCAGGGTTCCTAAGGACCGATTTACAGAGGCGATACGCCTCCACTCGCCAGAAAACAGGCTGGTTCCGGGCAATCGCTCACCCCCGTGCCTGAAAGCCCGAGGGTTGCCTAACCTGAATAAAAAATGCTTGTTTTTCAAGGACAAAGCTAAAATCCATGATATCGCAACCCGAAGAGCTTGTCAATTTGTTCGCATACAGGCGCTTTGCGCCTGTATTGGCGGGAAAAATACTTTCTTATAACCCATTCCAAAGCCCAAGTCCATAGAAAACCAGGCATTAGAACGTAAAAACGCCGGATCCTGCTGAACGGTATGCAGGCGGACGTAATGGGCGGGCGCGGAGGCACTGGGAAGGGTTTGGTGGCCTGGTTTTCGGGCCGGCCCGGGACCCGGGAGACGGACAGGGCTTGAAACAGCCCTAACCGCCGCTTTTGAGCTCGGCCTCTGACTTCCTCAGGTAAATGGGGACGAGCTCAGCAGGGGACACGGCCTCGCCCGCGCTCTCGAACGCAAGGAGCCCCACGTTTGAGGCCCTTATGTGCCACAGGTGCTGCGGGGCCGCGTACGCGTCCCTGAGCGTGCCGACGAGCGTCTCCATGTATACGGAAAGCCCGCTCCCGAGGAATACGACGTCCCCCTCAAGGCCCCTTGCCTCTATTTCCTTAACGAGAGACCGGGGCGGCAGGACGGAGTCGGGCATAACCGCCCTGGGCAGCCCTGACATGGTATCGTAAAGCGCCGTGTATACCTCGCCCTTCCGGGCGTCGAGTACCGGGCAGACGACCCTGCCCGAATAAGGGATGTTCATGGCGAGAGACGCGAGCGTCGACACGCCAGCAATCTTCCTGCCGAGCGGCCATGCAAGCCCCTTGAGGGCCGATATGCCTATGCGGAGGCCCGTAAAGGAGCCGGGGCCGATGTCGACGGCGAAAAGGTCTATCTCGTCGAGCCCGCGCCCGGCGCTCTTAAGGTGCGCGTCGATGGACTTGAGGAGCCAGTTGGAGTGTGTGCCGGCATCTCCGACGGTCCATTCGGAGACGAGCCTTCTATCGTCGAGGAGGGCTATCGAGCCTGAAGTTGACGAGGTGTCGATTGCCAGTATCTTCAAGGCCTATCCGAATATGCGGAAGAGGTCGTTGTAGGTGACCAGGAGCATCAGCATTATGAGGAGCGCTATGCCGACCTGCTGGGCCGCGGCCATGAACTTCTCGCTCAAGGGCCTGCCCTTTACGGCCTCCATCCCGAAGAAGACCAGGTGGCCGCCGTCAAGTACCGGTATGGGGAAGAGGTTTATTATGCCGAGCTGCAGGCTCAGGAAGGCCATGAGCGAGAGGAGGTCGGCTATCCCCGACTCCGCGGCCTGGCCGGCCACCTGCGCTATCATTATGGGCCCGCCGAGCGTCTTAAGCGAGTAGTCGCCGACTATGAGCCCCTTTACGACCACGAAAAGCTTGTACGTCATGTCGACCCCCGAGGCAACGCCCCTTTGAATGGACTCGACAAAGCCGTATTGCCTCGTGACCTGCTCCTCCTGCCGGGAGATGCCGACGAGATAGGCCTTGGCCTCTTCGTTGTAGACAGGGGTTATCTCAAAGGAAGGCTCTTCGCCTCCCCTCGCCACTTTTATGACCTTCTTGTCGCCGCTCTTGTGTATAGCGCTCTCAAGCTCGGCCCAGTGGGTTATGGGCGCGCCGTTCACCGAGAGTATCCTGTCGCCGGGCTTAAGCCCGGCGTCCATTGCCGGGAACCCCGGGGCGACCCCGCCGATAACCGGCTCCATGGGCGGGAAAACCCCTCCGTAGCCCGCGCCGGTAGCCTCGGAGACATCCGGCACAATGGTGGTCTCAAGGCGCGAGCCGTCCCTCAGGAACCCGACCTCGAGCTCCTTGCCGGGGCCCATGGCGAGGCCCATGAGGAGCTCTTCCCAGTTCCCGGTCTCCTTGCCTGCAACAGAGACGACGGTGTCGCCCTTGCGGATACCCGCCCTGTCGGCCGGCTCACCGGGGGCGACGTACCCTACCTCCGCAGGCTTCTCCAGGTACACAGGGACCTGTATGCCTATCATGAAGATAAGCGGCATGAGGACTACGGCGAGCACCAGGTTCATCGCAGGCCCGGCTGCAACTATGGAGGCCCTCTTCCACAGGGGCTTGTGAGTGAAGGACTTGGCCCTGAGTTCCTCTGTTATCTCCTCTCCCGGGGCTTCCCCCACCATCTTCACGTAGCCGCCGAGCGGCAGAAGCGAGATCCTGTACTCGGTCTCGCCCCTCTGGATGCCGACAAGCCTGGGGCCGAAGCCCAGCGAGAATTTCTCGACTCCCACGCCGCTGGCCTTTGCGGCGAGGAAATGCCCCAGCTCGTGAATGAATATCAGGATGCCGAGGACGATTATGAAGGATATGATGGTGGTCATTGTTCCGTACCTTATCCAGTGGTGTAAACGCCAATTATACTATATTTGCGGGCCGCTGTCGCCCTTTCAGGCGGAAGCGGCAACCGACCTTGCCAGCTCCCTTGCCTCCCGGTCGGCATCGAGGACGTCCTCTACCGAGCGCGGCTCCCTCGACCGGTGCGCGCCGAGGACCTCGCCGACTATCCTTGAAATGCCCGTGAAGGGCACCCTGCCCTCAAGGAACAGCCCGACCGCGACCTCGTCAGCCGCGTTGAGCGCGGCGGGCGCCGTGCCCCCGGTCTTGAGCGCCTCGTAAGCGAGCCCGAGGCACGGGAACCTCTCCGGCTCCGGTGCGCTGAACTCTAATGAAAGTCGGCTGAAATCCAGCGGCTCGGTCCCTGAAGATATCCTTTCAGGGTACGAAAGGGCGTACGAGATGGGAGAGCGCATGTCCGGGGCGCTCATCTGGGCCATAATGGCGCCGTCTATGTACTCGACCATCGAGTGTACTATCGATTGGGGGTGTATTACAACCGATATCTTCTCAGGCGGCAGGCCGAAGAGCCACCTGGCCTCTATCACCTCGAAGCCCTTGTTGACGAGCGTGGAGGAGTCTATGGTGACTTTTCTCCCCATCTTCCACCTCGGGTGCCTCAATGCCTCGTCCGGCCCCATCCTCCCCAGCTCTGAAAGCGGCGTTTTGAGGAACGGCCCGCCCGAGGCCGTGAGTATTATCCTTTTGATGTCCTCGCGCCTGTGGCCGAGGAGGGACTGGAAGACCGCCGAGTGCTCGCTGTCGACGGGTATAATGTTCGCGCCCCGCTTCGCGGCCTCTTCCATTATGAGGCTACCTGCGAGCACGAGTGATTCCTTGTTGGCGAGCGCAATGTCCTTGCCGGCCCTAACGGCGGCCATGGTCGGGAGCAGCCCGGCAGCCCCGGATATGGCGGCTACGGTCATGTCCACCCCCTCGAAGGAGGCCGCCTTCATTGCTGCTTGGGGCCCGGCTTCAACGAAAACCGGGGCGGAAAGCGAGTTCCTCAACGCAGAAGCCGCGTCCTCGGTCTCTACGGAGACGAAAACGGGCCTGAACTCTTCTACCTGCGCCCTCAGAAGCGAGACGTTCCGCCCCGCTGCCAGGGAGACCACCCTGAACCTCTCCGGGTGCGAGCGAAGGACGTCCAGGGTGTTAGTCCCGATGGACCCTGTCGAGCCGAGTATGGAGACCCCCTTGCGTCTCATGGGTGCACGGCCCGGAAGGTCAGGTAGAAATAAAGGAACGGTATCGTAAAAAGGAGGCTGTCTATCCTGTCGAGCATCCCGCCGTGCCCCGGTATTATGGAGCCCGAGTCCTTTACCCCGGCGCTCCTTTTGAGGACCGACTCCGCGAGGTCGCCCACCATGGCGACGAGTCCAATGCCCGCCGAGAGAATGAACACTTGCAGGTAATCGGGCCCCAGCCCGGCGAGACCCGCAAAAACAAAGGCCGCGAGCACGCCTCCGGCAACGCCACCGATCGCGCCCTCTACCGTCTTCCCGGGGCTTATCTCGGGGGAGAGCTTGTGCCTGCCGAGCGTTTTCCCGACCGAGAGGGCAAAGGTGTCGTTCGCCCATACCACGACCAGGAGAAACAGCAGCCACCACTGCCCTTCGGGAAGCTCCCGCAGAGGGGTGATGAACGAAAGTGGGAGCGCTATGTACAAGAGCCCAAGGGCCTTGTGCGCCGTATCGAGGGAGGAATCGGCGAGCCGGCGGGCGGATATGATCGAATAAAGGAAGAAGAGGAATACGAGAGAGAGCAGGACAGGCGCCAGGAAGGCCGGCCCGAGCAAATACGAGGCCAGGACGACCAAAGCGCCCGATGCCGCGCCGAGCCGGTCGAAGGCGACGTCTTTCTCATGCACCTGGACTAGCGCGTTGAACTCGGCAAGGGCAAGCACGGCGATTGCGGCGGAGACCGCGAGTATCCAGTAAGGGCCGGCGTAAATGACTATCGCTACGATAATCGGGACAAGTACGGCCCCGGTTGCTACCCTTTTCAGACTTCCCTCCAATCCCGGAAAAGCGTGCCCGGCTACCGCCCGGCGGCAGCGCCCGCTTCCTTTCCCTTCACCAGGCCGAACCTGCGCTCCCGCTTCTGGTATTCCCTCACGGCGGCCTCCAGGTGTTCTCTCGTGAAATCGGGCCAGAGAACGTCTGATATGAATATCTCGGTGTACGCGAGCTGCCAGAGGAGGAAGTTGGATATCCTCATCTCCCCGCTCGTCCTTATGAGGAGGTCCGGGTCCGGGATGCCCGCCGTGTAGAGGTTCGACTGTACGGTCTCGTCCGTAACCTCCGATGGCATGAGCCTGCCCTCGGAGACCTGCACGGCTATGTTCCTTGCGGCCCGCGTTATCTCCTCGCGGCCGCTGTAGCTGAGGGCGAGCTGGAGCCCCATTCCGGCATTGCCTTTCGTGCTCTCCTCCAGGTCGGTTATCACGTCCCTCACGCCGGCCGGGAGGTCCTCTATGCAGCCTATGGCCCTGAAGCGGATGTTGTTCTCCATCAGGCTTTTCTTCTCGCCCTTCAGGTGTGTCTCCAGGAACTTCATGAGCATCTGGACTTCGCGGGCGGGCCTGTTCCAGTTCTCCTTGGAGAAGGTGTACAGGGTGAGGTATTGGATGCCCATCTCCCGGCAGTGGCGGACGGTTTCCCTCGCCGCCTCCACGCCCTTACGGTGGCCGTTTATCCTGTTGAGGAGCCTTTTACGCGCCCACCTTCCGTTGCCGTCCATGATAACGGCTATGTGCCTGGGGATGTTGTCCATGGGAATATCGCTCATCGGAAAAATGCGAAGCCTTCTTTCAACAGGTTTGCCTGGAAACTCAAAATCCCGCTCTGGCCCTCCAACAGCTCACGGCGCAAGGAGTCGAAAAACAAGGACCGGGGCGCGCCTTCCCCGCGCGCCGGAGTGACGGACCTCGACGGCGGCGCCGTTATACCTCCATTATCTCGGCTTCCTTCTGGACGACCATCTCGTCTATCCTGTGTATCTGCCTGTCGGTCACGTCCTGCACTTCCTTCTGGAGCTTCTTCAAGTCGTCTTCGGAGATGGACTTGTCCTTTTCGAGCTTCTTCAGGCCCTCGTTGGCGTCCCTCCTTACGTTCCTCACCGCTATCTTGCACTCCTCAGCGTACTTCTTGGCGAGCTTTACGAGGTCCTTCCTCCTCTCCTCGGTCAGAGGGGGGATGTTTATCCTTATGA
This sequence comes from Deltaproteobacteria bacterium UBA5799, assembly GCA_002418185.1. Taxonomy (GTDB): domain Bacteria; phylum Desulfobacterota; class GWC2-55-46; order GWC2-55-46; family GWC2-55-46; genus UBA5799. The sequence goes on from DIDN01000030.1 coordinate 9,956, forward strand.
GCCTGCCGTCGCTCGATGGCGTAAGCCCGAGGTCGGAGGTCATTATGGCCTTCTCTATCGCGTGTATCTGGGATACGTCCCAGGGCTGGATGGTGATGGTCCTGCTCTCCGGGACCGAGAGCGTCGCTATCTGCTTTATGGGCGTGGGCGTGCCGTAATAATCGACCTTCACGTGGTCGAGTATTGCAAGCGAGGCGCGCCCCGTGCGAAGCCCCCCGAGCTCGTGCGCAAGCGTCTCGAGGGCCTTGTCGGTCCGTTTCTTCAAATCGGAAAATATCTCTTCCTTCATCTCCTGCTCCGTTCAATGGGGATTGAGCATCCTGCCCGGCGGCCAGGCCGGAAGAGGCTCCGGACGCGGGTCTCTCCGGGCGTTCCCGTTCAGGAAACGAGCGTGCCGATCCGCTCGCCCATGACTATCCTCACCAGGTTACCGGGCTCTTTTATGCTGAAGACGATTATCGGCAGGCTGTTGTCCATGCAAAGCGAAATGGCGGTAGAGTCCATGACCTTCAAGCCGTCCTTGAGGACGTCGATGAACTTGAGCGCCTCGTACCTGACGGCGCCCGCCTCCTTCATAGGGTCCTTGTCGTAGACCCCGTCGACCTTGGTCCCCTTGAGTATGACGTCCGCGTGTATCTCCATCGCCCGGAGCGAAGCCGCCGTGTCGGTCGTGAAGTACGGGTTCCCGGTGCCTGCCGCGAAGATTATGACCCTGCCCTTTTCGAGGTGGCGGACGGCGCGCCTCCGTATGTAAGGCTCGGCGAGCTCCTTCATCTCTATGGCGGATATGACGCGGGTGAAAACGCCGTGCTTCTCAAGCGCGTCCTGCAGCATGAGCGAGTTTATGACGGTTGCGAGCATGCCGACGTAGTCGGCTGTGGCCCTGTCCATCCCTTTGGCGCTTGCCGACACCCCCCTGAAGATATTGCCGCCCCCGATGACCACCGCCACCTGCACCCCGAGGTTATGGACGTCTTTTATCTCCTGGGCTATGGAGTTTATGACAGCGGTGTCGACCCCGAACTCCTTGCTGCCCATGAGGGCCTCGCCCGAGAGTTTCAGGAGTATCCTGTTATACTTGTATTCAGGCATTTTCACGTACGGATTTGGCCGTCGGGCCGCAAGGTGAGATATACAAAAAAAAGCGGTGGGGCACGCGGCCCTCCCGCTCTCGGTTTACTTCTGCGCTGCAGCCACTTCGGCTGCGAAGTCGGACTGTTTCTTCTCGATCCCCTCGCCGACCTTGAACCTGGCGAACCTCCTTATGGAGATGTTCTCGCCGAGTTTTGCGATGTTCTCGATAATGACCTGCTCGATGGTCTTCTCGGGCTCTTTCACGTAAGGCTGCTCAAGCAGGCATGTATCCTTCAGGAACTTCTCTATCTTGCCGTCCACCATCTTCGCGACGACGTGGTCGGGCTTCCCGGACTCCCTTGCCTGGGCCTCGTATATGCGCCTTTCGCCCTCTACCACCTCGTCCGGCACTTCCTTCCTGCTGACGTATGAAGGGCTCATCGCGGCTATATGGAGCGCTATCTCCCGGACCAGGGCGCTGAAACCGTCCGTCTTGGCGACGAAATCGGTCTCACAGTTCACTTCTACGAGCACCCCGACCTTGCCGCCGCCGTGTATGTAGCTCCCGACCGCGCCCTCGGTTGCGGCCCTGGAAGCCTTCTTCTCGGCTGCGGCAAGCCCTTTTTTTCGCAGGAACTCGATTGCCGCCGCCAGGTCGCCCCTGGTCTCGGCCAGGGCCTTCTTGCAGTCCATGAAGCCGGCCCCGGTTTTTTCCCTGAGCTCCTTTACTGCTCCCGCGGAAATCTCCATTATGCTTGAAACCCCCCTGATGATATTCTCTGCGGCTCAGCCCTGGGCCGTGCCCTCTGCGGGCGCCCCGGCTTCAGGGGCCTCGGCCTGCTGCTGGCCCTTGGCCTCGGCCTGCACGGCCTTCTTGTCCGCCTTGGCCTGAAGCGCTTCCTCGTAGGCGGCCTTGCCCTCGAGGCAGGCGTCGGCCATGGACGAGGAGAAGAGCTTTATCGCCCTTATGGCGTCGTCATTTCCGGGTATTACGTAGTCGACCTCGTCAGGGTCGCAGTTCGTGTCTACTATTGCGACGACCTTCAGGCCAAGCTTGTTGGCCTCTTTTATGGCGATGGACTCCTTTTTTGAATCGATTACGAAGAGCACGTCCGGGACCTTGTCGAGGTTCTTCACTCCGCCGAGGTATTTTTCGAGCCTCTCCCTCTCCCTTCTGAGGAGCAGGAGCTCTTTCTTGGTAGCCGAGGCGAAGTCCGGATTGGTCTCGAGCGTGTCGAGCTCCTTCAACCTGTTTATCGACTTCCTGACGGTCGCGAAGTTGGTGAGGAACCCGCCTATCCACCTGTTGTTTATATAGCCCATGCCGGCCCTTGTGGCCTCTTCGAGTATCGCGTTCTGGGCCTGCTTCTTGGTGCCTACGAAAAGGACCTTGCCGCCCCTTGACGCGGTGTTCCTTATGTAATCGTAAGACTCCTTGAAGAGCTTGACGGTCTGCTGCAGGTCGATGATGTAGATGCCGTTCCTGGCCCCGTAGATGTAGGGTTTCATCTTGGGGTTCCACCTCTTGGTCTGGTGCCCGAAGTGGACCCCGGACTCAAGAAGCTGTTTCATTGAAAGATAAGCCATTTGCGATTTTCCTCCCTTTCGGTTTTTTTCCTCCGCGGCGCATGGGACCGGAACCCTGAACGGGCACCGCCGGTCCTTCCTGGAACCGCGTGCGTAGTTAATCGAAGATATTTAGCACAATGTAGCAGTTGTTGCAAGAAGAAAAAGGCCCGGTCAAGGCGCGTCCGGGCGGCGTTTCGACAAAAATACAGGGTGATTTCATGGATTCTGCGCCAAAAAAAAGGCTTGGAGAGTACGCAGTCTACGACCGGGGCAGGCCTGTGCAGCCTCGGAATGGACAGGCGACGCACGGCAGAGGGCGGCTATTCTCCGGTCTGCCAGGCTATCTCGCCCCTTCCCATCACGCCGGTCACCACGAGCTTCAACGTGCGGTCAGGGCCCGGCAGCTCCGTGCCCTGCTCGGAGTATTTCGGGAAACGGACCAGGTAAGCCTTGCTCCAGAGGTCGAAATACGGAAAGAACTCCCTTATGAAAGCCTCGGTGCCCTCGACCTCGGAAATGGTAATAGGCCTTGCCCGGTTTCCGCTCCCGTCCTCGATGTAGACCTGCCAGACCGAGTCCTTGCGGTCGAAGTCGTTAAGGGTCTCGTCGGGCGTATATGCGGTAAAGAAGAACTCGTTGTACTGCTCGGCCTGCTCGATCTCCCTGGCGAGGAGCGCCTCCTCGCGCTCGGGGCCGAGCGCGTAGCTGCCGCTGTATTTCCTTATGTAAGCCTTCCTGAACTCCTCGCTTTTATAGGTGGCGTTCAGGTAAAGCCTGGATTCGAGCCTGTCGTGCACCCTTACGCCGCCGGACCAGCGGTCCAGCACCTTATGGTAGGGCGGCTCCGGAGGAGGCCCCTTTGCGCAGCCGTAGAAAAAGAGGGCTGAGAGAAAAACAATGCAAAGGCCGGGCAGGAAGGCCCTGCCCTTCGGACCGGCTGTCCCCGGAGGGAGAAGACGCTTAAGCGTACCCACCCGCGCCGCCTATTCCGCGAGCCTGAAGCCGAGGACAGGGTTCCTGGTGCTGTGCTCAAGTCCGTACCTGTATGTGGTGCGGAGCTTATAGGGCACGTCCACGACGGAGCCGCCCCTCACCGAACGGAAGACCGCGTGTTCCGGACCGTAAGGGTTTTCCACGGGGCTCACCTGGTAGTAATCGAAATCGAAATAGTCTTCGGTCCACTCGATTGCGTTCCCGGACATGCCGTAGAACCCGAGGGCGTTAGGCTTCTTGGCCTTTACCGGCCCTATCCTTTCGCTGTTGTCGCTGAAAAAGGCATAAACGCCGAGCTCGGCCTCGTTGTTGGTCCCGGACCAGACGGCCTTCTTACCGCGCTCCCTCGCGGCGTACTCCCACTCCGCCTCGGTCGGCAGCCGGTAGTAGCCGTCGACGATCTCGTTCAGTTTCTTGATGAAGTCCTGCACGACGGAAAAGCTTACGTAGACGGCCGGGGCCTGCGGGTCTGTTTCCATGAGCATGTTGTACTTCTGTATCGGAGAATAGCCCATGACGATCTCGAAGAGCTCCTGGGTCACTTCGGTCTCCGAGAGATAGTAGTCGTCCAGGCAGACCTCGTACAGCGGCCTTTCGTCCTCGTCGCCGTCCCCGATGAAATCACCCATCTCAAAGCAGCCGCCCTGGACGTATATCATCTCGAAATGAGGGATGTCGTCCTTGGTAACGACTTTCTCCGGCGGCTCGGCCCCTTCCAGCTGCTGCTGCCGCTCGTGGTCCTCTATGCCGAGGTCTTCATCTATGAAAGGCGAGGGCTCCTGGGCGGCCATGACTCCGGAGCCTGCCATCACGGCGGCCGCCAAAAGCGCAAGGGCCATTCTCTTGAATCTCTTCATCTCTCTGCCTCCTTCCTCTTTCCGGCCTCTACCGAGGGCGTCTGGACCAAAATAGATTCCCCTTGCCGGCCCCCGGTTCGACCGGTGGCGTTTAAACCGAAAGTCCCAAGGCGCCCGGAACCGTCATGAAGCGCCGGTGCGCGTCATTTGAAGAGCGCAAGCTGGGGCGCCCGTGCGCTTAAAATGTCCACTGGGTACTGTCCTGTGAAGCACGCGTCGCAGTAGCTCGCGCCGGCCTCGCTTACGGCCTGGTACAGTCCTTCGACGCTCAAGTACCCCAGGGTATCCGATGTTATGAAGCGGTTTATCTCCTCCACGCTCTGGACGGCGGCGATGAGCTCATCCCTCCTCGGCGTGTCTATGCCGTAGTAGCAGGGGCATATCGTCGGCGGCGAGCTTATCCTCATGTGGACCTCTTTCGCGCCGGCCGCCCTTATCATCTTTATTATCTTCCTGCTCGTCGTGCCGCGGACGATGGAGTCGTCTATGACGACCACCCTCTTGCCGCTTATGATGTCGCTTATGGCGTTGAGCTTGATCTTGACGCCGAAGTGGCGTATCGAGTCCTTGGGCTCTATGAATGTGCGGCCCACGTAGTGGTTCCTCACGATGCCCTTGTCAAAGGGGATGCCCGAGGCCTCGGCGTACCCTATGGCCGCCGGCACCCCGGAATCCGGCACCGGGACCACCACGTCGGCCTCGACCGGGTGCTCCATTGCGAGCCTCGCGCCGAGCTTTTTCCTTACCGCGTGCACGTTCGCGCCGAAGATCCTCGAGTCGGGCCTCGCGAAATAGATGAACTCGAAGACGCAGGGGGTGTACCGGGCCTCAGGGAACGGCTTGTAGGAAGCCACCCCGTCGCCGTCTATCACCACTATCTCTCCGGGCTCTATTTCGCGGACGTACTCGGCCTCAATGAGGTCGAAGGCGCAGGTCTCCGAGGCAACTACCCAGGCGCCCTTGAGCCTCCCGAGCGAGAGGGGCCGGAACCCGTGCGGGTCGCGCGCAGCGACCATGGCCCTCTCCGTGAGGAAAAGGAGCGAGTACGAGCCGAGCACCCTCCTTAGGGACGCCGTTATCCTGTCCACGAGCGAGGTCTCCTTGCTGGAGGCCAGCAGGTGGACGATTATCTCCGTGTCCATCGAGGACTGGAATATCGAGCCGTAGGCCTCGAACTCGGCGCGGAGTATCTGGGAGTTCACGATGTTGCCGTTGTGGGCGACCGCTATGCCGCCCCTCGAATACTCGACGACAAAGGGCTGCGCGTTCCTTATGTGGGAGTCGCCGGTGGTGGAGTACCTGACGTGCCCGATGGCGGCGGACCCGTGGAGGCGCTCGATGTCCTCTTCGGTGAAGACGTCCGCTACGAGGCCCATGCCCTTGTGCGAATATATCCTCTCGCCGTCGGTCGAGGCTATCCCCGAGCTCTCCTGGCCCCTGTGCTGGAGCGAATAGAGGCCGAGATAGGCGAGGTTGGCGGCCTCCGGGTGGCCGTAGATGCCGAAGACCCCGCACTCGTCGTTGAACCTGTCGTTTATGAAAGGGCTCATCAAGAAACCGGAACCTTCATCTGGAACCCATGAATTTTTCAAAAGCGCCGGACCAGGCGTCCCTGACACTGTCCAGGGCCATATCGATAAACTTCCCTATCTTCAATGAGGCCCCGCCTACCCTGCCTATCACCCTGAACGGGGCCCCGGCCTTCTCCGCTATCTCCCTCATACGGTCGAGGTCGTCTTCCGCGAGGCTTACGACTATCCTCGACTGCGCCTCGCCGAAGAGCGCGTCGTCGGCCCTTGGGCCTTCAGCGCCGAGCTCCACCTCCGCGCCCACAGGCCCGTCCGGGTTGAGACAGGCCTCGGCTAGCGCCACGGCGAGCCCGCCGTCCGAGACGTCGTGCGCGGAGGATATTATACCAGCCCTGATGCCCTGCAAACAAGCCTGATGGACCGCCTTTTCCAGGAAAAGGTCGAGCTCCGGAGGAGCCCCCTTCGCGATGCCGTGTATCGCGCGGAGGTATTCGCTCCCGCCGAGACCCGGCCCGTCGTTGCCGAGGAGCGCTATGATGCCGCCGTCTGCAAGGAACCACTGCCGGGTGTGGCAGGCGGCCTTCTCGATAAGCCCCACCATCCCTATCGCCGGGGTGGGGTGCACGGAGACGCCGGAAGTCTCGTTGTAAAGGCTTACGTTCCCGGATACTACCGGTATTTCAAGGGCGAGGCACGCCTCCTTTATGCCCTCTATGGCCTCCTTTATCTGCCACATGACCTCGGGCCTCTCCGGGTTGCCGAAGTTCAGGCAATCGGTAAGGGCCATGGGCCGCGCCCCGCTTGAGACGAGGTTACGGGCGGCCTCGGCGACGGCCGCCCTCGCCCCTCCTCTCGGGTCGAGGTGGCAGTACCTGGAATTACAGTCCACGGTCAGGGCCAGCGCCTTGTCCGTCCCCTTTATCCTGACGACAGCCGAATCAGACCCGGGCAGGACCACGGTGTCGGTCCTCACCATGTGGTCGAACTGGCGGTATATCCACTGCTTGCTCGCGATGTCGAGCGATGAGAGGAGCTTGAGGAGCGAGGCGTTATAGTCGGACGGCTCGGGGACGGAAGAAACGTCCAAAGAGTTGATTTCGTCCTGCCATGCAGGCCTCTTCGAAGGCCTGTCATAGACAGGGGCGTCGTCCGTAAGGAGCGGCACCGGTATCTCGGCAACGGTCTTCCCGCCTTCGACTATCCTTATGACGTTCCCATCGAAGACCCTGCCTATGACCTCGCAGTCGAGGTCCCATTTGCTGAATATCTCCTTTACGGCGTCCTCGGCCCCCTTTCGGACCACCATGAGCATCCGTTCCTGCGACTCGGAGAGCATTATCTCGTACGGGGTCATGCCCTCCTCTCGCCTGGGGACCCTGTCCATGTCGAGCTCGATGCCGACCGCGCCCCTCGATGCCATCTCGACGCTCGAGGAAGTAAGCCCTGCCGCGCCCATGTCCTGGATGCCGACGACGTAATCGGTCCTGAAAAGCTCAAGGCAGGCCTCAAGGAGGAGCTTCTCGGCGAACGGGTCGCCGACCTGCACCGTGGGCCTCCTCTCCTCGCCGCCCTCGCCGAATACGTCCGAAGCCATGGTCGCGCCGTGTATTCCGTCGCGGCCCGTCTTGCTCCCGACGTACATGACTGGGTTGCCGGCCCCGGATGCCTTGCCCCTGAATATCCGGTCCTTTTTGACGACCCCGGCTGTCATTACGTTCACGAGGCAGTTGCCGTTGTACGAGGGGTCGAACCTCGCCTCTCCGCCGACGGTCGGGACGCCGATGCAGTTCCCGTAGCCGGCTATGCCGGAGACGACCCCGTCGACAAGAAACCTTGTCCTCGGGTTGTCCGGGGCCCCGAAGCGAAGGAGGTTCAGCGACGCAACGGGCCTTGCGCCCATTGTGAAGATGTCCCGGAGGATGCCGCCGACCCCGGTTGCCGCGCCCTGGTAAGGCTCTATGAAAGAGGGGTGGTTGTGGCTCTCCATCTTGAATGCCACGGCAAGCCCGCCGCCTATGTCGACTATCCCCGCGTTCTCGCCCGGGCCCTGCAGCACGAACTCGCCCTTCGTAGGGAAGCCCCGGAGGTGCTTTCTCGACGACTTGTAGGAGCAGTGCTCGCTCCACATCACCGAGAATATGCCGAGCTCCAGGAGGTTCGGCTCCCTCCCGAGGGAGGCCACTATCCTCTGGTACTCGTCCGGGCTGAGCCCGTGTTCCCTGACAACTTCCTCGGTTATCCTCGTCATCATTCCCGTTCCGCAGGGATGGAATATACCCACCCTCTTCCGTCCTCGATCTCTCCGTACTGGAGGCCTGTTATGTGCTCGTAGACCCTTTTCGCGAGCGGGCCGGTCTCGCCGTTGTTTATGGTCACGGACGAGCCCTCATGGTGAATCTCGCCGACCGGGGATATGACCGCGGCCGTGCCGGTGCCGAACGCCTCTTTCAAGCTCCCCTTTCGTGACGCCGCGAATACCTCGTCTATCGATATCCTCCGCTCGGATACCTTCAGGCCCCAGCCCCTGGCGACCGTAATGACCGAGTCGCGCGTAACACCCGCGAGCACGGAGCCTCCGAGCGCCGGAGTTGCGAGCTCGTCGCCGACAAGGAAGAAGATGTTCATGGTGCCGACTTCCTCGATGTACTTCCTCTCTACGGCGTCAAGCCATAGTACCTGCGTAAAACCCTTTTTCTTGGCCTCCTCGGCAGGCAGGAGGCTCGCAGCGTAGTTCGCCGGGGTCTTGGCCTCGCCGAGGCCGCCCCTTACGGCCCGGACATATTCTCCGGGCGTCGTGAGCCTCACCGGGTTTATGCCTTCCTTGTAGTACGCCCCGACGGGCGAGGTTATGATGAGGAACTTGTAGGTGTCCGAGACCTTTACCCCGAGGTAGTTGTCGGTAGCGAATATGAACGGCCTGATATACAGGGCGCAGCCCCTTTTCGGCGGGACCCAGCCCCTGTCGGCCTCTACGAGCGCGTGAAGGCCCGCGAGGAAATCATCGTAGGAGACCGGCGGTATGCAGAGCCTCCTTGACGAGCGGAGCATCCTTTCATGGTATTTTTCCGGCCTGAATATGTTTATGGAGCCGTTTGCGGCGCGGAAGGCCTTGAGCCCCTCGAATATCGCCTGGCCGTAGTGGAGTGTCGTAAGCGCAGGGGAGACTTCGAGGTTCCCGAACGGCACGACCGCCGGAGGGCTCCACGCGCCGCGTCTGAAGTCCATCGAGAGCATGTGGTCGGAAAAGATGGTGCCGAAGACCGGGTTTTCGAGTATCTCGGGGGTGAGCCTGCTCTCTTTCACCCTCCTTACCTCGACATTTTTTAGGAGCGGCATATTATCGGACATCTTCCCTTGCGGGGACCTGACGGCCCCCTTTGAAACTCGTGCCTGTCAAAGGTTTCTTCCCGCAGGGCACTTGAAAGCGGGCTTCCCGGGCCAGGCCGGAGAATAAATTAAAATAACCCAAATCAGCGCAAATGACAAGAGCGAAAAGAGGCCTGGAAATGTATGACAAAAGGGCGGGCGGGGCCGGAAACCGCCGGTCAGGAGCCCTCGCGCGGAGCGAGCCTCTCTATCATCTCCCGGGCCTTCCTTATTATTTCCTTCTCGTCCTTGAACCTCATCATACCCGCAGCCTCGTCTATCGGGACCCACCTGCACTCGTCGACCTCGTCGTCGTGGTCCTCGACGCTGCCGGACGTATACTCCATGAGGAAGAAATAGACTATCTTGAAGATCCTCCTTGCCTCTTCCTTTTCCTTGAAGGTGAAAAAATACTGTATGTGGCCTATCTTCTCGATTATCCTGCCGTCCAGGCCGGTTTCCTCCCTGACCTCCCTGTGCGCGGTCCTCGCGAGGTTCTCGCCCTTCTCGGCAGTGCCCTTGGGGAGCCCCCAGACCTTGCCGCCGCGGACGGAAATGAGCGCGACCTCGACCAGCTCCCCCCTTTTCCTGAATATCACGCCCCCGGCAGAAATCTGACGCTCCGCCACGTGCCCTCCGATATCGCCCTCTATATCATCCCGAGTGGCATGGCAGCCGAGAATAACCCCGAATGCGGCCCGCCCGGCTCGGAATGACAGGCCTTTCCCAAGGGCGGCTTGAATGCGCCCTCCGGCTCAGCAACGCCCTTCGATCCGGCAGAGCCCCTGTCCTCGCGCCGCCTCGACCGCCTGCTCAAGCTCGCTCCCGGTAATCCTCCTTGAGAGGCGAGCGTCCTCAAAGGCCCTGTACGCAGGCCTGTACTGGTCCATGATGTTTACATATGTTTCTCTCGATATCTCCCCGGCCAGGAACCGCACGACCTCTTCCGTCCCGGCAAGGCCCCCTGGCAGGACAAGGTGCCTTACAATGAGGCCCCGGAGGGCGGTGTTGCCCGGACCGGTCTTTAGATTTCCGACCTGGCGGTGCATCTCCCTTATCGCCTCCTTTGCCGCGGCGAAATACCCGGGGACGCCCGAAAGCTCAAGACCTGTCCGGTCGGAACCGTATTTGAAATCGGGCATGTATATGTCGAATATGCCCTCAAGCAGCCTTAGAGTCTCGACGGAATCGTAGCCGCCTGAATTGTAGACGAGCGGCACCTCCAGGCCCTTCTCCACGGCAAGGGGGAGGCTTTCCGCTATCTGCGCCGCCTGGTGGGTGGGAGTTACGAAGTTTATGTTATGGCACCCCTCCCTCTGGAGGCGGAGCATCATGGAGGCGAGCCCCTCGGTGGTGGTTTCGCTCCCGTCGCCTGAACGGCTTATCTCGTGGTTCTGGCAGAAGGGGCACTTGAGATTGCAGTATGAAAGGAAGATGGTGCCGCTCCCGTATCTGCCGACAAGAGGCGGCTCCTCGCCGAAGTGCGCGATGGCGGCAGAGATGTGCGGGAGCCGGCCCGTCCGGCAGACGCCGGCATCCCCGTCGAGGCGGGACGCGCCGCATCTCAAGGGGCAGAGCCTGCACGGGGAGAGCATGGCCCTCAGCCCCTTTATCCTCTCGAAGAGCTCGCCTGTCTCGTAAAGCCTTATGTAGCCGGGGCGGAAACCCATACCCGGACATTATATCAGGAACGGCTTGCCGGCAGGAACCAAAAAACGGGTGCTCGCCGGCCTGGTAATTGCGTCTTGCAGGCTTGATGTTATGACGGCCCGGACTGCCTCTACGCAAAAGCATGCGCTCCGGGGTTGTCAGATGGTGGGCTTTTTGGCTCCGGACTGCTCCTCGATCTCGGTCTGGCACCTGAGGCAGTGCTCGGCGTAGGGCATGACCTTGAGCCTCTCCTCGTCTATTTCCGCCCCGCACCGGCTGCACTTGCCGTACGTGCCCTCGTCGAGCTTACGGAGGGCTATCTCCATCGTTTCGAGCTCCTGCCTCCTCAAGTCCGTTACCGAGAGGCCGAGGTCTTCGACAAGGTCCAGCACGGAGAGCTCCTCGAGGTCGTGAGGTATGTCGAACTGGTCGCCGTAGTCCTTGCCGAGTTTCCTGAATATCTCCTCCCTCAGCTCGTTCCACATCCTGCGCTTGCGGTCGAGGAGGACCTTTTTATGCCTTGCCTTCTGGTTATTGTTCCTGCTCATCGGCGCAAACCCCCTTTCAGGACTGATTCAGCAAACCGGGTGCTCGCCGGCGGCGAGCTCTTCGGTAAACGATGGTATCCGCGAAAGGAACTCGTCGATTATCTTCCCGACCCCCTTCTCGAAATGCCCCTTGCCCGCCTCGTTCTCGGGTATCACCTGCACGAAGACCTGCTTGGGCTCGTCGATGGGCCTGCCTATCTCACTGAGGAGCCAGACCGAGACCTCCTTGACCCCAATTACCCGGCGGTGTATATCGGAAGCCATGAGGTGCGATAGTATGGAGTATATCTTCCCCACGTGGCTTACCGGGTTCTTCCCGGCAGCCGCCTCGGTGCCCATTGGGTGGTTCAGCGATATAACTCCGTTTACGCGGTTTCCCCTGCCCACCTGGCCCGAGTCCGCGTCCTCGGCGGAGGTGCCGAGGAGCGTCAGGTACACGCCGCCCGTGCCCCTCCCCCTTACGTCGAGCGAGTTGAGGTTGAGCGTAACGCCTGAAAACGGGAACCCTGAAAGGAAGTCGCTGATGGCGGAGTGCATCTCCCTTTTCTTCCTGAAGTAGGCGGCCTCGCTCTTTATGAGGCCTGCCATGAGCGGGCAGGCGACGGTAAGGCCGAGCTCGCTCCCTGTCCTTACGCCCATTACCTTCACGTCCGAGCCTGCCTCCGGGAACCTGAGCTTGAAGGCATCGGAGTTTATGAAGCGCTCGGTTGCAAGGACAGCGCGCTCGGTCGGCGTGAGCGGCGCGTAGCCGGCTGCGGCGGATGTGTCGTTCGCGACCCTTACCCTGCCGCGCCTTCCGAATATGCCGGCAAGCTCCTCGGAGCCCGGCTGCAGTACTACCCTTACCTTCAAGTGCGCTTCAGGGTCCACGTGCGGCAGGTTCTCGGCGACCCAGGAGCGGACGGTCCTTTTCACAATGTCGCCTACCGGCACGCCGGCCCTGCCGGTCCCGAAGGACGCCCTGTCGCCGACTATAAGCTCCATCGGCCTCAAGACCTTCCCTCCACCGAAGCCCTTCTCGACCTGCCCGGCCACAAGGAGCCCCTTGTCGATGTTATGGTGGAGGACGGCGCCGAACCTCTTGATGTACTCGCGGCTCAACTCCACGGAAATCCTCTCCATGACCGCGTCGCAGATGTAGTCCGGGTGCCCTGTCCCCTTCCTCTCGACTATCTCCACGGCCTGCTCCGTAACGGCCATGTTCCTTGAGACCTCTACCGTCTTTCGCATTGTCAATCGGCCCCGCAGCGGTTTTCTATTCGAAGCGGCCCCTCACTTTTTCCTGAGGGTGCCTCTAAAAATTAGAAATTTTTCAGGAACAAGAGCGATTTTTAGAGGCAGCCTTGGCTTTCTTCGAGTACCTCTCCACCTTGCTGTATATGCAGCCGCAGTATTTCTGCCTGTAGAGGCCGAGGGCCCTGGATGCGTCGACGCCATCCTGCCAAAGGGGCCTGAAATCCTCATAAAGGAAGAGTATGCCGTACTTTGCCGCCAATTCAACACCAGCGCTCCTTATGGCCTCGTGGTCCTGGTACCTGCTGTAAAGAAGCGACGAGGTGAAGACCGGAAACCCGAGACCGCCTGCGGTCCTTGCGGCGGCCTCAAGCCTCAGGTAATAGCAGTATCCGCAGCGCTTTCCGAACTCCGGAAAACCGGGGCCCGCGTGCTCCCTCATGCCCTTCAATAAGGCCGAGGGCCTGTACTCCTCGTCAAAGATGACGTCGAGCGAGAGGTGGCGCGCAAGCTCCTTTGCCGCTTCGAGCCTTTTCCTGAATTCAGAGAGGGGGTGGATGTTCGGGTTGTGAAAGAAGCCCGAGACCTCGGCCTGCCCCTCAAGGAGCGACTTAAGCGGCATGACCGAGCACGGCCCGCAGCAGATGTGCGCCAGTACGGCCGGTTTGCCGCCTGTGCCCGATATTGACGGGAGGTCCTTTATGGATATGGCCTTTTTCACGTAGACCGCTGTTTGAGGGTTTGAATTGATTTTACATCGGCGAGACTGGAACGGGGGAACAAAACGTTAAAAAAGACCTTCCTGCTTTCCGGCGCTGCCCGCCTTTTTATACGGCCTTCCCAGGTGCGCGTAAGCGAGCTCTGTTGCGACCCTGCCCCTGGGGGTCCTGTTGAGATACCCCTCCTGCAGGAGATAGGGCTCGTGCAGGTCCTCTATGGCGTCCTTCTCCTCGTGGAGCGCCGAGGCAAGCGCCTCTATGCCGACCGGGCCGCCTCCGAACTTGTCGATTATGGTAAGGAGCATGCGCCTGTCCATCTTGTCGAAGCCCTTGGTGTCTATCTCGAGCATGGAGAGCGCGTTGGCTGCGACCTCCCTGGTTATGACTCCCCTTGCCTTGACCTGGGCGAAGTCCCTGACTCTGCGCAGCAGCCGGTTCGCTACTCGCGGCGTCCCCCTCGATCTCCTTGCGATCTCCTCGGCGCCGTCGGGCGTAATCTCGACATCGAGTATGGAGGCGGAGCGCGTAACGATGGTGTCAAGCTCGGCTGCCGTGTAGAAATCGAACCTCAGCATCACCCCGAACCTGTCGCGCAGCGGCGATGTAAGGAGCCCCGCCCTGGTCGTCGCGCCTATGAGGGTGAACTTCGGAAGCTCTATCTTCACCGACCTTGCCGAAGGACCCTGCCCTATGAGTATGTCGATATGATAGTCCTCCATGGCCGGGTAGAGTATCTCCTCCACTGCCGGGGCAAGCCTGTGTATCTCGTCTATGAAGAATACGTCCCTGTCCTCTATGTTCGTCAGCATGGCCGCCAGGTCGCCCGCCTTGTCTATGACCGGGCCCGAGGAGGCCTTTATCTGGCTCCCGAGCTCGTTGGCTATTATCATGGCCATGGTGGTCTTCCCCAGCCCGGGAGGCCCGTAGAAAAGGACGTGGTCGAGCGCCTCTCCCCTGCCCCTTGCGGCCTGTATGAATATCTTGAGGTTCTCCTTCAGCTTCTCCTGCCCTATGAAGTCGTCGAGGAGCCTGGGGCGGAGGGTAGCCTCGAACTCGTCCTCTTTAAGCTTCGCGGGCGTAATATCGCGCTCGTCTTCCATGCTTTATGCCCTTGCCTTTGAGATGAGCCGTAGCGATTCCTTGAGGACGTTCTCGAAGGCCGGCTCGTCGCCGAGGGAGCGGGCCGCCTTCCTTGCCGCCTCCTCAGCGGGGGCTGTCCGGTAGCCGAGGTTTTCAAGCGCCGAGACCACGTCGGTCACGAGCTGGTCCGCGACCGGAGCGGGTTCTTCCCGAGGCCCGCCCTTGAGGGATACCGCGCCTATCTTGTCCTTGAGCTCCAGTATGAGCCGCTCTGACGACTTTGCGCCGATGCCGGGGATGGAGCCGAGCCGCGCCTTGTCCGACGAGCTTATGGCCTGGACCAGGTCTCCCACGGCGACCCCCGAGAGGATGTTCCGGGCAAGCCTCGGCCCCACGCCGGAGACGCTTATGAGGAGCTGGAAGACTTCCTTCTCCTCCTGCGTAAGGAAGCCGTAGAGCTGTATGGCGTCCTCCTTGAGGTGCGTATGTACACGGAGGCTTACGGCCTCTCCGTCCCGGGGGAGGGTGTAGAACGTGGAAAGCGGGATGAAGACCTCGTAGCCCACCCCGCCCGTCTCGACGACGACCGATTCAGTCGTCTTGTGTACTATGCGCCCCTTTATGCTGGCGATCATATCGTGCGCCCGGTGTGGAGAAGCGCGGCCTCCCCTTTTACGCGGAGGCCGGCAGAATGGCTGTTGAGGTGACATATTGCGAGGGCAAGCGCGTCAGTCGCGTCCTTTTTCCCTGCGATAAGCCCGGCCTTCAAAAGAAGCCCCACCATCTTCTGCACCTCTTCCTTGGCGGCCCTGCCGTTTCCGGTGACCGCCTGCTTGACCGATGAAGGGGAATACTCGTAGACGGGTATGCCGAACTCAGCGACGGTAACGAGGAGAGCCCCCCTCGCCTGCCCGAGGGTAATGGCGCTCCTCGCGTTCTTCGCGTAAAAGACCGATTCGAGCGAGACGGCCTCGGGCCTGAACTCCTCCATTATCTCCCTGAGCCCCTTCGTTATGAAAAGGAGCCGCGAGGAAAGCGGAAGCCCGGCGCCGGGCGAGATGTCCCCGTGGCAGATGCGGACGAGCGCATTGCCCTTTCTCTCCACTATGCCGTAGCCCGTAGAGACGCTCCCGGGGTCTATTCCCAGCACCATCGTTTTCACCTTGCAGGCCGGGGAAGCACTGATTGATGCTCGTATTTGTCATTCTGAGGAGCGTAGCGACCCAATAATCTCGCAACCTGCCGGTTCCAAAAAACGAGATGCTCCGTTTCGCTCAGGATGACATGCATTTGCGAATGAATCAGACGTCCCCTGGAATTAACTCCGGATACCGCGCGAACTCGCGCCATCAAGACAGCGTATTCAGGAAGCGATGCTCGACATCTCCTCCGCGGAAATGTCGAAGTTTGCATACACGGACTGGACGTCGTCCAGGTCCTCGAGCTCTTCGAGGAGGTTCAGCACCTGCCTGGCCACCTTCCCCTCGACGCTCACCGTGGTCTTGGGCACCATCTCGATATCGGAATGGGAGTAGCGGACTCCGGCCTGGTCGAATGCCGATTTGACCCTGGCGTAGTCCGTGGGCTCGGTGTAGGCCTCGTATACCCTGTCGTCATGGTTCGGGACCACGTCCTCGGCCCCGGCCTCGAGCGCCGCCTCCATGAGCTTCTCTTCCGAGATGGAGCCCATGTCGAAGGTGAAGACGCCCTTTTTCTCGAACATATAGGCGACCGAGCCGCTCTGCCCGAGGCTTCCGCCGAAGCGTGAAAATGCGTGCCTCACCTCCGAGGCGGTCCGGTTCCTGTTGTCGGTCATGAAGTTCACTATCACGGCGACCCCGCCCGGCCCGTAGCCCTCGTAGGCGCCCTCCTCGTAGACCACGTTTTCAAGCTCGCCCGCGCCCTTCTTTATGGCCCTTTCGATATTGTCGGCGGGAAGGTTCTCGGCCCTGGCCTTTTCGACGGCGAGACGGAGCCTGGGGTTTCCCGCCGGGTCGCTGCCGCTCTTGGCCGCGACCATTATCTCCTTCACGAGTTTCGTGAAGACCTTGCCCTTTTTGGCGTCGGACTTGGCCTTCTTGTGCTTGATGTTGGCCCACTTGGAATGCCCTGCCATTAAACCACCCCGCCACGAGACTTTTGTCGAAGAACAAAAAAACACACGCACGATTTACGATTCATAACACAAAACGGCATGCTTTTCAATTTGCATTATGGGTCGCGCAGCCTGAATCGGTTCTTCAAGGGCGCTCCGGTTCCTTCTGTTATACTAAAAACAGGACCAGGACAATCCGTTTGGCAAGCACTCAGGCAAAGGCCGGAAAGGAGCGTTTTTTTATGGACCGTGCCGGCGACCGCGGGCTCTTCGAAGAGCTGGAGCGTCTGAAAAGGCGCGTAAGCGAACTCGAGAAGGACGAGGCCGAGAGGAAGCGTTCCCTTGAAGAGACCCCCGCCACCATCGAGGCCCTGATGGAGTACATACCCGAGGGCATAATAATAGTTTCCTCGCCTGACGAGACCGTAAGGATGGCAAGCAGGGAAGCGCTCCGTATGTCGGGTAACGGCGAAGAGGGCATCGAGGGGCTTACGCTAAAGGAGCTTGGCGGCAAATGCCCCTTTACCCATGTCGACGGGCGGAAGATAAGCGACGGGGAAAACCCCGTCCTCGTCGCGCTCAGGGAAGGCAGGGTCGTAAGCGACCGGGAGTTCACTCTCCGGAGGCCGGACGGGAGCGAGATACATGTCCTCGCAAACGCCGGCCCGGTCTTCGACAAATCGGGCAAGCTCCTCGGAGCGATAGCCTCGTGGAGGGACATATCCGCCAGGAGGAGAGCGGAGCAGGCAGTACTCCGGGAACGAGGCCTCCTGAGGAAGGTGCTCGCAATCCTGCCCGTGGGCGTATGGATACTCGACGGCAGCGGCAACATCCTGGAAGGGAACGACGAGGGGCAGAGGATCTGGGGCGGCATGAAGCACGTTGGAATCGAGAAATACGGCGAATACAAGGGACGGTGGGCGGAGACGGGCAGGCCCATAGCCCCTCACGAGTGGGCAGGCGCGAGGGCCGTTGAAAAGGGCGAGACGTCCTTGAACGAAGAAGTTGAGATAGAGGGCTTCGACGGCGCGCACCGTTTCATAATCAACTCGGCTGTGCCGCTCACCGATGAAAGGGGCGGGATAATCGGCGCGGTCACGGTCAACCAGGACATAACCGCAAGGAAGATCGGGGAAAGGATGCTCGCCGAGGCCCAGAGGACGGCGAGCCTCGGGAACTGGATATGGGACACTGAAAGAGACGAGATATGCGGCTCAGGCGAGGCGTACAGGATATTCGGGCTCCCGGAAGGCCAGCCCATGAACATGGAGAAGTTCATGAAGATGGTCCACCCGGACGACCGGGAGGCGCTCAATAAAGCCATTCAGGACTCCCTCGAAAGAGGCGGTGGGTACGAGTTCGACTTCAGGGTCGAGGTCAATGGCGCCCTGAAACACGTCCAGGCGATCGGCAGGACCGAGTACAGGAACGGGAAGCCCGTGGCCGTAAGGGGCACGGTCCAGGACATTACGGAAAGGAAGAAGACGGAAAACGAGCTCAAGGGCGCGCTCGCCCGCATAAAGACCCTGAGCGGCCTCATACCCATATGCGCGAACTGCAAGAGGATAAGGGACGACAGGGGCTACTGGATGAGGATAGAAAAATTCATAGAAGACCGCTCGACCGCCGAGTTCACCCACAGCCTCTGCCCCGAATGCGAGAGGAAACTCTACGAGGAGGACAAGGCGGCCTGATTGCCTACCCCCTTTTCCATCCCGGACCGGAAGCCCCCTGGCCCTTCAGACCGAGCTCCCGCATCTTGAGAAGGAGCGTATTCCTGTGTATCTTGAGCGTCCTTGCCGCTTCGGCCCTGTTCCAGTTGGTCTTTTCCAGCACGCCTTCTATGTATCGCCTCTCGAACGCCCTGACCGCCTCCCTGAGGTCCGGCGCTTCGCTGCCCGAAGCCTCCTCTTCGTCGGAGAGCATGCCGAGCGGCAGGTCGTCGGCGCCGATAAGGCCGCCTTCAGGGGCGAGCACCACGAGCCTTTCCATGAGGTTCTCAAGCTCCCTTATGTTGCCCGGCCAGGAATAGCCCATGAACGCCTCGATGACCTCGGGGCGGACCCCCTCAACTCTCTTGCCGCACTTCTTCGAGAGCTTTTCGAGAAAGTGCTCGACAAGGAGCGGAACGTCCTCTTTCCGGTCCCTCAAGGGCGGCAGGTCTATGGGCACCACCTTGAGCCTGTAAAAGAGGTCCTCCCTGAAGCGGCCCGCCGCGACCTCGTCCTCGAGCCTGGCGTTCGAGGCGGCGATGACCCTTATGTCCACGCTGATGGGCGAGTTCGAGCCGACCCGTTCGAACGACCTCTCCTGCAGCACACGGAGGAGCTTTATCTGGAGGTGCATGGGGAGTGTGGAGACCTCGTCGAGGAAGAGCGTGCCTGTGTCTGCGTACTCGAACCTGCCTGCCTTCCTCTGGTGCGCGCCGGTGAAAGCGCCCCTCTCGTGCCCGAAGAGCTCGCTTTCCATCAGCTCCGAGGGCACCGCCCCGCAGTTCACGGGAACGAAGGGCCTCTCCCTCCTGTCGCTCATAACGTGGACGGCCCTGGCGACGAGTTCCTTGCCGGTCCCGCTCTCGCCTGTTATGAGCACCCCTGAGGATGTCCGGCTTACCGCCTGCATGAGACCGAACACCTTTCTCATCGCGGGAGACTTGCTTATCATCTCGCCGTTCAGGTACTTGAGGCCGGTCCGTTCGTTCAGCTCCTCCCTGAGGAACTCGACCTCGCTCCTGAGCTTGAGCCCTTCGGAGAGCCTCGAAAGGGTGGCAATCAGCTCGTCGCCGTCGAAAGGCTTGGTTATATAGTCATAGGCGCCTTTTTTAAGGCACGCCACGGCCTGCTCGGCGCTGTCGAGTGCGGAGATCATCACGACCTCGATTGAGCCGTCGAGCTCCTTAAGGCGCCCGAGCGCCTCAAGCCCGTCCATGCCCGGGAGCTTGACGTCAAGGAGCACGATTTCCACCGGCCTCGAACGCGCAAGCGAAAGCGCCTCCGGGCCGGTCCGCGCCTTGACTACGTCATAGGCCTCACGCAGGAGTATCTCAAGAGTGCCTGTTATGGAGTCGTCGTCGTCCACAACGAGTACAAGCGGTCTTCTCATATAAGCCTTCGAATGTTTTCCGAGGAGTCTCGCCATTTGCCCTGACTATTCACAAATGATGTACTATTGAACTAATAGTAACATAATGTGACCAAGTGTCAAGGCATTTTACATATATATTTACAATGTGTTTAAGCGCCCGGCTAAGGTGGGGTTTCCGACGGTGCGGGCTTTCAGACTACATCGGCTGAAGCGTCTTCGTTCTCTATGCCGTAACTCCTTATTTTCCTGTAAAGATGGCTCCTTTCAATGCCTATGGCCTCGGCTGTGCGGGCTATGTTGCCCCCGAACTCCTTGAGTTTCCTGGAGATGAACTCCTTTTCGAAGTCCTTCCTGGCTTCCTTTAGGAGATTGCCCCTGAAAACGGATCCCGACTGGGAAGGCTGGGGCCCCCTTATATACGGGGGTATGTCGTCGGCGGTTATCGTATGGGAATGCGCCATTATGACGAGCCTCTCCATGAGGTTCTTAAGCTCCCGGACATTCCCGGGCCAGTCGTAGGAATAGAGCGCCTCCCTGGCCTCCAGGCTTACGGAGAGGACCT
Source organism: Deltaproteobacteria bacterium UBA5799 (assembly GCA_002418185.1). GTDB lineage: Bacteria > Desulfobacterota > GWC2-55-46 > GWC2-55-46 > GWC2-55-46 > UBA5799. The sequence goes on from DIDN01000030.1 coordinate 30,315, forward strand.
CCCTTGCCGTCTCGCGCGCGAACTCCCTGAGGAAATGTTCCATGAGGAGCGGTATGTCCTCTCTCCTGTCCCTCAAGGGCGGCACATGGAACGGGATGACGTTAAGCCTGTAATAGAGGTCCTCCCTGAACCGGCCCCTGGCGACCTCCTCGCTCAGGTTCTTGTTGGTGGCCGCTATGACCCGGGTATCGACGGTAATGAGCTCGGTGCCGCCCACCCGCTCGAAGCTCTTCTCCTGAAGGACCCGGAGGATCTTGGCCTGCGTCCTGAGGCTCATGTCGCCGATTTCGTCCAGGAATATAGTGCCCTTGTCCGCCAGGTCGAACTTGCCCTTTTTCTGGGCGAGCGCGTTCGTGAACGCCCCTTTCTCGTGCCCGAAGAGCTCGCTCTCTATAAGCTCCTCGGGTATGGCCGCGCAGTTGACCTCGATAAAGGGCATTCCGGACCTCGTTGAAAGGAGGTGTATGTTCCTGGCAACAAGCTCCTTGCCGGTGCCGTTGTCTCCGGTTATGAGGACCCACGAGTTGGAGGGGGCCGCCTTCCCGATGTCGGCCTTGAGCGACTGGACGGCCCTGGAGCGGCCAATTATCTCGAACCTGGCGCCGGCCTTCTGCCTCAGGTTGCTGTTCTCCTCGGTAAGCCTTTTCTGCTCTATCGCGTGCTCGACCGTGAGGGTGACCTTTTCGAGGGACAGGGGCTTCTCGATGAAATCGTAGGCTCCGAGCTTCGTGGTCCTTACGGCGGTGTCTATGTTGGCGTGCCCGGAGATCATTATGACCGGCAGGCCCGGGTGCCTGGACTTTATCTCCTTCAGGGCCTCCACGCCGTCCATGCCGGGGAGCCAGATATCGAGGAGCACGGCGTCCGGCTGCCTGACTTCGAGCTTCTTGAGCGCGTCCTCCGCGCTGCCGGAAGTGACGACATCGTGCCCCTCGTCCTTGAGGACCCCCTGGAGGGCGTCCCTTATATCTTTTTCGTCGTCGACTACAAGGACCGTGGTCTTCATATGGTCACCGTCCTTACGGGCAGCTCTATAACGAAACGGGTGCCCCTCGGCTGGTTGTCCCTTACCCTTATGTACCCGTTGTGGTCCGCTATGATGTTGCTCGCGATAGCCAGCCCGAGCCCGGTGCCGGTCCTCTTCGTCGAAAAGTACGGCTCGAAGAGCTTCTGCTTGGCCTCCGCGGGTATGCCCGGGCCGGTGTCGATGACCTCGAAGCGCGCAAGCTGCAGCTCCGGCATGTAAACGGTCTCTATGCGCACAATGCCGCCCTCGTCTCCGATGGCGGCTATCGCGTTGTCCATGAGGTTTATTAGTACCCTTTTTATCTGGTCCCTGTCAATGTCGAGGACCGGCAGGCGCTCGTCGAGGGACGACTCGACGCCTACTGCCCTCTGCCCCGTCTTGTAAAGGGACATGACCTCGCGGACCACCTCGTTCAGGTCGTTCGGGCTGGGGTTTGCCGCTGGCATCCTGGCGAAGCTCGAAAACTCGTTTACGAGGGCCTTCAGCTCGTCGACCTGCTTTATGATGGTCATGGTGCACTCGTCGAAGACGGTGTCTTCCTCCGGGAACCTGTCCAGGTATTTCTTGCGGAGCCTCTGCGCGGAGAGCTTTATGGGGGTAAGCGGGTTTTTTATCTCGTGCGCTATCCTCCTGGCGACCTCCTTCCAGGCGGACATCCGCTGGGTCTTTACGAGATGGGTGAGGTCGTCGAGGACCGCGACCATGCCGAGGTAGTTCCCGGAGTCGTCCTTCAGGGCGTTCAGGTTGGCAAGCACCGTCATCACCTTGCCGTCGACATCCACCCTCATCTGCTTCTCCATTGACTCGAGACCCATCTCGTTCATGGCGCGTATCATTTCCCGGAGCACCTCCCTGTCCTCCTCCCGGAGCACCTCCCTGTAGTTCCTGCCTATTATGTTCTCCTCGCCCGCCCCGAGCATCTGGGCGGCCACGCGGTTTATCGAGACTATCTTCCCGGACTTGTCGATCGATATGACGCCCGCGGGCACGTTCCCCAGGACTATCTCTATGTACCTCCTCCTCTGGTCGAGCTCCGTGTTCGTGCGCCGGAGGTCGAGGTTCGCGGCCTCGATCTTGTATTTGCCGGTCTTCAAGTCCTCTGTCATCCTGTTGAAGGATTTCACGAGCAGGCCGATCTCGTCGTCCGATTCGACCTTTATCCTGTAATCCAGGTTCCCGCTCGCCACGGCATGGGTGCCCTCTGCGAGCTCGTGGATGGGCACCGTAAGCTCCTTGGCGAGGTACCGGCCTATCCAGATGGAGAAAAAGACTATGAAGAGGGTTATTATGAGGAGTATCGTGAAATAGCTCGCCTTTACCGGGTACCTCAAGAGCTTCAGCTGCTTGTAGCCCTCGAAGGCCGCGGAAATCTCCTTCATCTTGTCCATGAGGCTACGCGGGACGTAGTAGCTCACGGCCACCGCCCCGGACGGCGCACCGCCCTCGACCGTGGGCTTGAGAGGCGCGACCGCCCTTACCACGTCTCCCACCTGCAGGGTCTGTATGTAGCTCGACGCCTCGCCCCTGAGCGCCCTGGTGACCGCGCCCTCGTCGGTGTCGGGGACCATGTTGCGGGTTATCTTGTCGGCCAGCGTGTAGAGCTCCCTTTGCCCGGCGGCGGAGAAGACCTCCACGGTGGAGAGGTCCCACTCGACTATCTTCCGCCTTACGAAGTCCTCCCGCCCGTCGGCGTCCACGTCCCCGGCGTCCACGGAGACGGCAAGGGCCCTTGAGGCGGCCTCCACCCTGTCGTGCATGTCCTTGTAATAGTTCTGCGCCAGCTCCAGCGACTCCTGCAGCGAGTCCTCCACCTTTATGCCGAACCACCCGTCTATGGACCTGTTTATGAAACCTATGACTATCACGAAGAGGAGCACGGTCGGCACTATCGAGAGGGCCACGAACGAGGTGACGAGCTTGGTCCTCAATTTCGAGCCCATCACCTGCCGCTTCCTCTCCATGAAGAGCTTCACGGTATTACGGAGGACGAGGAAGACGAGGAGGATAAGGAGTATGATGTTGATGTTTATGAGGCCGAAGATGAGGATGTTGGTGGCGATCGGCACGTCGCCGCTCAGGGCCGAGAAGTGCGACTCGACCAGGGTGAGGACGATTATCGCGGGGACGACGAGGAAGATGAGCAATATTTCCCTGCGGCGCCTCCTGGCCTCGGCTTCGGCCTTCTGGGTCTCTATGCTCCGGGGCTCGCTCATCGCGTATCAGGCCGTGAAGGTATGGACATGCCAGTCGGTCTCGAAATTCAGGAATTTGAGAAAGAAGAAGATATAGTTCAGGAGGAACGGCAGCTCCAGCGGGTCCATGGCGGCCTTTATCCTGAGCTCATAGAGGCTTCCGGGCGCGAGGTGGGCCGGGGCTACGGCCACGCCGGAACAGGCGGCCATGACCTCCTTCATCTCGTCGAAGTCCCTGGTCCGCACGGGCTTACCTCCCTTCTCGTCGAGGAATATCTCGTACTCGTTCCTGAGGCTGTCGTATTTGACCGTGTGCCTGAACTCCCACCTGCCGACCCTCTCGTCGGGCAGGACCCTGTTCACCCTGTTGAGCTCGATAATGAAGTTGAACGAGGTCGGCAGGCCGCTCCTTACCGCCTCCTCTATGTTCTTGCTGAAGGCGTCCTTGACCTTGAAAGAGACGGTCAGGGGAGGCCTGGCTACCTCCAGGTCGGTGATGACCGCGGTTTCAGCGAAGAGGTTCGCCGGGAAGGACCACGCCGCGAGCATGATAATGAATATTATCTTTCTCACAAAAACATCCGGAATTGCACTGTTTTTAATTACTTAAACACGGCTCACGAGTGGACGGACGTTTCCTGCAAAAAACCATGAACAGGCTGTGGACCCGGCCAGTATCGAATAATACAGGATTCCATTGTCAAAAGCAATGATAGCGGCCTGCCAGGGACTTCGGCGCGGACCGGACAATTTCGTAACAGCGTTGTCCCGAGCCACGTCTGGGCTGAGAGCGCGGAGCGCGTATCGTAAATGTAAACGGAGGAAATCGGGGAAAAGATGCTTCGAGGGGGCCTGCGGCGCGTACGGGCCGGTTATTTCTTTGCGATGCGGGACATGCCTGCCTTGATTATTTCCTTCCTGACCCTTTTTTTGAACTCGGCCTCGTCGACCTTGTATTTGAATACCTTTTTCCCGTTAATGAAAACTGTAGGTATTTCGCCCTTGTATCTCCTGAACAAGTCCTCGCTCGTGTCGATGCCGACCTCCTTGAACTGGAAGGGCAGGTCGCGGCTGGCCCTGTCGATGATGCTCCTTGCCTCCTTGCACAGGGCGCAGTCATCGAGGGCGCAGAGGGTGCAGTCCTCCAGTGCATAAAGTTCAACGGTCGGCATTGTCATGGCAATGGGCTCAGCTTATGCTGGGTATGAAGCTGTTCATGTACCCGGCTATGATACCAAGAGAGTTCGTGAATATCAAGAGCCCAGTTACGATAAGGAAGAGCCCGGTCACTATCGAGACGGTCCTCATGTGCTTTTTGAGCCTGTTGAAATGACGGAGGAAGGTGTTGATGCCCAGGGAAGTGAGGAGGAATGGAATGGCGAGCCCGGCCGAATATGCGACGAAAAGGATTATGCCGGACCACGGGCTCTCGGTAGTGGCGGCCACGGCGAATATCGCCGAGAGGATCGGCCCTATGCAGGGCGTCCAGCCTGCGGCAAAGCCTATCCCGACGAGGAACGACCCCAGCAGGCCCGCAGGTTTCTCGCGGAAGAAATGGAGGCGCTTGTCCCTCTGGAGTATGCCGAAGTTTATGATGCCTATGATGTGTATGCCGAGGAGTATTATGACCAGGCCGCCGATCTTCCTTACGATGTCCTGGTACTCCATGAAGACGTTCCCGAGGAGCTGGGCGGACGAGCCGAGGATGACTACGAAAACGGTCGAGAAGCCCATGATGAACATGAGGGAGTTGAAGAGTATTACCTTCTTGAGCTTCTTCTCCTCCGCTCCCTCGCCGGTAAGCTCCTCGAAGGAGATGCCTGTCACGAAGGAGATGTAGGAAGGGACAAGCGGCAGCACGCACGGGGACACGAAGGACAGTATCCCCCCCATGAACGCGAGCGGTATGGAAACTTCAGTGGTCATCTTCGGCTCGGGATTTCGCTACCTGGCGGAGTATCCGCCCTTCTCTTTCGGCCCGAATTGAACGAGCTCCATCAGCAGCCTCGTGGCGGACGGCTCGGACCAGTCCCTGGGGCCCATGACCTTCTCGGCAATAACGCCGTTATGGTCGATGATGAACGTCTCCGGCACGCCCGTGGTCTTGAATATCTCCTTCACCTTCCCCCTCCTGTCATGGAGGACCGGGAAGGTCAGGCCGTATTTCTTCACGAACTTCTCGACGTTCTCGGGGCTGTCGTTATCGATGCTCACAGCGACGATGACGAACGGGAACGAGGAAAGGTTGTCCGAGAGCACCTGCATCGAGGGCATCTCCTCCTCGCAGGGCTTGCACCACGTGGCCCAGAAATTCAGGAATATGACCTTCCCCTTGAAATCGCTCAGCTTGTGCGTATTGCCGGCCAGGTCCGGGAGCTCGAAATCGATCATCTCGGTGTTTGCGACAACAGGCTCGAACTTCTGGCGCTGCCCGAAGATGAATATGAGGGCCACGGCAGCTATGACGGCCAGGAGTATCCCTGCGAGCGCCACGGCGGGCAGCCCCTTTTCGTTTTCCTCTGAGTTGGTCTTTACGCTCATCTCCGCACCCGTGTTTTTATTTTGCCCGCCTCATGCATACGCGTGCAGGCCGGGCAGGATGAAGCTCACGCCCCAGTAGAGGAATATGACGGCCGCGAAGCCGAGTATCGAGAGGTATGCCGCCCTCTTTCCCCTCCACCCCCTCGTGACCCTCGCGTGGAGATAGGCCGCGTATATGAACCAGGTTATGAGCGACCATGTCTCCTTGGGGTCCCAGCTCCAGTACCCGCCCCAGGCGTAATTGGCCCATATGGCGCCGGACACGATGCCGACGGCAAGGAACGGAAAGCCCCAGGCTACCGCGCGGTAGCTCATCTCGTCGAGGACCTTCGAGTCAGGGAAGGCGTCGAGGAGCTTTACCTGCTGCTGCCTGGCCTCGTACCTGTTCTTGAGGAGGTAAAGGATCGCAAGCCCGAAGGATATGGCGAAGGCCGCGTACCCGATGAAGGTCGTGACCACGTGGAAGTCGAGCCAGCCTATGGCGTAGTTCTGCAGGTCCCACTTGGAAAGCAGGCTCGTCATCCACTTCCACTTGCTCTGCAGCGCCGGATTAAGCGGCGTTACGTCCTTGTACCTGTAAGGGAGGAGCGAGGCCGCCAGCATCGCCAGCGTCATGATGGACATGACTACCGTGCCTATGGCCTTGAACTTGTACCTGTACTCCATCATGAGGTAGCCGGCGTTGGTCGCCCAGACGAAGAGCACCATCGACTCCCAGAGGTTGGAGAACGGGCCGTGGCCGGCCTCGCCGGCGCGGCTTATGAGGACCATGGTGGTTGAGCCCAGGGCGATAAAGGCCAGCGCCGTGGCGATCTGCCCTATCCACTTCTTCCTGAACACCCAGTACCCCGCGTAAGCGGTCGTCGCGAGAATGTAAAAAATGAACGAAAATGTAAAAAAGACAAGAGAAAGTATCATCTTCTCCCCCTATGGCCTCTCGTTGGAAGACACCGACCCGGTTATCTCCTTTAAGTCACGCTCGAACGCGAATGTGTTCTTGTTTACGGTGCCGCCGATCTTTATCTCGGTGGACTGCCCCCCGCCCTTTATGTGTATCCAGACCCTCCTGTGGTAGATGAAAAAGGCCATGATGAACCCTATGCCCATGACGGCGGAGCCGACCCATACTACGTTGGTGCCAGGGTCCCTGCTGTACTGGAGGCCCGAGAACCACGTCCCCCTGTGGCCCGTGTAGACCAGGTCCACGTCGGAGTCGGGTATGGCAGGGAATATCCCGGGGTAGTTCAGGAAGAGCCACGGCGAGGATATCAGCCTGTCGCCCTCGTATACCTCTATCTTGATGGCGGGGTTCTCGGGGTTTTCGGATTTGGAATAGACCAGGTTATTCTCCTCGTCGTACGCGAAATCAGCCGTGTACGCTATGAGCTTGACCGAGTATTTGCTGTTCGGCACGTCCACGAGCGTGTTCCATTTGGCGGCGAAGGATATCTCGGTCCCATCGTCGACCTTGCGCCTGAAGACAATCTGCGCCTCCTCGAGCTTGTTCCACGAGAGGCCGTAGTTCGCCTGGTAGAACTTGATCCCCTTGTAGTGTAGGGGCTCGTTTACCCATATCTGCTTCTGCAGCACTTCCTTGCCGTCCTCGACGATGGTAAGGAGCGAGTTGTACTGCCTGATGTGCCCGGTATCGTAGTAGTCTATCCAGAACTTGTCGAGCCTGAGCATGAAGTTCTCGTTCTTGAGATCGATGGTGTTGCCGACGTTCATGAAAACCGTGCTCCTGTACCCGTAGATGCTCCCGAGAAGGGCCCCCAGGAGTATGAGGAGGAGGCTTATGTGGGTCATGTCGGAGCCGAGCCTGCCGATCCTCCCCTTCCAGGCGTATATGAAGAACTCGCCCCCGCCCCCCGAGGTAACCGTGCCGAACCTTTTTTTCCTGAGGACCTGGAGGAGCCTGTCCCTCACGGCCTCGGGGCTCGCGCTGAGGCTCAGGGACTCGTGGTGCGCAAACTTCTCTATGAGCCTCGGTTCGAACCGTTCCTGCTTGTGGTTAAGGAGCGACTTCCACTTGGGGGGGAACCTCTCGAGGGTGCAGACTATGATGTTGACGGCCAGGAACAGTATGAGCCCCCTGAACCACCACGAGTAATACATGTCGTTGAGGTTAGCGTAGAGGATCAGTTTGCCCCAGGTCTCGCCGTAGTCGGCTATGTACTGCTCGATAGGGGCGTTCTGCTCGATTGCGGTCCCGAAAATCGAGGTGACCGCCAGCGATATCAGTATGAAAATAGTAAGCTTGAGGGAGTTCAGAAAGCTCCAGATACCCGAGCCAATGGCCCTGTACCACCTGGCGTCCATGCCTTCCGCAGCCTCCTTTGCTTTCTCTGCCATCGTCGGGGACCTGCTTCCTATTTATTTGTGAGCGCGGAGAGATATTCGGCGGCGGCCTTGCCGACCTGGCTTTCCGGGTTGAGCACTGTGGCCTTCTCCCACGCGGCCTTGGCCTCTTCCATGTCGCCCATGCCGTACGCGAGTATGAAGCCCTTCGTGAGCCATATCCTCTGGTGGTAGGGGTTCTTCTTTATTCCCTCCTCTAAGAAGGTAAGCCCCTCGGCCGACCTGCCCATGTAATGGAGCGATATGCCGAGGCCGTTGTAGACGTCGGTCTCGCCGGACCCCGAGTCCAGCACCTTTTTATAGTATGCGGCCGCCTGCTCGAACTGCCTGGACTCGAAGTAGGCGTCCGCGAGCCTCCACATGATTTCGGGGCTGCCTGGGCTCTCCTTCAGCCTGCTCTCCAGGTCCGCTATCAGCATCGTATTCACGGGAGGGTGCGGCTGAGCTGCGCTCGATTGTTCCGCGGGACTGCTCTGTTCCTGGGGCCCGGCGGTTTCGTCTTTGGAGCAGCCGCCCAGGGCGAGTACGGAGGCTATCGCCACCGCGGCAGCTCCGGTTAAAAGGCTTCTTCTTCTCAAGGGTGCCTCCTTATGAGGAATTCAATGCGAATCGGTATGCCTCAAATGGCCGAACCTCTCGTCCACGGCCTTTCTGATGGCCGCCGCGTCCATGCCCTGCCTGTGGAGGTCGCGCGCCATCAGCGCCTCGTATATGCAGATGTCGCAGTATACGGCGTGCTCGTCGACGAAACAGGTAAGAAGGCTCTTATGCCCGAAGTGCTTCTCGCAGTCGCAATAACAATAAAGGCTGTCTATTATCTCGGGTATCTCCCTGGCCGCCTGGTAAGCCTCGGCAGAGAGGCCGGTGAACATGGCCGGGTCCAGCGTGGGCCTTGTCTCGCCTCCCCTCAGGCCCTCGGGCGCGGCCTTCGTCCCCTTGCCGGCGTCGCACGACGCCAGCCCCAAGACAATCACGGAAAGCAGGACGAAGAAGATTACGCCTCTTGAAGCGCCTGTAGCCATTGTAGGCCTGTGCTCTTCTGGGAAGATTCGGAACGATTTCAAGCAGGCTCAATATAGCAAAAAACAATTAAAAAAGCATTAACTTTCCATTAGGAAATCACCGCGAAACAGGAGGCCGTCAGGCCTTCGGCCTGCCGGAATAGTAGGCGTCCCGGGTGACCTTTTCTTCCTCTCCCCAGAGTATGCATTTGGTGGGGCACCGCTTGACCGACTCGTCGGTCTGGGGGGCGAGCGAGTAGTCCACGACCGCGAGGTTGTTCTTCATGACTATCCCGCCCGGGACGCTGCAGTCCTTTACGCAGAGGCCGCAGGCAACGCAGGCCACCTTGCAGACCTTCCTTGCGTAGGCGCCCTTGTCCAGGTTCTTGCAGTAGACGAAGAGCTTCCTGTCCTCAGGGTGCATCTCTATGATGTCCCTGGGGCAGGCCCTCGCGCAGGCCCCGCACCCGACGCACTTGTCGTAAAAGACAACCGGCAGACCGTTGTCGTTCATTGCCATCGCGTCGAACTTGCAGGCGTCCACGCACTCGCCGAGACCGAGGCAGCCGTAGGTGCAGGACTTGTCCCCGCCCGTCAAATGCGAAGCCGTGCAGGTCATATCGCCCCTGTACTCGGCACGCCTTTCAGCCTCGGCGTTGCCGCCCCTGCAGAGGACCACCGCGAGCATCCTCTTCATGCTCCCGGCCTCGACGCCGAGGATCCCGGCAAGCGCGGCGGCGGTGTCGTTCCCGCCGGCCACACAGGCCGTGGGGAGTGCTTCGCCCTTCATGAGGGCCTCGGCGAAAACCCTGCACCCCGGGTATCCGCAGCCGCCGCAGTTGGTGTTGGGAAGAGCGTTCGAGATGGCCTCGACCCTCGGGTCCTCCTCCACCTTTAGCTTCCTGTCGGCGTAGATAAGGAAGCCGGCCATGACGGCCCCGATGGCGCCCATGCTCACGGCGGATATTATGAGTGTTTCAAGCATTGTCTTCCGCTAACCCCTTATGAGCCCGGCGAAGCCCATGAAGGCGAGCGCCAGCATGCCGGCGACTATGAAGGTTATGGGCGCGCCCCTGAAGTGCTCGGGCACGTCCGCGAACTCGAGCTCCTCCCTTATGCCGGACATCATGACTATGGCGAGCGTGAAGCCGATGCCGGTCGCGAAGCCGAAGACGATGGACTCGAGGTAGTTGTAGTCCCTGAGGACCATGAAGAGCGCAAGCCCCAGTATCGCGCAGTTCGTCGTTATGAGCGGGAGGAATATGCCGAGCGCGCGGTAAAGCGCAGGGCTCGCCTTTCTCACGTACATCTCGACGAGCTGCACGAGCGAGGCGATGATGATAATGAAGGTCACGTACTGCAGGAAAGGCACGTTGAACCTTACGAGCACGTGGTGGTATATGGGCCAGGTCGCGGCGGCGGTGAGGGTCATGACGAACGTCGTCGCAAGCCCCATGTTGACCGCGTTCTCGGTCTTGTTCGATACGCCTATGAACGGGCATATGCCCAGGAAATAGGCGAGCACGAAGTTGTTTACTATGGAAGCCGATATGAATATCAGTATGAGTTCCAAGACTCTTTCCCCTTAGCTTGCGGCCGTTTCCGCCGCCCGGGCCCTGGCGGCCTTCCTGCTCGATATCCAGCTTACGAGAGCGACGAGCCCCCCGAGCACGAGGAACGCCCCTGCCGGGAGTATCATGACTATCCAGGGCTCGAACCATGAGCCGAGGAGCTGCATGCCGAAAACGCTCCCGAAGCCCAGCACCTCGCGTATCGTGCCCATGAGGGTGAGGCTCATGGTGAACCCGATGCCGATGCCGAGCGTGTCCATCGCGGTCGGAAGGAGCGCGTTCTTCTGCGCGAACGCCTCGGCCCTTCCGAGTATTATGCAGTTCGCGACGATAAGCGGTATGTACGGGCCGAGCGCCTTTGATATGGCCGGGAACACCGCAGCAAGGAATATGTCGGTCACGGTCACGAGCGTCGCTATGACCACCACGTACGCCGGTATCCTCACCTTCGCCGATATGGTCCTCCTTATGAGGGAAACCACGATATTCGAGGTGAAGAGGACGAAAAGGGTGGCAAGCCCCATGGAGAGGCCGTTTATCGCGGAGTTCGATACCGCGAGCGCAGGGCAGAGGCCGAGAAGCAGCCTGAACGGCGGGATGTCCTGCCATAGGCCCTTCTTGAACTCGTAAAGGAGGCTTTTATCTTGCTGCATCCTGCCCCTCCGTTGCGGGTGCCGCCTGGCGCGGCCCTTCCTCCGCCTTCATCATCTCCTCGCGGGGGAAGTTCGCCACCACCTGCTCCACCGCCCTGTTTATGTTCTTTATGACCGCCTCTGACGATATCGTTGCTCCTGTTATGGCCTGTATCTGGTTGGGCCTTTCCGGCTTCCTGTACTTTATGTACTCTATCCTGGGCCTCGTTTCGAGGCCCTTGAACTGGTCCTTGAACGACTCGTCCCTTATCCTGTCGCCGAGGCCGGGTGTTTCGAGCTGTTCGAGCACCTCTATGCCCTTGAGCCTCAAGTAGTCGAGGTCGAGGCCCACCATGAGGCCTATGTTGGCGGAAAAACCGTTCCCGTCCGCCTTGAAGGCGACTCCCACAGGGAGCCCTCCGGCGTCAATGCCTTTATAGACGATGAGCTTCTGCTGCCCTACGGTCTTTTCGACCACCTTGAAGTCCTTCGCCTCCGGAAGCACCATGAATATGGCCTCCCGGAGTTCCTTTTCCTTGTTGGCCTTTATTAACGGCTCTGCCTTCGTAAAGACGCCCGACAGGACGGCCCCGGAAAGGGCTCCGACGATTATGAGGTTGAGGAGCATTTTTTTCACGCCGTTCAAATAAAGCCTCCAGTATGCCGAAAGGCTGACTTAGCCTTTACCTGACTTCACCATGCCGAATACCCTCGGCCTCGTGTGCTTGTTAAGGAGCGGCACAAAGGCGTTCATGAAGAGTATCGAATACATGACCCCCTCGGGAAGGCCGCCGAATATCCTTATCACCACCGCCATCACACCGGCAGCTATGACGAATATCCACTGCCCGAGCGATGTAGTGGGAGAGGTCACCATATCGGTCACCATGAACCAGGCCCCGAGCATCGCGCCCCCGGCAAAGAGGTGAAAGAGAGGGTCCGGGTACCTGGCCGGGTTTACGAGCCAGAAAACGGCCGAGACGGCGGCTATGGTTCCGAGATACCCGAGCGGTAGCTTCCAGTTTATGTAGCCCTTGTACCTGAGGTACAGGCCGCCGATTATTATGGCCAGGGCCGAGGTCTCGCCGAGCGAGCCCGCGGTGTTGCCGAGGAACATGTCAAGGAGGTTGAAGTCCATGTTGCCCTCGAACTTCCAGAGCCCTATCGGGGTAGCGGCGGTCACCGCGTCAACCGCCTTCTCCACCGTCCTCGGCTCCACCCATGTGGTCGTAAGCACCGGGTAAGTGGCCATGAGGAACGCCCTTCCGAGGAGCGCTGGGTTGAATATGTTGTAGCCCAGGCCGCCGAAGAGCTGCTTGCCGACGCCAATTGCGAAGAACGAACCGAGAAACGCGCCGAAAAGGGGAAAGCCCGCCGGAAGCGTCATGGCAAGGAGCATGCCGGTTATGACCGCGCTCCCGTCGTGTATCTTTACGGGCTGCCTCCTTATCCTCTGGAAGGCGTATTCGGTGGCGAGGCACGACGCAATACAGAAGACGATGAGGAGGAGCGCCCTCCATCCGAAGAAGTAGATGCTTGCGGCTGCCGCGGGCATGAGAGCCGCAACGACCGTGTGCATTATCTTCGGTATGCTCTCGTCCGCCATGAAGTGCGGGGAAGAGGATACTATGAGCCGCGCCGCGGCTGCCGGGGCCTCTGCTGCGGCCTCCCTGACAGAAGGCTTGCCGACCGCGGTGCCGGGTGTCGTATTAGTGGTTTTCTGGTCCATATCCTCTTTATGATTCCGCCGTAACGAGGTTTTTTTCCGGGCCGCCTCTATGGGCCCGGGGCGGTCATTTCGCGCCCTGGGCCTTGCGGGCCTCCTGGCGGAGCTTGAGCTTCCCGACGCGTATCCATTGTATGAGGGGCCTTTTCGCCGGGCACACGTAGGAGCAGCAGCCGCACTCCAGGCAGCTGAGGCCGTCGAGCGCGCTGATCTCCGCGGTCATCTGGAGTTTCCCGTAATCGCCCAGCCTGTATGGCATGAGGCCCATGGGGCAGACTTCGACGCAGTTCCCGCACTTTATGCAGGGCTCGTAGGGCCGCACCTGTATCTCGTCCGCGGAGATGACGGTTATGCCGGTTGTGCCCTTTGTAACAGGGACGGCAAGAGTGGATTGCGAATTTCCCATCATGGGACCGCCGTTAAGGACCTCTATCTCACTGCCGACGAGGCCGCCGCACTGGTCTATGACCTCCCCGAACAGGGTGCCCACGCGGACCCTGAGGTTTTTGGGCTCCCTTACGCCGTTCCCGCTTATGGTGACCACCCTTTCGATGAGCGGCTTTCCCCAGTTGAGGGCCTCAAAAACGGCGACGGCCGTGCCCACGTTATTTACGAGCACGCCCACATCGAACGGCAGCTTCCCGGGGGGCACCTTCCTTCCCACGGCAGCCGAGATGAGCATCTTCTCCGCGCCCTGGGGGTACTTGGCCTCGAGTACCGTTATCCCTATCTCAGGCGAGCCCGAGAGCGCCCTTGTGAGGGCATCGATTGCATCGGGCTTGTTCTCCTCTATGCCGATGAATCCCCTTGCCGCTCCGGACGCCCTCATGAGGGCCTTAAGCCCCCATACTACCTTTTCGGGCTCCTCGACCATTGTCCTGTGGTCTGCCGTAAGGTACGGCTCGCACTCGCACCCGTTGAGTATGACGGTATCCACGGCCTTGCCCTTTGGGGGCGAAAGTTTTACGGAAGAGGGGAACGCCGCCCCTCCCAGGCCGACTATGCCGGCTTCCCTAATGGCCTGGCGCACGGCCTCGGGCTGGAGCGCGCCGATATCGACCACTTTACCGTCGGAGCCCCATTGCCTCAGGGAGCCGTCGCCCTCGATGACGACCGAGGCGCACCTGTAGCCGTTGGGGTGGTTGGCAAGCTCGATATCCTTTACTTTGCCTGAGATGCTCGCGTGGACGGGGGCGGTGACAAAGGCCTTGACGTCGCCTATCTTCTGCCCCTCCTGGACGGTCTCGCCCTTTTTGACAAGCGGCTCGCAAGGCGTTCCGGCATGCTGCTGCAGCGGTATGACTACCGTCCTGGGCAGGGCAGCCGGCTCGACCCTCTTGCCGGAAGTAAGCTCTTTATAATAAGAGGGATGGATCCCTCTCTCGAAAGTCCTGTGTCCCATTGTCAAAGGTGGTCCCACAGATACTATTTTTGCCCTTCGCGGTCAAGGGTATTCGTCCAGCCGGAATCCGGGACCTCCCCATTTCAGCGCCGCCGCTCCCTCAACCGGCCCGCAATAAAAAAACCGTCACGGCGCCGCATCCGGCATCGGCATGCAGGATGTTGGGCCCAGACGGTCGGCAAGCGCTTCGGTTCTTTCCCGTTCCCCGGTGGTTGTCCACCTTGATTCCGTCAGTTACGGGAAATTTATGGGGAAATAATAGGAATATCTTAATCCAGGACCGCCGGACTTGTCAAGGATATTCGAGTGAAGGCAGAGGGTCAAAACTGACCCGCTACCCGAGTGGAACGTGGAAGAACCCCGGCTTGATGTAAAACGGGCGGCCTGCGTCAATCATCGCCGCTGAAGAGCCATATTATAAGCAGGGCCGCCGCTGTCAAGAGGCCCGTTGCGGAAAGAAAGACGCTCAAGGCGGCCATTGTGAAGACGGACTGTGCGGCGCCCGCCTCTCCGAGCGCAGTCGTCCGCAGGCCAGATATTATCATGGCGAGCGGGTAGAAGAAGCTCCCGGTACCGAGCGAGCCTGCCGCAAGTGCCCTTACCCACGGCCTGACCGGGATGAAGGCCAGCATGAGGGATACGCCTATCGTGAGCGCGCCGAGGCCCATTGCGTGGGCATGGGCCTTCGAGAGCCTTTCATGCGCGGCCCTCATGTCGGGGCTTTCAACTGAATGGACGGGCGCATCGTCATGCCCGCCATGCGCCCCATGACCGGCGTCCGCCCCGTAAGCCGTGTCATGCCCTTCATGGCCGTGGTGTCCGTCTACGGCGGAGGGTTGCCGGGCGACCATATGCGTATGCCCGTTTTCCTGTCCCATGCCGTGCGCCTCATGCCCTCCCCTGGCGCTCAGGACGAATATCTCCTCGATGTAGGCCCTCTCGGCAAGGCTCAGGCCCCTGTGTATCTCTTCGTTGTAGACCGTCATATAGACCGCCCAGAAGACCCCGAAGACCGCGCACGAGAGCCCGAGCAAAAGCCCTATGCCGACGACTTTCAGTTCCCGCCTGGCCTCGCTTTTCTTCATCTAATAGTTCCTGGGCAGCTCTTCGAGATGGACCTTTATGACAAGGGTCCTTCCGCCCCGGAGGACCCTTACGGAAACCGTGTCCCCGGGCTTAAACCCGTCTATCTCCTGGTTAAGCTCGTCCATGGAGCTTACAGGCTTTCCGTTTATCCCCGTTATGAGGTCCCCGCCGGAAGCGATTATTATGTTTCCGACGCGCATGGTCCCGGTAGAGCCCCTTATGCCCGCCTTGTAGGCCGGGCTTCCACTGAATACGTCGGCCACGAGCACCCCGCCAGAGCGGAGCCCCATCGACACCGCGTCATATGTGTCGATGGTCTGGCCCGCTATGCCGAGCCACGGCCTTGACACATACCCCTTTTCGATAAGCGAAGGGACCGCCTTCTTAACGGTGTCGACCGGTATCGCGAAGCCTATCCCTATCGAGCCGTTCACCGGGCTGAAGATGGCGGTATTCAGGCCTATCATCCTGCCCCGGCTGTCAAGGAGCGGCCCGCCCGAGTTCCCCGGGTTTATTGCCGCGTCGGTCTGTATTATGCCGCCCATGAGCCTGCCGTTACGGGCTCGCATGGTCCTTCCGAGCGAGCTTACGATACCGACCGTGAGCGTCTTTTCAAGCCCGAACGGGCTACCGATGGCGAGCGCCTTCTGGCCGACCCTGAGCGACGAGGAATCGCCCATGCTTATGGGCTTGAGCTTCGATGCGGGCGCATTTATCGCTATTACCGCAAGGTCGTCCCCTGAATCGACCCCCACGACCTCGGCCCTGTGCCTTGAGCCATCGAATAGCGTTACATCGAGGCTCCTTGCGCCCTCTATGACGTGGTAGTTCGTCACTATGTGGCCGCGCCCGTCCACTATCACGCCGGAGCCGGAGCCGGTGGCGGAGACCGGGTTGTAGAAGAAGTCGTACGATATGGTCGTGGTTATTATGTTAACGACCGAGGAGCCTGCCTCCTCGTAGATGCGGATGTTAGTCTCCTCCTCGCCCGGGAATCCGGAGGACGGCAGGAGAAAGGAAGAGAAGGCGAGAGCGAGAAGTGAAAGGAACAGGTGTTTAGCGCGCCCGGTCATCTATCTCAGCAGGTTGAACTTGATAATGTGCCAGAACGCGGCCACCCCGTCCTTCCAGTTTATCTTCTTGCCCTCGTCGTACGTGCGCCCCGCGTACGAGACCGAGGTCTCGTAAATCTGGCACTTCTTCCTGGCGACCTTGGCCGTTATCTCGGGCTCGAACCCGAACCTGTCCGATTCTATCCTTATGCCCTTCAGCACCTCTGTCCTGAAGGCCTTGTACCCTGTCTCCATGTCCGTGAGGTTCAGGTTCGTGAGCATGTTTGAAAAAAAGGTGAGCACCTTGTTGCCGACCGAGTGCCAGAAGAAGAGGACCCTGTGGGACTCGCCGCCGATGAACCTCGAGCCGTAGACCACGTCGGCCTTCCCGTCGAGAATGGGCTGCAGGAGCTTGGGGTAGTCCGTGGGGTCGTACTCGAAATCCGCGTCCTGGATGATGGTTATGTCCCCGGTCACATGGGCGAACCCGGTCCGGAGCGCAGCGCCCTTCCCCTGGTTCCTGTCGTGCATGAGGAGCTTGAGTTTCACTCCCTTTTCGCTCCAGCCGGACTCCAGGCCCTTAAGGACGTCCCTGGTGCCGTCCTTCGAGAAGTCGTCGATTACGACGAGCTCGTCCGGTATCCCCGTGGCGACCACCCTGTCTATCACCTTGGTGACGTATTCCCGCTCGTTGTAAACCGGCATGACTATCGAAACACTCATATTACCGCTCGGCATACTTGGCTCCGGGGGCATGCTTTATTCTTGCGCAGGGCCCGGCTCCGGGCCTCGCGCGTCTCTGCCTGACCTTATACAATAAAACCGCGCTGAAATCCACCCCCGGCGTTGCGTACGGTTTTATTGGATATTGAAGATTAAACTGGTATAATCCGGGGTGCTCCGTCCGGTTCCGGTTAATCAAGAGGGCAGCATAACGGTTTTTCAAAGGGAAGCTCCCGGAAGAAAGCCCCCTGAAAAACCCGGTATACGGCCCTTGAAAATAAAGTAACGAGAGGTGCAGATGAAGGCCAGATTTTCATTTATCCTGCTTGCGGGCTTGCTCGCGATGCCGCTTGCAGCCGCGGAGTCGTTTGCGGAAAGCAAGTTCATGAAGAGCTTCAGGACGAGCTATGAGCAGAACAGGTTCGACGCCCTCGGCTTCCTCGTAAAGACCAACAAGGACATAATACCAGGCGAGATCCGCACCCTGATAGGCGAGGCCAGGGCGGCTGACGGGTTTGAGAAGAGGATGGCGATACTGGACCTGGCCGCCACCATGGCCGCCATGTACGCCGAGTGGCACGGCCAGGACGGGTCCGTGGACGAGATAGAGGCCCTCCAGAAAGAGGAGCTGAGGAAAGAGGAGGAGAGGAAGGCCGAGCTCGAGAAATGGAAAAAATACGAGGCATTTCCCGGCAACATCCTGATGAGGGATAAGGCGGAGGCATCCGGGATGGCGCCTGTCATATTCCCTCACTGGGTCCACAGGGTCAACTTCGAGTGCAAGGCCTGCCACCCGGCTCTCTTCGAGATGAAAAAGACCGGCTCAATCGGGATGGCCGAGATATTCGGCGGAAACCTTTGCGGCAAGTGCCACAACGGCACGACCGCCTTCAACGCCGCCGAGAGCTGCGACAGGTGCCACAGCGTAGGCACGCCGGGCGAGGCCCATCTCCTCGACCCGAAAAAAGCTGACGTTTCGAAGCTCAGGGAGACCTCCGAGCGGCTCGGGACCGGCCTTAACCTCGACCTCCTGCCGGAGAAGGCCCTGCCCTTCGACAGGTTCGGCAACATAGACTGGGCCCTCCTGGACAAGGCCAGGAAGCCCATAAAGTCGCTCGAAGGGGAGTCCGGCGAAAAAGCCGGCGAGACAAGGGACAACGATATACTCTTCGAGTCCCCGCTGCCGTACGTCAATAACGTCCTCTTCAGCCACAAGACCCATTCCGAGAGGGTCGTGTGCTCTTCATGCCACCAGGCGTTCTTCAAGGACGAGCTCGGCGCCAACTCGGCGAGCATGCGGGACATGGCTGAAGGCTCTTCCTGCGGAGCGTGCCACCAGAAGGTGGCCTTCAAGTTCGCGGACTGCAACCGCTGCCATTCTAAGCCCGTGACCGAGGACGCCGGAGGAGCGCTCAAGAGGAAGTAGGACCACAGGTTATTACGTATCCGGATTTAAAAAGGCCGGGGGCGTTAATGCTCCCCGGCCTTTTTTGTACTCTACCGGCCTGCCCGCGTTCCGTCCTGGCGAGCGCGGCAGTGCCGTGGTTTTACTCCTTAGAAGTCCGCCCTCAGCATGACGAACGGCCCCTTGAGGGTCAGGTCCGCGAGGTCGGAGTCGTGCTCCGCGTGCAGCCTGAAGTACCTGTAACCCCCGGATATGACCACAAACGGGAGAGGCTCGAAGTTTACCGAGGCCTCCGCGTCCACGAGGTACGCCTTGCTCCCCAGGGTGATGCCAGTGACCTCGCCGCCTACGCTCAAGAGGAACGGGAGGGCGGCCTGCGCGGATAAGCCGATTGTCGGGAGGGGCGCCTGGAAGGTCTCGGTCTCCTCAAGCGGGACGGACGGCGCCTTTAATGACGCTTTGCCGTCAAAGTACTTAATCTCGAATATAACGCCCAGGTGGTTGCCGAGTGTGTCGATTATATTGTACTGGTAGCCCAGGCGGTGATAGTCGATCCGAAGCTCGGATGCAACATCGGCGTCTTCCGAGAAGGTTTCGTCTCCGAACTCTATATCAGTTGTAATCGTATTCCGGCCTTCCCACTTAAGGGGCATGAAGCCGTACCGGAGCCTGTGGCTCCCGAGCTCGAGCGTTATACGCGCATCGAAGAAATCGTCGTCGTCAACTCCGAGGTCGCGGACAAGGTCGATATTGGTCCCGACGCCCCCGTCCGAAAGCCTTATGTTCCCGTCGATATCTGAAAACCAGTACCTGCCCTCGATGTCAACGAGCGCGAATGCCGGCGGAGCGGCGAGGAACATGAACAGCATTGCAACGAACGCAACGACCTTTTTCACGAAATACCTCCTTTTCAGACCTGAGCAATCAAAAACGGCGTGCAATTATTCTCTTTTCGGCGGTATCGCGGGCGAGCTTTAGATATTAGACGACATCTAACCGGTTGCCGGATAATCACGAGAGCTGTCATTCTGAGGGGCCGAAGGCGGCGAAAAACCTGGTAATTTCTTGACGTTATCGGCGCCGAGATTCTTCGCTTAGCTCAGAATCACAGGCTGAAATAGTTCAGTAAGCTGCTAAAAGGGACAGGAGTTTCTCGCGCAGTCAAGGGAGGGCCGTGAGCATTTTTATTCACGTACAATGCAGAGCCCGGTAAAAGAATTTTCAGAGTTGCCGCAGGCGGCTCAGTCGAGGACGAATATTATGCGGGCAGCCTCGAGGAACCTGCCGGACTGGTTCGAGGCGAAGACAATGCTTGCGTCCGATGGGCCGAGCCTTATGTCCGTAGAGACGTCCGAAACCCCGCTTGCCCGTACAACGAGTGGGTTTACAGAGCCCTTTCGAGCAAGGAGGTCCCTCGCCTTATCCAGGTCGCTCGTATACCCCGGGGCGCCGCCCCTGGCCGCGGTGTCGCGCGTCAGCCTCGACGGGTCGTAGACCACCTCGCCTCCGGCGGTCACGATCCGGTTGAGGAGCGCGGGCTTGAAACCCGTGCCGCGCGCGTCCACGATAAGGCCGTCCGGGCCGGACTGCGCTATGGCTATTGCGCGGTACTCCGGAAGCGGCGGCACCGTACCTGAAATTGCGGGGAGGAGGGCGCCGAAGGCCTCGGGAACGCTTACCGAGAGATATACGGCGGCGATGCCTGTCTCGGGGTCGTAGGCCTCTCCTGTCACCTCTGCCCCGGTAATTACGCCCTGGACGGACGTCCGCACCCGGTCCGAGAAGGCGGAAGCGTTAAAGACGTCTGTTTCGCCCGACACGGCCACCCCGTCGAGCCTTTCTGTTATCTCGCGGTATGCGGCGATCTTGGCGGCCCTAAGGGCAAGCAGTCGCTTCTGGGCCTGCGAGAAGCCCCCTTCGGGCGCCGCCCCCTCGCCCTTTACAGTCAGAACGCCCCTAATGAACGCGTCCCTGGCCCCGGCTGTCTCTTCCGGAAGGGCCGGGTCAGCTGCCGCGGCCCCCAAAGGCAGCGCCAGGAGGGATGCGGCCAGCAGACCGCAGCAAAGGGAAAACAAAAAGGGCTTTTTCATGCTCCTCTCCTTCTTAGTGTATATCCAGACGGTACTTGAGCGTCCTCACCGCCATTACCGCCTCGGCGCCGTCAACGTATTCGTCAGGCCTGAACTCGCCTGAAAGTGCGGTCTCCATGAGCCCCCGTGTCGTTACGCTCATTATCGCGTTATACCAGGGCGATGACGGCTCGACGTCCGGGAAAGGCGAGCGGCGGTGCCCGAGGAAGGCCGTCGCTATCTTCTCGTCGCCCGAAAGCTTAACGACCATGTCTTCGAGGACAAGGGCCAGCTCCTTCCTCCTGAGCGGCTCGTCGGGCCTGAAGAGGTACGCCCTCGTCGTCTCGTCATAGGCGGGCTCAAGACCCCTCAGTCCGAGCTTGACAAGAATCGAGACCTCCTCCCTCAACGGGCTTCCGAGCATGTCGGCGGGGATAAACCCGGCCTCTTCCGCCTTCACGGGTATCCGACCCTCGAATAGCTTCCCGACCTTGAGCTCGTCCGTGAGGAGCGCCGCCATCTCGGCCCTGCTGACGGTATCCCTTAGCGCTATTTCCTTGCCCACGTCGCCGAAGGTCACTCCCGAGAGGGCCCTGACTATCTTGTCGGTCCTCTTCCAGGCCTGGTCCGAGGGGCCGTGCCACCTGCCCGCCCCCTTTGAGTCGAGGACGTATTTGAACCTTTCAGCCGCGGGCCGGAACTCCCTCGCTTCGAGAAAGGCTGCGCCCATGAAGTAGTCGGCGGCCTCCCTGTCCCGGTAGAATGCAAGCGCATCCCCTTCGTTCACCTTGAGCCTCAGGGCGGCCCTGTACGACTTCTCCGCCTCCTTGAGCCAGTCCTTCTCCTTTAGCGCAGTAGCTGCCCGCAACCCGGCGAGCCTCGCCGCGAACGAGTCCTCGGGCGAGGAGGAAAGCTTCCTCGCCTTATCGAGGTGCTCGTTTATCCTCTTGATGTCCGTCCGCCTGTATTCCTCGTCTCTCTGCGCGCCCGCCTTTATCGCAGCGGCTATTGCGGTGCCTGCGTACGCCGGAGAGTACCTCTCGTCGCACCATGCGGCGCGGGCGAACTTCTCAAGGGCGGCGTCCGTCCTGCCCTTTTCCAGAAGCTCCATCCCCGCAAGGTAATGGTGGCCGGGGTTGTCCTCGGGAGAGGCGCACCTTATTACCGGCTTCGAGCACCCGGAGACCGTAAAAGCGGCGATCACGAGAAAGAGAGCGGCGAAACGGCGCATCGGACCTCCTATTCTGTAGGCAACCTCTAAAAATTGAAGATTTTTCCCGCAATCAAGAAAGGCCGGGAATAAAAAGCGGTGCATATATGACGATATGTGAGCATTTTTATTCCCGGCCTGACA
>DIDN01000069.1 GCA_002418185.1 Deltaproteobacteria bacterium UBA5799
ATCTCTCCGGAGGTCCTTCTGCCTGTCGCGCCCGCCGGAAGCGGCCCGCTTGCCGCCGCCCCTTGTCCTCTCGGGCGGCCTCGCCCGCCTCGGCCTCTCCTTAAGGACGAAGTCCTTGACCAGTTCGTCTTCCTCTACCCATTCGGTATCGAGCTTGCGCTCGATGTACTTCTCTATCTCCGGGAGGTTGAGGACATGGTCCTCGCAGGCCAGGCTGTACGCCTTTCCGCTTTTTCCCGCCCTTGCGGTCCTGCCGATGCGGTGCACGTAATTGGCCGCGTCGTCCGGCAGGTCGTAGTTTATGACGTGCGTCACGCCCTCGATATGCAGTCCGCGCGCAGCCACGTCCGTGGCGACGAGGACGTTTATCTTCCCGGCCTTGACGCCTTCTATTATCTTTTCGCGCCTGGCCTGGCTTACGTCGCCGGTGAGCACCTTGGCCGGGACGCCGTTGGAAACGAGGTTTATGCCGACCTTCTCGGCGGTGGACTTCATGTTCGTGAATATTATCGCGCGCTCCACGTCCGGCCGTTTAAGGAGCGTGAAGAGGACCGGGAGCTTCTCTTCGTTCGATACGTAGATTATCCTCTGGTCTATCGCGCTTACGGTCACCTGCTCGGGCTCTATCTCCACCATTACAGGGTCGGGTTTCATGTAGCGAGAGGCGAGCCTCCGGACGTTCGAGTCGATCGTCGCGGAGAAGAGCATGGTCTGGCGGGGCCTGCTTCTGGGGAGCTTGCTCGCGATGTACATGATGTCGGGGGCGAAGCCCATGTCGAACATGCGGTCGGCCTCGTCTATGATGAATATCTCTATCGAATCGAGCGAGAGGGTCTTTGACTTGTAGAGGTCTATCATGCGGCCCGGGGTGGCGACTACCAGCTCGACCCCTTCTTTAAGCGCGTTCACCTGCTTTCCGTACTCTACCCCGCCGTAAATGGCGACCGACCTGAACGGCAGGTGTTTTCCGAGCTTCTCGGCGTCGGCTATTATCTGGGTCGCAAGCTCTCTTGTGGGCGCCATGACGAGCGCCCTCGGCTGCCCGGTCGTATTGGGGCCGGCTGCCAAGACCCTGCTGAATATCGTGAGGAGGAAGACCGCGGTCTTCCCGGTGCCGGTCTGGGACTGGGCTATTACGTCCTGCCCCTCAAGGCACTTGGGTAGGGATTGCTCCTGAATTGGTGTGCAGTGCTCGAATCCGGCATCGCTAATCCCTCTAAGAATGTCCGGGTGCAGAGCTAAACTTTCAAATTTCATCCGTTCTTTTCAAATCTCCTTTGTTCGGCTGTGGTTTCTGCCGGTCTGGTTGTCTAAAACAATATAATATTACACCATTTTAAGCACGTTGTAGTCAAGGATTAGTTTCAGGGTACGATTTCGAGGAAAAGACGGCCTGAAAACTACCCTGGACTAAAGCCCCGAGGCATCTGGAGAACCGGGTCAAGACGGGCGATATGCCCCGCCCGCCAAAAGACCCGGCTCATTCCGGGCGGCTCCTTCTTCCCCGGCTTGAAAGCCAGGGGTTCCAGGCCGTAAGCATAAAAAAAGCCGGTCCCGGATATCCGGGCCGGCGCTCATTCGATATGGAGCGGGCGATGGGAATCGAACCCACGTCTAAAGCTTGGGAAGCTTTCATTCTACCATTGAACTACGCCCGCGGGATTTCGATAATAAAAATACATCATGCCCGGCGGCGAGTCAAGCCCAATTCCGGGGCGCGCGGCCCTTCTCTCACCACCACTTCGGCTTGCATTCCTCTCCGTCGTCGGGCTCCGCGACGAATGTTATCTCCACCATCGAGCTGCTCACCCATCCGGTCTCCCCGCCCTGCTCTTCGGAAGACTTAATCTTCACGAAACCGTCGCTCTTGTCAAGCACCTCGACAAGGGCTCCAGGGTTGAGGGTGCCGACTATCTTTACCCTGCCCGGAGAGTCCCACATGAGTATCGAGACCCTGCCCTGGGCCCAGTTCGTCGAAAAGAACTCCATGTCGCGTATGACGCCGTGCTCGGCACAGGCAGAGGCATTGCCGGCAATAAGCATGCTGAAGATTATCGTGATGACGACCTTTTTCATGGATGAGTTCCCGCAGCAGCCGACACAGGTGCCTCAGGCGATATTGACCCTAATTATCACTTTTGTAACATTCTTGCATTTTTTATAGCGTTTGTCCACTGTTTCCTGGAAATTCGGGGCCCCCAGGCCGCTTGCCTGTGAAATTCCGCTCTGATATACTCAACTGAGTCTGCTACCCGGGAGGATGGAGATGCCCACCGAATTCCTTAACCTCATAGGCGGAAAATGGTCCGCCGCCTCGTCCGGAAAGGTTATCGAGAGCGTGAACCCGGCGGATACAGGAGATGTCGTCGGCCTGGTGCCGGCTTCAGGAAAAGAGGAAGTCGACAGGGCGGTAGCAGCGGCAAGGGAGGCCCATGAGGGCTGGCGCCTGACCCCGGCGCCTAAAAGGGGCGAGTTCCTTTTCAGGACCGCGGAGCTGCTGCTCAGGCACAAGGACGAGCTTGCAAGGCTCGTGACGAGGGAGATGGGAAAGATACTCCCCGAGGGCATGGGCGACGTGCAGGAGGCCGTGGACATGGCCTACTACATGGCAGGTGAAGGCAGGAGGCTTTCAGGCGAGACCGTCCCTTCCGAGCTCTTTGCAAAGGACTGCAAGTCGCTCCGCGTCCCCATAGGCGTATTCGCGCTAATAACCCCCTGGAACTTCCCCACCGCCATCCCTGCCTGGAAGATATTCCCCTGCCTCGTGGCCGGCAATACCGCCGTTTTCAAGCCGTCGAGCTACACGCCTGTCGCGGCGGCAAGGCTCGTGGAGCTAATTGCCGAATCAGGCCTCCCGCCGGGCGTGCTTAACCTCGTCCACGGGACCGGGGACGTGACCGGCGAGTACCTTGCCGCCCACCCGGGCATTGACGGGGTCTCCTTTACAGGGTCCTCGGCTGTGGGCGAGAGGCTCGCCAGGCTCTGCAGCGGCCTTGAAAAGGAGATATCCTGCGAGATGGGCGGGAAAAACCCCATCATCGTCATGGACGACGCGAGGCTCGACCTCGCAATCGAGGGCGCGCTCTGGGGCGCCTTCGGCACCTCGGGGCAGAGGTGCACTGCGGCGAGCAGGCTTATCGTCCACGAAAAGGTATACGACCGCTTCCTCGACATGTTCCTCGGCGCGGCCCGTAAGCTCAAGGTCGGGAACGGGCACGACCCCGGCACCCACATGGGCCCAGTCATAAACGAGGCGCAGATGGAGAAGGTGCTCGGCTATATCGAGGTCGGCAAAAAGGAGGGCGCGAGGCTCGCACTCGGCGGAAAGAGGCTCACCGGAGGGGCCTACTCCAGGGGCTTTTTCATCGAGCCGACCGTATTCGCGGACGCCGCCCCGGGTATGAGGATAGCCCAGGAGGAGATATTCGGCCCGGTCGCCGCGGTCATAAAGGCCAGGGACCTGAAAGACGCCATAAGCATTGCCAACGGCGTGCAATACGGCCTTTCGTCGTCCATATACACCCAGGACGTGAACAGCTCCGCTGTCGCCGAGCGCGACCTCGAAGCAGGCATTGTATACATAAACGCGCCTACCATCGGGGCAGAGGTGCAGCTCCCGTTCGGCGGCACGAAAAGGAGCGGGCTCGGCAGGAAGGAGGCCGGCGGAAGGGGCGGCTCTCTCGACATGTTCACGAAATGGAAGGTCGTATACAGGGACTATAGCGGCCGCCTGCAAAAGGCCCAGATAGACAAGGAGTGAGGCGCACCGGCCAGCACTTGAATCCTGGCCCAGACGGGGCGCCCGGATTCCGGCAAGCGCCAGGCTCTCTCAAAACATCTTCAACCGCCTTCCCTTTTTTGCTATAATCCGGAAAAATCAAACTGGAGGGGGGAATGGACCCGGTGCATTTCACAGGCAAGGAAGTCCTCGACATGGCCCTGAGGATAGAGGAAAACGGGATGAGGTTCTACGCGGACGCGTCCAGGGGCGCAAGCACAAACGAGCTCAAGGCGCTGTTCAAGGCCCTTTCCGAGGAGGAGGGCACGCACATAAAGCTCTTTCTCGAACTTAAAAAACTCCTGACCGAGGATACATCCAACGGGTTCGATCCGTACATCGAGGAGGCCCAGCAGTACCTGAACACAATGGCAGACGCCGAGGTCTTCACGAACCCGGACGCGGGCAAGGAGGCGGCAAGCTCGGTAAAGAGCGAGGAAGAGGCCCTCAAGATGGCGATCGACATGGAAAAGGACTCGCTCCTCTTCTACTACGAGCTTGAGCGGATGATAAGGGAAAAGGACAGGAAAATAATAGAGTCCCTCATCGACCAGGAAAAGGAGCACGTAAGGAAGCTCACCTCGATACAGGCGAGCCTCTTCGGGAAATAACCGGCCCTTTTCAGGGGCGCCTTTTAACGGCTGAAAAAACACATTCAGGCTGCTCAGGTTGGACTTTTTCAGCAGCCTGACAAACCATTAAAGGAGCGTTCGTATGGTACAATACGTCAAGACCTATTCCTGTCCCACATGCAGCGGGCTCGCGAGCGGCCGGGGCCACTTATGCCACCCGAGGACCGAGGGCCTGCCTTTCGTCTGCGAGTTTTGCGGCAAGGAAGTCTCCGACCCGAGGCACGTCTGCCCCAAAATGGTCGACGAGATAGAGTACGTCTGCAAGAAATGCGGCAGGCTCGCCATCTACGACTCCCTCCTCTGCGAGCCCCAGCCGATAGACGCTGACTGAAGCCGGGCCGGGCGCCTCCGGCCATCGGCTTGTTTTCCTCTCCTTGCGGAATTACCGAGCATAATCCTGACGTGACATGACCCGCCCCTCTTGCGGGCGGGTTTCGGAGGCAAATGGGGAATGACCTTAAGGAGCGGGCAAAGAAGCATATAACCCCGGCGCTCGTTTTCCACACCGATATAGAGGTCGAAAAGGCCGAAGGCCTGTACGTGGAATCCGCGGACGGGAAGAGGTACATGGACTTTTCGTCCGGCCTTGCGACCGCCAACCTGGGGCACTGCCCGCCCGAGGTGCTCGAAGCGGCGAAGCGCCAGATGGACTCCCTCGTCCACTCGGGCTGCATCTTCAGGTACGCCTCTCAGGTAGAGCTTGCCGAGAGGCTCGCGGAGATAACGCCCGGGGCAATCGACATGTTCTTCTTCTCGAACAGCGGCGCCGAGGCGATAGAGGGTGCGATAAAGCTTGCGCGCCATGCAACGGGCCGCCAGGGCATAATCAGCTTCGTCGGAGGCTTCCACGGCAGGACCATGGGCGCGCTCACCCTTACGACCTCGTCCGCCAAATACAGGCGCGGCTTCCATCCCCTGCTCCCGTCCGTCTACCACGCGCCCTACCCTTACTGCTACCGCTGCCTCCTGGGGCGTATCCGAAAAGACTGCTCGCTCGAATGCTACG
This sequence comes from Deltaproteobacteria bacterium UBA5799, assembly GCA_002418185.1. Classification (GTDB taxonomy): domain Bacteria; phylum Desulfobacterota; class GWC2-55-46; order GWC2-55-46; family GWC2-55-46; genus UBA5799. The sequence continues at coordinate 5,417 of DIDN01000069.1, forward strand.
AATATCTTGAAGGCATCCTCAGGCACCAGATATCGCCGGAGGACGTGGCCTGCATGGTCATCGAGCCTGTACTGGGCGAGGGCGGCTACGCCCCGCCGCCCCCGGAAGTGCTCTTCAGGATCCGGGACCTCTGCTCAAGGAACGGCATCCTCCTCATAGCCGACGAGGTGCAGAGCGGCTTCGGCAGGACAGGCAGGTGGTTCGCTTCCGAACATTACGGCCTTGAGCCGGACATAATCGTCATGGCAAAGGGCATCGCCTCTGGCTTTCCATTGAGCGCATTCGGGGCCTCTTCCAGGCTCATGTCCAAATGGCCCCCCGGAGCGCACGGCACGACGTTCGGCGGCAACCCGGTCTCCGCCGCCACCGCGGTTGCCACAATAGACAAGATAAGGAAGGACGGCCTCCTTGAGAACTCCGCAAGGCTTGGAGAGTACGCCCTTTCCCGCCTCCACGAGATGAAAAACCGCCACGCCATAATCGGCGATATCAGGGGGCTCGGCCTGATGATTGGGGTCGAGTTCGTGAAGGCGGACGGAAGCCCGGATAAAGCCGGGCTCGAAAGGTTGATGGGGCGGTGCCTTGATAACGGGCTCATCATCATCGAGTGCGGCCCGGGGAAGAACGTAGCCCGCCTGATGCCGCCGCTCAACGTGACCAGGGAGGAAATGGACGCGGCCCTTTCCATATTCGAGGAGGCCCTCCCTTGAGGGGAAAGGCAAAAGGCCGAAGAAAGCGCGTCATCGTCATGGGGGCCGCCGGAAGGGACTTCCACAACTTCAACGTCCTTTACAGGGACGACCCCTCGACCGAGGTCGTCGCCTTTACGGCCGCCCAGATACCCTTCATAGAAAACAGGACCTACCCCCCTTCCCTCGCTGGCCCGCTCTACCCGGAAGGCATAAGGGTTTACCCCGAGGACAAGCTCCCTGAGCTCATAAAAAGGCATGGGGCCGACGAAGTCGTCTTCTCTTACAGCGACGTCTCGTACGGGCACGTAATGCAAAGGGCGGTTCTCGCCGTCTCGCTCGGTGCGGCTTTCGTCCTGCCTTCGGCAGAGGCCGCGATGATAAGGTCGAGGGTGCCGGTCGTCTCGGTATCTGCCGTGAGGACCGGCTGCGGCAAAAGCGGGGTGACGAGGTATATCGGGAAAAAACTCCTTCAGGCCGGGAGAAGGCCCGTGGCCGTCCGCCATCCCATGCCGTACGGCGACCTCGAAAGGCAGCGGCTTCAGAGGTTCTCTTCGCGCGAGGACATGAAAAAGGCCGATTGCACGATAGAGGAGCTGGAGGAATACGAGCCGCTCGTGGAATCAGGACTCGTGGTATACGCCGGGGTCGACTACCGGGCGATCCTTGACGAGGCAGAGAAAGAGGGCGACCTGGTCCTCTGGGACGGCGGCAACAACGACCTCCCCTTCGTAAAACCGGATTTCGAGATAGTCGTCACAGACCCGCTCAGGCCGGGCCACGAATTCCAATACTACCCGGGAGAGGCGAACCTCCGGAGGGCCCATGTCGTGGTCATAAACAAGGCCGGGAACGCGGAGGCCAGGGTCGAGCTTGCGGCCTCTAACGCAAGGTCCGTAAACCCGGGCGCGGCCATCCTGAGGACAGACTCGAAGATAACCGTCGAGGGCGAGATAAGGGGCAGGAAGGCGCTGGTCGTGGAGGACGGCCCCACGCTCACCCACGGCGGCATGGCTTACGGCGCGGGCATTGCCGCTGCCAGGGCCTTCGGGGCCGAACCAGTGGACCCGAGGCCCCATGCAATAGGCAGCATAAGGGAGACCTTCCGCAAGCACCCCGGCATCGGGAACCTCCTCCCCGCGATGGGCTATTCCGAGGGGCAGAAAAAGGAGCTTCAGGAGACAATCGAGAGGACCCCGGCTGACCTGGTGCTTATCGCGACCCCCATCGACCTCTCCCGCGTAATACCCATGAACAAACCGGCCGTGCGCGTCCGCTACGAGATAGAGGAGATGGACAGCCCCGGGCTTTGGGACGCGGTGCGCGGTTTTCTGGAGAAGCCGCGTTGAAGGGCTTTCTCCTGGTACTCGCAAGGAGATACATAGCCGGGACCGAAAGGCGGGACGCGATAGGCGCGGCGCTCGCATTGAACGCGCTCGGCCTGAAGGCGACCATAGACAACCTCGGCGAGAACGCAAGGACCGCCGTTGACGCCGAGTGCGCCGCAAAAGAGTACATTTCCCTCCTTGACGACATAAAAGCCTCTGGTGCGGACTCGCAGGTCTCCTTGAAGCTCACCCATATGGGGCTAGGCCTCTCCAAAGAAATCGCAAAAAGGAACACCGAGGACGTCGTAAGGAAGGCCCGGGAACTCGGGAACATCGTCCGGATCGACATGGAGGGTTCGGCTTTCACGCAGGCCACCATAGACACCTTCCTCGAGCTGAGGGAGAAATACACGAACTTAGGGGTGGCGTTACAGAGCGCCCTTAAAAGGACCGTGGACGACGCGAGGTTGATCGCCTCAAAGGGAGGGAGCATCAGGCTCGTAAAGGGAGCATACAGGGAGCCCCCCTCCATCGCCTACGCGGACAAGAAAGACGTGGACAGGAGCTTCGGGCTTGTCATGAAGGAACTCCTCGCGACCGATACCCGCCCTGCGATAGCCACCCACGACGAGAAGCTCATAGACGAGGCCAAAAGATTTGCAGTGGAAAAAGGCATTCCCAAAAACTCTTTCGATTTCGAGATGCTCCTGGGCATAAAAAGAAAGCGCCAGAAGCGTCTTTCCGACGAGGGCTACAATGTCAGGGTCTATGTGCCGTACGGGCGGGACTGGTTCCCGTACACGATGCGGAGGCTCCGGGAGCGAAAAGAGAACGCATGGTTCGTGCTGAGGAACATCCTCGATTAACACATGAATCTAGCGGCTTGTCGGGTTACGCTTCGCCAACCCGACCTACAGGCCTATCCCAACCTACAGGCCCCAGAAATCTTCTCGGTTGAAAAATCCGGCAAGCCGACGCGGTGACCGGGCTCTGTCCGGTGCTGAAAGAGAAGCTCTTCTCCCTCCACCTGTTTCGACGCGAGCGGGCTCAAGGCAAGCCCGCGAAGGTCCGTGAGATAAAAAACGCCTTAAGCGAAATAGTCTAATCGATGCCGCGCCCGGCGTTCCAAACGTACTCTATTGCTTCCGGGTGTATGTCATCTCCATCATCTTCTCTTCCTTGCCTCCGGCGGGCTTGCCGTACATCTCGAAAGTCACGGTATTGTCGTCGACGAGCCTGCACCTGGAGCGCCATTCGGTCAGGCCCTTTACAGGGTCGTCATAGCTGCTCCTCTGGGTGAATCCCTTGCCGTCCTCGTCCATGGGGCCCTCGAAGAAGAAGAGGGCCGTACCCATCGAGTCCATCCATGTGGAGACGAACTTTTTGGTGTTGTTGTCGTAGCCGGTGAAACCCAGGCCATTGAACGCGCCGCCCATCCACTCGCCTGTGGACTCCTGCTGCAGGAACCTCCCGCCGAGTATCATCTTCTGCTCGCTTGTGCCTGACGATTCCTCCGGCGGCATGCCCGGCTCCCACGTCTTCGATTTTATATTCCAGCTCCCGGCCATGCGGGAAAGCAACGCATGGGGCGCCCCCGGAGTGCCGAGCTTTTTATAAAGCTCTTTCATGGCCTCGGGGTCCATCTTTCTTTCATGCTTTCGCTCAGTAGCCATAACCGCCTCCTTTTTGGGCGTACGTCCGCCACATAATTTGAGGATAATGCGGGACGGGAGCGTGTCAAGACGAAGGGAGAGAATCCTGATTTAATTATTGCTGCGAATGATTGTCATTCTGAGCGGAGCGAA
>DIDN01000003.1 GCA_002418185.1 Deltaproteobacteria bacterium UBA5799
TCACCGGCCTCGGCCTCAAGGAGGCGAAGGACCTGGTCGAGGGTGCGCCCAAGACCCTGAAGGAAGGCGTCTCCAAGGACGAGGCTGAGAAGATAAAGAAGCAGGTCGAGAGCGCCGGCGCCAAGGTGTCGATCGAGTAGGCAACGCCTCAGCCTCTTACAGTAATACGCCGATAGAGGCGCCGAGACGGCGCCTGAGCGGCCGGAAGTGCCGCAGCCAATCTGATGGGCCGTCCGCCGGGAAGTTCCGGCGGACGGCTTTCATCCCACAGGATTCCAAAAAGGAGTTACTAAAGATATGGCATCCTCCAAACATATATCCGCACAGGTCTTGAGGAAGGACTACTCCCGCATAGGGAAGGTAGTGAGCATGCCGAACCTCATAGAGGTTCAGAAGAAGTCCTTCGTCCACTTCCTCCAGACAGAGGCGAAGCCCGAGGACAGGAAGGACGTCGGCCTCCAGACCGTGTTCAAGAGCGCCTTCCCGATAAAGGATTTCAGCGGCTCCGCCTCTCTAGAGTTCGTAAAGTACTCCCTCCTCGACCCCAAGTACACCGTCGAAGAATGCCACCAGAAGGGGATGACCTACGCCGCCCCCATAAAAATACTCGTCCGCCTCATAATGTGGGACAAGGACGCCGAGACCGGGGCCCAGTCGATAAGGGACATAAAGGAGCAGGAGGTATATTTCGGCGAAATCCCGCTCATGACCGAAAACGGGAGTTTTATTATTAACGGCACGGAGCGGGTCATCGTAAGCCAGCTCCACAGGTCTCCCGGCGTTTTCTTCGAGTTCGAGAAGCCCAAGGGGTTCACCGGCAAGGTGCTCTTCACCGCCAGGGTAATCCCCTACCACGGCAGCTGGCTCGATTTCGAGTTCGACCAGAAGGACTGGCTCTACGTCCGCATAGACAAGCGGAGGAAGATGCCGGCCACCATACTTTTGAAGGCCCTCGGGTACTCGGTCGAGGAGATGCTCAATTATTTCTATCCGAGCGAGGAGATAGTCCTTGAGAACAAGAAGATACTTAAGAGCGTCGAGCCCGACTTCCTCGTCGGCCAGAAGGTAAGCCGTGACATAAAGGACCCGGAAACCGGCGAGGTGATAGTCAGGAAGGACAGGAAGTTCACGAGGCTGGTCCTCAAGAAGCTCGTGACCGCGGGCGTAAAGTACATACCGGTCGAGGTCGAGGACATCGTAGGCCGCATCGCCTCTACCGACATAGTTGACCCTAACACCGGCGAGGTCATACTCGAGTGCAACCAGGTGCTTTCCAGGGACAAGCTCGACGAGATATCGAGACGGGGCATAACCTCGTTCAAGCTCCTCCTCATCGAGGTCATGGGGAACTTCTTCAGGGAAACGCTCCTCAACGACAGGATCGGCGGCGAGGACACGAGGCCTGTCGTCGAGTACAGGAAGGACAACCCCGACAACCCGGTCACCAACATGACCCTGAACGCCAGGATAGAGATATACAAGAGGCTTAAGCCCGGCGACCTGCCCACGGTAGCCACGGCCAACGCCTTCTTCAACGACCTCTTTTTCAACGGCGAGAGGTACGACCTCTCCAGGGTCGGCAGGCTCAAGCTCAACAGGAAGCTCGGCTTCGACGTGGACCTCGACATCACCACGCTCCGGAAGGAGGACATCCTCGAGGTCGTCCGCTACCTTATCCTTCTGAGGAACGGCCAGGGCATGGTAGACGACATAGACCACCTGGGGAACAGGAGGGTGCGCTCGGTCGGGGAGCTCCTCGAGAACCAGTACAGGATAGGGCTTCTCCGGATGGAGAGGGCCGTAAAGGAGAGGATGAGCCTCGGCGAGCTGGAAACTCTCATGCCGCACGACCTCATCAACCCGAAGCCGGTCTCGGCCGTGATAAAGGAGTTCTTCGGCTCCTCGCAGCTTTCGCAGTTCATGGACCAGACGAACCCCCTTTCCGAGGTGACGCACAAGAGGAGGCTTTCGGCCCTCGGGCCCGGAGGACTCACGAGGGAGAGGGCGGGCTTCGAGGTGAGGGACGTGCACGCCACCCACTACGGCCGCATATGCCCCATCGAGACGCCCGAGGGGCCGAACATCGGCCTCATTGTGTCGCTTTCGACCTACGCGCGCGTAAACGACTTCGGCTTCATAGAGACCCCTTACAGGGAGGTGAGGGAAGGCAAGGTCACGAACAGGATAACCTACCTCTCCGCGCTCGACGAGGAGGACCACGTCATAGCGCAGGCCAACGCGCCCATCGACAAGGACGGCAGGTTCGAGAGCGAGTTCGTCTCGGCCCGCAAGGGCGGCGAGTTCATAATGGCCCGCCCCGAGGACATAACGCTCATGGACGTCTCCCCGAACCAGCTCGTATCCGTTGCGGCGGCACTCATACCGTTTCTTGAGAACGACGACGCGAACAGGGCGCTCATGGGGTCGAACATGCAGAGGCAGGCCGTGCCGCTCATCCAGACCGAGAGCCCGCTCGTGGGCACCGGCATGGAGGCGGTGGTCGCCAGGGACTCGGGCGTCACCGTGCTCGCCCGGAGCCCCGGAGTCGTCGAGAGCGTCGACGGGTCGAGGATAGTCGTAAGGAACAACGCCGGGGGCGTCGACATATACAACCTCACGAAGTTCAGGAGGTCGAACCAGAACACCTGCCTTAACCAGAAGCCCGTGGTCTTCAAGGGCGACGTCATAGAGGAGGGCAGGGTCATCGCGGACGGCCCCTCGACCGACAAGGGAGAGCTCGCGCTCGGGAAGAACGTCATCGTGGCGTTCATGCCCTGGGGCGGCTACAACTTCGAGGACTCGATTCTGCTTTCCGAAAGGCTCCTTCGCGACGACGTCTTCACCTCGGTCCACATCGAGGAGTTCGAGGTGGTGGCGCGCGATATAAAGCTCGGGAAAGAGGAGATTACGAGGGACATCCCCAACGTGGGCGAGGACGCGCTCCGCAACCTCGACGAGAGCGGCATCATCAGGATAGGCGCCGAGGTCATGCCGGGCGACATACTCGTGGGCAAGATAACGCCCAAGGGGGAAACGCAGCTTTCGCCAGAGGAGAAGCTCCTGCGCGCCATATTCGGCGAAAAGGCCGAGGACGTGAAGGACACCTCGCTCCGCGTGCCGCCCGGCATCGAGGGCGTTATCATCGACGCCAAGGTGTTTTCCCGGAAAGGCGCCGAGAAGGACGAGAGGAGCAAGTCCATCGAGGACAGGGAGGTCGGGAGGCTCGTCAAGGACCGCGAGGACGAGATAAGCATCGTGAAGGAGTCCATATACTCCAGGGTCCGCAAGCTCCTCCTCAACAAGAAGTCCCAGGTCCGGATAGCCGACAGGAAGGGCAACACGCTCTTAAGCAAGGGCAAGCCCATAAACGACGAGATACTGGACACGATACCCCAGTCAAGGTGGCACGAGATAATCCCGGCGGACGAGAAGGCCGAGGCCGAGGTCTCGGAACTGCTTGCCTCCCTGGGCGAGCAGATAGACCTCATAAAGGCCGTTTTCGACGAGAGGATAAACAGGTTGAAGAGGGGGGACGAGCTCCCGCCCGGCGTCATAAAGATGGTGAAGGTCTATATCGCCATGAAGAGGAAGATCTCGGTCGGCGACAAGATGGCCGGGCGCCACGGGAACAAGGGCGTAATATCGAGGATACTCCCCGAGGAGGACATGCCCTACCTCGCGGACGGTACGCCCGTGGACATCGTATTGAACCCCCTCGGCGTCCCCTCGCGTATGAACATCGGGCAGATACTCGAGACCCACCTCGGGTGGGCGGCCAGGAACCTCGGGAGCGCCATAAATGCCGTGCTTGAGAAGAACTCGAGCCCCGGCGCCGTGAGGGAGAGGATAAAGAAGGTATACTCGAACAACGAGTTCAGCAGGTTCATCAACTCCCTTTCGGACGACGAGGTCCTGGACGTCGCCGGCAGGCTTTCGCAGGGAGTCCGCATCGCGAGCCCGGTCTTCGACGGCGCTACCGAAATGGACGTGAAGAACGACCTTGATGCGGCCGGGCTGCCGAAGAACGGGAAGATGGTCCTCTTCGACGGCAGGAACGGCGAGTCCTTCGACCAGGAGGTCACGGTCGGGGTCATGTACATGATGAAGCTCCACCATCTCGTGGACGACAAGATACACGCGCGCTCGACCGGCCCGTATTCGCTTGTTACCCAGCAGCCGCTCGGCGGAAAGGCGCAATTCGGCGGACAGAGGCTCGGAGAGATGGAGGTCTGGGCGATGGAGGCGTACGGCGCCGCGCACAGTCTGCAGGAGTTCCTGACCGTCAAGTCAGACGACGTGCCGGGCAGGACCAGGATGTACGAGTCGATCGTGACCGGGAAGTACGCGCTCGAGCCCACGATACCCGAGTCGTTCAGCGTCCTCATAAAGGAGCTCCAGAGCCTTGCGCTGGACGTGGACCTTGTCGAGGAAGAGAAGGATTGAGTAACGGTCCGGCAACCGCCGCCCGCTGAACCGGGCGGCCCGAACCAGCTTAAAAGGAGGTCGACTTTGGAAAGCCTTGCGGCTTTGTTCGAAAAGCATAAAAGACCGATGGACTTCAACGCCATCAGGATATCGATCGCGTCCCCGGACGGGATAAGGGACTGGTCCCACGGCGAGGTCAAGAAGCCCGAGACCATAAACTACAGGACCTTCAAGCCCGAGAGGGACGGCCTCTTCTGCGCGAAGATATTCGGCCCGGTGAAGGACTTCGAGTGCAACTGCGGCAAGTACAAGCGCATGAAGCACAGGGGAGTGGTCTGCGAGAAATGCGGGGTGGAGGTCATCCCTTCGAACGTGAGGAGGGAGCGCCTCGGGCATATCGAGCTCGCGACGCCGGTGGCGCACATATGGTTCCTCAGGAGCCTCCCTTCAAGGATAGGCGCCATGATGGACATGACGCTGAAGGAACTGGAGAGGATACTCTACTACGAGAACTACATCGTCCTCGACGCGAAGGAGTCGGACCTCAAGGAAGGCGAGCTCCTTAACGAGGAGAAGTACCAGAAGGCCGTAGAGAAGTGGGGCCCGGACGGCTTCACCGCCGGCATGGGCGCCGAGGCCATCCGGGAGATGCTCAGGAAGATCGATCTCGAGAAGGTGTCCGGCACGCTAAGGGCCGAGATGAAGAAGACCACCTCGGACGCCAAGAAGAAGAGGATCGCCAAGAGGCTCAAGGTCGTCGAGGCGTTCCTCAACTCCGGCAACAAGCCCGAGTGGATGATACTCGAGGTGATTCCGGTCCTGCCGCCCGATCTTCGGCCCCTTGTGCCGCTCGACGGCGGGAGGTTCGCGACGTCCGACCTGAACGACCTCTACAGGAGGGTAATAAACAGGAACAACAGGCTCAAGCGCCTGATGGAACTGAACGCCCCGGACATCATCATAAGGAACGAGAAGAGGATGCTCCAGGAGGCCGTGGACGCCCTTTTCGACAACGGAAGGCGCGGCCGCATCATAACCGGCCAGAACAAGAGGCCCTTAAAGTCCCTCTCGGACATGATAAAGGGCAAGGGGGGCCGCTTCAGGCAGAACCTCCTCGGGAAGAGGGTCGACTATTCGGGCCGCTCGGTCATCGTCATCGGCCCGGACCTCCGCCTCCACCAGTGCGGGCTTCCCAAGAAGATGGCCCTTGAGCTCTTCAAGCCCTTCATCTACCAGAGGCTCGAGGAGAAGGGGTACGCGACCACCATAAAGAGCGCCAAGAAGATGCTCGAGAAGGAGCGCCCCGAGGTATGGGACGTCCTCGACGAGGTCATAAGGGAGCACCCGGTGCTCCTCAACAGGGCCCCCACGCTCCACAGGCTCGGCATACAGGCCTTCGAGCCCATACTCATAGAGGGCAAGGCCATACAGCTGCACCCGCTCGTCTGCACGGCCTTCAACGCGGACTTCGACGGAGACCAGATGGCGGTCCACGTGCCGCTCTCGATAGAGGCGCAGGTCGAGGCCAGGGTCCTCATGATGTCGACCAACAACATACTTTCCCCCGCGCACGGAAAGCCCATAATAGTGCCGACGCAGGACATTGTCCTCGGGCTCTATTACCTCACCAGGAACCGCCCGGGCGTAAAGGGCGAGGGCAAGATGTTCGGCTCGGCCGACGAGATAAGGGCCGCCTACGACGCGGGCGAGGTGCACCTGCAGGCCGGGGTAAAGGTCAAGATGGACGGCAAGCTCGTGGACACGACCGTGGGCAGGATAATAATGAAGGAGATAGTGCCCCCGGTCATCAGGTTCGAGGAGATAAACAGGGTCATGGACAAGAAGCGCCTGGCCGACCTCATAGACATATGCTACAGGCGCGCCGGCAACAAGGAGACGGTCCTCCTGGCCGACAGGCTCAAGGACATGGGCTACCAGTACGCCACAAAGGCCGGCATATCCATCTGCATAGACGACATGAAGATACCCGGCAAGAAGGGCGAGCTCCTTGATTCCGCATACGAGGAGGTCAAGGAGATACAGAAGCAGTACAACGAGGGGCTCATAACCGACGGCGAGCGCTACAACAAGGTCATAGACATATGGGCGCAGGCGACCGAGGAGATAGCCGAGGAGATGCTCCGCGAGCTATCGACCGACCTCGTGAAGGGCGACGGCGGCGTTGAGCAGCCCCAGCCGAGCTTCAACCCCATATTCATAATGGCCGACTCGGGCGCCAGGGGCTCCGCGCAGCAGATAAGGCAGCTGGCGGGCATGAGGGGACTCATGGCCAAGCCCTCGGGCGAGATCATTGAAACGCCCATCACCGCGAACTTCAGGGAAGGCCTGACGGTCCTCCAGTACTTCATATCGACGCACGGCGCCAGGAAGGGCCTTGCCGACACGGCCCTGAAGACCGCGAACTCCGGGTACCTGACGAGGAGGCTCGTGGACGTCGCGCAGGACGCCATAATAGCCGAGGAGGACTGCGGCACCCTGGACGGCATCTACATGACCCCGCTCATCGAGGGCGGAGAGGTCATCGAGCCCATAGGCGAGAGGATACTCGGCAGGGTCGCCCTCGAGGAGGTCTTTGACCCATTCACCAAGGAGGTGCTCGTCGAGGCCAACGATGAGATAGACGAGCAGAAGGTGGAGAAGATAGAGGAGGCCGGCATCGAGCGGGTGAAGATAAGGTCGGTCCTCACCTGCCGCTCGGTCAGGGGCATCTGCATCAAGTGCTACGGGAGGGACCTTACCAGGGGCAGAATGGCCGAGATGGGCGAGGCCGTGGGCGTCATAGCCGCGCAGTCCATCGGAGAGCCCGGGACCCAGCTTACGATGAGGACCTTCCACATAGGCGGGACCGCGTCGAGGAGGGCGGAGCAAACGACCCTCGAGGCCAGGCACGAGGGCATCGTCAAGTACCACAACCTCAACGTGGCCGTGAACTCCAGGGGCGAACGCATCGTCATGAACCGGAACGGCGATATCGCCCTCCAGGACGACCAGGGCAGGGAGCGCGAGAGGGACTCCATCATCTACGGCGCAAGGCTCAGGGTGCCCGAGAACCAGAAGGTCGCACCAGGCACAATAATAGCCGACTGGGACCCCTACACCATACCGATCATAACCGAGGAGAGCGGCATCGTCAGGTTCGGCGACATAGAGGAAGGCAAGACCATGCGGGAGCAGGTGGACGAGGTAACCGGCCTCTCCAGCAAGGTCATCGTCTCTTTCAAGGAGTCGGACCTCCGTCCGAGGATATCCATCAAGGACGAGTCGGGCCGCACCCAGAAGATACCCGGCACCAACATCGAGGCCAGGTACCTGCTGCCGGTGGGCGCTATCGTGACGGTGAGCGATGGCGACACGGTCAAGGCGGGCGACATCGTCTCCAAGATACCGAGGGAGACGACCAAGACCAAGGACATAACCGGCGGACTCCCGAGGGTCGCGGAGCTCTTCGAGGCCAGAAAGCCCAAGGAGACCGCGGTCATAAGCGAGATAGACGGCATGGTCTCCTTCGGAAAGGACACCAAGGGCAAGAGGAAGGTCCTCATCACGCCCGAGACCGGCGAGGCCAAGGAGTACCTCATCCCCAAGGGCAAGCACATAAGCGTGAGGGAAGGCGACCGCGTGAGGGCCGGGGAGCCACTGATGGACGGGAGCGCCAACCCGCACGACATCCTCCGCGTCCTCGGCGTAAAGGAGCTCGCCAAGTACCTGGTGGACGAGGTCCAGGAGGTCTACAGGCTCCAGGGCGTCAAGATAAACGACAAGCACATAGAGGTCATCGTGAGGCAGATGCTCCGGAGGGTCAAGATAAAGGACGCCGGGGACACGAACCTCCTCATAGGCGAGCAGGTGGAGAGGTACATCTTCGACGAGGAGAACGACAGGATAATTTCCAAGGGCAAGAAGCCGGCCGTGGCCGAGCCGCTACTCCAGGGCATCACGAAGGCGTCGCTCTCGACCGAGTCCTTCATCTCCGCGGCCTCCTTCCAGGAGACCACGAAGGTGCTGACGGGCGCGGCCGTCGAGGGGAAGATAGACTACCTGCGCGGCCTCAAGGAGAACGTCATAATGGGCCGCCTCATCCCTGCCGGCTCAGGTTTCAGGCGCTACACCAAGGTGGAGGCCGAGCTGACCGAGGAGCCCCCGGCGCTGCCGGAGCCGGAGGCCGAGGCGGGCGGGGAAGAGGTGCAAGAGACCGCCTGACAGCCGCGCCCCCGGTCTCTTGAATTGACTTGCTAGGCCGCGTGATCGGTGGTAAAATTTTCTGTTGTGTTTTTCTCGGGTCCAGGCCGCCTTTAAGGCTAAATAGGCCTTGACAAGGAAATTGAAAGCTGGTAGATTGCTTTGATTTACGCCAGCAGGCAAGCGAAAACGAAAGGTAATCCGGATGCCGACTATCAATCAGCTCGTACGCAAGGGGAGGCAGAAGCCGAGGGTCAAGACGGCCTCGCCGGCCCTTGAGTCATGCCCGCAGAAAAGGGGCGTGTGCGTGAGGGTCTATACGACGACGCCGAAGAAGCCGAACTC
>DIDN01000132.1 GCA_002418185.1 Deltaproteobacteria bacterium UBA5799
CAAAACGAATTGTTGGGCAGTATGGGAAACTTTGAGAGGTATCAAAGATAAAATCCTTGAAAAGCCCCTTAAATTTTTCCTGTTTAGAAATTTGAAAAAAAGCTTCGTGTATTCGCGGGACATCAGCTGGAAATCGAAAAAGAGTATCCTTTCCTTCGCCTAAAAAATGAAAAACAGACTTTACTACGTCAGAGGGGACGCGTAGTTCAGGCATAAAACCCTCCTCGCAATAGAGGTGCATAAGTATAACAGATCTGTTTAAATCTGTCAACCTTTTGATAAAAAACTCTTATCAAGTATACCAGCTTTCCTAGAAAGGTCAGTCCGCCTGCTTCCGGAGAAAGGTCGGCGTGTCGTAGAGGTCCTCGTCGTCCACGTTGAAGCCGCCGAGCTTGCCGAGCCTCCTTATTTCCGTGCTCTTGAGCTCGTAGCCGCCCCTGTCAAGGCCCTTCCTCAAGACCGTGGGCACGTCGAGGTTGTCTTCGAGGACCATTGCAGGGGCGATCACCTCTTTTTGACGGCCTTCCCTGCCGAAGCCGGTGGCGATGACAGTGACCCTGACCTCCTCGCCCATGGACTCGTCTATGACGGCGCCGAAGATGATGTTCGCGTCCTCGTGCGCCTCCTCGTGTATGAGGCTCGACGCCTCGTCCACGTCGTGGATGGTCATGTCAGAGGAGCCGGTGATGTTTATGAGTATGCCCTTTGCGCCGCTTATGGAGATGTCCTCCAATAGAGGCGAGGAGATGGCCTTTCTCGCGGCCTCGGCGGCCCTGTTCTCGCCCCGGGCGGAACCGCTCCCCATGAGGGCCTGCCCCATCTCGGACATGATGGTGCGGACGTCGGCGAAGTCCACGTTCACGAGCCCGGAAATGGTGATGACGTCGGATATCCCGCGCACTGCCTGCAGGAGCACCTCGTCGGCCCTCCTGAACGCGTCCTTGAGGGAGGTGTTCTTGTTGGCGACGGAAAGGAGCCTCTGGTTCGGGATGGTGATGACGGTGTCCACTACCTCGCGGAGCCTCTTCAAGCCTTCGTCTGCCTGCCTCATCTTCTTCTGCCCCTCGAAGGCGAACGGCTTGGTGACGACCGCGACAACTAACGCGCCGGCCTCCCTTGCGGCCTCGGCTACTACCGGGCCGGCGCCGGTCCCGGTGCCGCCGCCCATTCCGGCCGTTACGAAGACCATGTCCGCGCCGCGCACGGCCTCGACTATCTGGTCCTTGCTCTCGATGGCCGCCTTCATGCCGACCTCGGGGTTTGCTCCCGCGCCGAGCCCCTTGGTGAGGCCGCCGCCGAGCTGCACCTTTATGGCCGCGAGTGATTTTTCGAGCGCCTGGCTGTCGGTGTTCGCCGTCAGGAACTCGACGCCGTCGAGCCCGCTCTCTATCATTGTGTTCACGGCGTTCCCGCCGCAGCCCCCGACACCGATGACCTTGAGTTTCGCGCCGCTGTTGAAGTTGTCGTCCATTTCAATCACCATCAACCACCTCCTTGAATATCCGCCGCCGAGAGTATTTTTTCAAACCGTTCAGTCCAGCCTAGAAGAACTCCTTCATCCAGCCTTTCATCCTCGATGAGAGCTTGTTGAAGAGGTTGCTGTCCGACCCCCTCATGAACTGCGTGCCGTTAAGGTGCCTGCCGCCGTAGAGGACGAGGCCCACGCCCGTTGAGTACATCGGGCCCTTCACGACGTCCACGAGCCCGGTTATGCCCGCGGGCAGCCCCCTCCTTACCGGGAGGTTGAAGACCTGCTCCGCGAGCTCCGTTATGCCCTCCATCGCAGCGGTGCCGCCGGTGAGGACGACCCCCGAGGAGACCAGGTTCTCGTAGCCGGACTTCATTATCTCGCGCTTCACGAGCTGGAATATCTCCTCCACCCTCGGCTCGATTATCTCGCAGAGCATGTACCGGGAGACTGTCTTCGATGTGTTCCCGCCGACGCTCTGGACCTCCATGACGTCGTCCCGCGATACCATCGCGGTCATGGCGCAGCCGTGCTCGCGCTTCAATTTCTCGGCCTCGTTCGCGGTAGTGCGAAGCCCCACGGAGATGTCGCCCGTTACCTGGTTCCCGCCGAGTGAAATTACCGTAGTATACTTTATTGTGCCGCTATGGTAAAGGGCAATGTCGGTCGTTCCGCCGCCTATGTCGACCAGGACGACGCCTATCTCCCGCTCGTCGGGGTTCAGGACCGCCTCGCTCGAGGCTATCTGCTGAAGCGCGATGTCCGCGACGTCGAGCCCGGCCTTGTTCGCGCATTTCACGATGTTCTGCGCCGAGGTGACGGCGGCGGTCACTATGTGCACCTTCACCTCGAGCCTTATGCCTATCATCCCCAGCGGCTCCTGTATGCCCTCCTGGTCGTCCACTATGTACTCCTGGGGGATGACGTGTATCACTTCCCTGTCCGGGGGTATGACTACCGCCTGGGCCGCCTCTATCACGCGGTCTATGTCGGCCTGGTTTATCTCCCTGTTCTTTATGGCTATGACTCCGTGGCTGTTGAAGGCGCGTATGTGGCCGCCGGCTATGCCGCAGTAGACCCTGTTTATCTCGCACCCGGCCATGAGCTCGGCCTCTTCGACGGCCTTCCGGATGGACTCTACCGTGCTCTCGATATTCACGACCACGCCCTTCCTGAGCCCCTTTGAGGGGTGGGTGCCTATGCCGATTATCTCGACCCCCTCCCGGGTCTTCTCGCCCACTATGGCGCAGATCTTGGTCGTGCCTATGTCGAGGCCGACTATTATGTTATCCCTTTTCGCCATTCGCCTCACCGCCTCTCTTTGCCACGTCTGTTGCGAACCTCACGACCACCTCGCGGTGGTTGTTGAGGTCGAAAGCCTCTATGCCGCGGAGCACCCCGCCCCTGGTCCCGAGTATCCTCTCGAAGGAGAGGAGCTTCTCCTCGAACCCGTCCAGGCCGATATCGAGCCTCACCCCCTCTTCGAGGGTGAAAATCGAGAGCCCGTGAGCCGGGTCGACGTTTATCTCCGAGACCCCCGCTATATTGAAACCGCTCCGGCCGGTCAACAAGGATATCAGCTCAAGCAGCCTGCCTTCCAGCTCCTTTTCCCTCTCCCCGAGCCTTTCCGGGACAAACCCGGTCACGACCGGGAGGTCGAGCCCCTCGTCCTCGGTCGAGTACCTCTTGAATATTATCCCCCGCGCGTCCATGAGGTACAGCGCGTCGGTCTTCACCAGGACGGCTGGCTGCCGCTCCTTTACCTCGATGACGACCTTGTCCGGGAGCTTCCTGTCGATGCTCGCTGACTCTATCCACGGGTTTGCCTTGAGGCCCGATATGACCCGGTCCTTCGAGAACGAGAAGAGGTTCTCCCCTTCCTTGAGGCCGGAGAGCCTTATTACGTCCTCTTCCCTGAGGTTCTCCTCTCCGGTAACGCTTATGCCGGCGATATTGAAGTAGGCGGAGTCGACGAGCTTGCCGTACGCCCACCATGAGCCGGCGGCCAGAAGCGGGACCGGCAGGGCGAAGGCAAGGACTTTTGCGGCCCTCCTTGCCGCCCGGGCGGCCCGGAGCCTAAGGGGCTCCTTAAGCCTCCTGTTCCTCTTTTTCATTTTCCTCTTCATCAGAACTTATTAAGCCCGGCACCCTTCAGTATCCCCTCGACCAGCGCGGGGTAGTCCATGCCTGCCGCCTGGGCCGCCCTCGGAAGGAGGCTCAGCTCCGTCATGCCGGGGACCGTGTTTACCTCCAGCACGTAAGGGGTGCCGCTTTTGCCAAGCATCAGGTCAACCCTGGCCGCGCCTCTGCACCCGAGCGCCCGGTACGCGGCAAGGGCCTCCCTTGCGGCCCTTCTATCGACCGCCTTCGGAATAGGCGCTGGCACCAGAAAATCGGTCATGCCCTTCGTATATTTGGCCTTGTAGTCGTAAAAACCCTTTCTCGGCCTTATCTCTATGGTCGGGAGGACCTTGCCGTCCAGTATGCCTATGGTAATCTCCCTTCCCTCTATGTACTTCTCGACGAGCACGCCGCCGCCGAAGCTCGACGCAAGCTCAAGGGCCCTTTTAAGCCCGCGGCTCGACCTTACGATGCTCACCCCTATGGCCGAACCCTGGCAGGCGGGCTTGACGACGAGCGGGGGCCTGAGCGTAACCGCCCTCTTCCCGTCATGGATCATGGACCTCGGGGTAGAGACGCCGTGCGCCTCCATTATCTTCTTGGCGATCGCCTTGTCCATCGCCATGCCAGAGGCCAGCACGCCCGAGCCGGTATACGGTACGCCCATGACCTCGAGGAGCCCCTGGACGCACCCGTCCTCCCCAAACCTGCCGTGGAGCGCGATGAATGCGGTTTCTATCTTCCCGGCCCTGAGCCTTGCCGGGAGGTCCTTGCCGGCGTCGATGGCGACCGCCCTGTAACCCCTTTCAAGCAGCGCGCCCAGGACGGCCCTGCCGGTCTTGAGGGATATCTCCCTCTCCTCGGAGGTCCCGCCCATGAGGACGCCTATCTTCTTCTTTTTAAGTACCCCTGGCCTCAAGGCCTAATCCTCCCCGATCACCTTGATCTCGGGCTCGAGCACTATGCCGCTCATGCTAAAGACCCTGTCCCTTATGAGCGCCATGAGAGCGAGCACGTCCTTGGCCTTTGCCCGGCCGGCATTGACTATGTAGTTGGCGTGCGCCTCGGAGACCATCGCCCCGCCGATGCGCTCGCCCTTCAGGCCCGCCTCCTGTATTAGCATCCCGGCGACCTTGCCCTCGGGGTTCTTGAATATTGAGCCCGCGTTCGGGGAATGGACCGCGCTCGATGCCTTTCTCCTCTCCCTGAACTCCCGCATCCTCTCCTTTATCCCCTCCGGGTCGCCGCTACGGAAACGCATGTGGGCCCTTGTGACTATGGCCCCCCTGGGTATCTCGGCCTTCCTGTACGAGAAGCCTATCTCGCTTTTCGGCATGAAACCCTTCTGCCCTTTCCGGCCTATCGTCTCTATGCCCTCGACCACGTCCGCCATCTCGCCGCCGTACGCGCCCGCGTTCATCATGACCGCGCCACCGACCGTACCCGGGATATTGACCGCGAACTCGATGCCGGACAGGCCCCTGTCCCTGGCCTGGGCGACCAGCTCAGGGAGCTTCACCCCGGCTCCGACTATCGCCTTCCCCTCGTCGAGCCAGCTTATGTCCCTGAAGCCCTCGCTCATGTTGACTACTATGCCCCTGACGCCGCCGTCCCTCACGAGGAGGTTGGTGCCCGCGCCCAGGAGGTGGAACTGGAAGCCCTTGGACTCGCAAAAGGCGATGAGGTCCTTGAGGTCGCCCTCGTCCTGGGGGAAGGCCATCACGTCTGCCGGCCCGCCTATCCCGAAGGACGTGTGCTCGCTCATAGGCACGTTGAATAGCACCTTGCCCTTGAAGCGCTGTATGAAGAATAAAGAATACTGCATCGTTTTCCTGTCTTCCCCTTTGTTCCTTCCGGACTGCACGGCTACGCGCCCGCCCTGCTCTTGAGGGAATCGACGAACGCCACCCCCGCCTTCCAGACGTCCCCGGCCCCGAGGGTAATGACCATGTCCCCGGGCTCGACGACGCCGGAGAGGCATTCCGGCACCTTCGCCATCTCGGGCACGTACGAGACGTCCTTGTGGCCGTAGGCCTTTATGCCCTTATAGAGCGCCTCGCCGGATGCGCCCTCTATCCTTTCCTCGCCCGCAGCGTAGACCTCGGTGATTATGAGCTTCTCCGCGTCGTTGAAGGCGGAGAGGAATTCGTTAAAGAGGTCCCTGGTCCTCGTGTACCTGTGAGGCTGGAATACGGCGACGACCCTCCTCGTCCATCCGCCTCTCGCGGCCCTCAAGACCGCCTTTATCTCCTCCGGGTGGTGGCCGTAGTCGTCGACCACCGTAACGCCCGCGGCCTCGCCCCTCAGGTGAAAGCGCCTTTCGACGCCGGTGAAGCCCTCGAGCCCTGCCTTTATCCTGTCGAAAGGTATCTCGAGCTCCCTTGCTACGGTAACCGCCGCAAGCGAGTTGTAGACGTTGTGCTCGCCGGGCATGTTGAGCGTTATCTCCCCAAGGCACGCGCTGTCGCTCCAGACCTCGAAGGAGGTCTTCATTCCTTCCGGGGTTATCCTCTTGGCGTGGATGTCGGCCTGGGCTGTGAGCCCGTAGGACCTGAACCTCCTCGTTATCTTCGGTATGAGCCCCTGTATGACCGGGTGGTCCAGGCATATTACAGCGCACCCGTAGAACGGGACCTTGTTCATGAAGTCGAGGAACGCGCCCCTGACCTCGTCCATGTCGCGGTAGTGGTCCATGTGCTCCCTGTCGATATTCGTGACGACGGCTATGGTGGGCGAGAGCTTGAGGAAGCTGCCGTCGCTCTCGTCCGCCTCGGCGACGAGGAAGTCGCCGCCCCCGAGCTTCGCGTTAGCGCCGAGGCTATTAAGCTTCCCGCCGGTCACTATGGTCGGGTCCATGCCGGCAGCCGCGAGTATCATCGAGACCATCGAGGTCGTGGTGGTCTTCCCGTGCGTGCCGGCTATGGCAATGCCGCACTTCATCCTCATGAGCTCGGCGAGCATCTCGGCCCTCGGGATTATGGGTATCTGACGGGATTCGGCCTCCCTTATCTCCGGGTTCTCCCTTTTTACGGCTGAGGAATAGACGACGCAGTCTGAGCCGACGACGTTCTCCTCCCTGTGGCCTATGAAAATGGTCACGCCCAGGCCCTTCAGCCTCCTCGTGGTCTCGCCCTCGGCGAGGTCCGAGCCGGTCACCTTGTATCCCATGTTTACGAGGACCTCGGCGATGCCGTTCATGCCGCTGCCGCCGACGCCTACGAAATGTATCTTCTTTATCCTGCCCCTGTACATCTCTTCACCTCTCTGGCGGGCCTATGCCGCCCCAAGCAGCCTCAAGAAATTTTCCGCTATCTCCTGCGCGGCCCTGGGCCTCCCCGCGGCCCTGGACCTCTCCCGCATGACCCTCAGGGCCTGGCGGTCGCAGTAGAGCCTCCTTATGGCCTCGGCGAGCGTTGCACCGGTAAGCTTGTCCTGTCTTATCATCACCGCTGCCCCGGCCCTCTCAAGGCAGGCGGCGTTTACGGCCTGGTGGTCGTCGGACGCGAACGGATACGGCACCAGTATGGCCGCGAGCCCGGACGCCGTTATCTCGGCGAGCGAGGTCGCGCCGGCCCTGCAGACCACCAGGTCCGCGGAGCTGTAAGCCGCGCCCATGTCTTCTATGAATACCGAGACCTCTGCCTTCAGGTTCTTCCTCCTGTACGCGGCCACTACCGCCTCGTGGCCTTCCTTCCCGGTCTGGTGCGCTATCCGCAGGCCGCTCCAGATGTCCGTGAGGAACTCTATGGCGTCGAGGAAGGCCGCGTTAATGGCAATCGCGCCCTGGCTGCCGCCGAATACCAGTATGGAGAACTTGTCCGCGACCCTCCTGTCCTCGAGCTTCCTTACTATCTCCCTCCTTACGGGGTTGCCGCTCAATATCGTGCGCCCGCCCGGGAAGTACCTCCTCGATTCCTCGAACGAGATGTAGACCCTGTCAACGAACCTGCCGAGGACCCTGTTCGTGAGCCCGGGGAGCGCGTTCTGCTCCAGTATGGCCGTCTTTATCCCCAAGAGCCTTGCCGCGGTGACGACCGGCGCCGACGAGTAGCTGCCGCTCCCGATGACGCCGTCAGGCCTCATTGAGCGGAAGTGCCTGAGCGCCTCCATCGTGGACCTCGCGGCCTTGGCGATTGCCCTTGCGCGCCCGAACCACTTTCTCCTCTTAAGGCCCTCGACGTTAAAGACCCTGAGCGGGTATCCGTACCTGGGGACCACCTTCTCCTCGAGCCCTCCCTTGCCGCCCATGAAGGTTATGTCGATGTCCGGGTCGCTGCGCCTGAACTCCTCGGCGAGCGCTATGGCCGGGAAGAGATGGCCGCCGGTCCCGCCGCCGGCGAATACAAGCCTCAAGCCCTTTTTTGCATTCTCTCCACGGCGCCCCATTCCCCCTTATGCCTCGTTTTCCCTGATGTAGATGTTGAGCAATATCCCGATTGCGACGAGGTTCACCATGAGCGAAGTGCCGCCGTAGCTTATGAACGGGAGCGGCAGCCCCTTCGGGGGCAGGAGCCCCATGACGACCCCCATGTTCATGGCGGCCTGGAAGACGACCATGAAAGTAAGCCCCAGGGCCAGGTACTGCCCGTGGAGGTCCTTCGCCTTCATGGCCACCTTCATCCCGCAGGCGAGTATCACGACGAAGAAGGCGACAACGCCGGCAACGCCTATGAGTCCCAGCTCCTCTCCTATTACCGAGAGGATGAAATCCGTATGCGCCTCGGGCAGGAAAAAGAGCTTCTGCCTGCCCTCGCCCAGCCCGACCCCGTATATGCCTCCCGAGCCGAAGGCCAGAAAAGACTGTATCATCTGGAAGCCCTTGCCCTCGGGGTCTTTCCACGGGTCCACGAATATCAATATCCGGTCCATCATGTACCTGAAATTGTGCACCACGAACCAGAGGCCGAGCCCCAGGAGCGCGAGAGAGCCGAGGATGTACCTGAGCCTTACGCCCGCCGCGAATATCATGAGGAATACTATGGAAGCGAGCGCGAGCGATGTGCCGAGGTCGGTCTCGAACATGATAAGGCCGATTATCACCCCTGGGATGAGCACGTTCGGGAGGAACCCCGGGGAAAAGGTCTTTATGAGGTCCCTCTTGGCGGCGAGCGAATACGCGAGGAAGAATATGACCGCGAGCTTCGCCGGCTCGGAGGGCTGGAAAGCGACGGGGCCGAGCCTTATCCACCTCCTCGCGCCTCCGGCCGAAAAGCCTATCCCCGGTATGTAGATCAATATCAGGAACACGGCGGCGGCAATGAGTATGGGGTAGGCCATCTTCCTATAGAGCACGTACGGCACCCTTGAGGCGGCTATCATCAACACGACCCCGGCAACGGCGTATGTCAGATGCTTCTTCACGAAGAAGTACTCGTCGCCGAACCTCTTCATCGCCACGACGTAGCTCGTGGAATAGACCATCACCACCCCGAGCACCACGAGGAGCAGGGTCGAGATGATGAGCACCCTGTCTATGTCCCTTATCCTTGTCAAAGGGCCTCCACGAGCGACCTGAACCTCTCGCCCCTTTCCTTGTAGTCCCTGAACATGTCGAAACTCGAGCAGGCAGGTGAAAGGAGCACCGTGTCCCCGGGGGCCGCTTCCCGCCGCGCAGCAGCCACCGCATCTTCGAGCGAACCGGCGAGGACCGTCCGGCTGCACCCCCCGAGGGCCTTCTCCATCTTGAACCTGGCCTCCCCGATGAGGACCATGAGCTTCACCCGCTCCCTTACGAGCCCGGCCAGCACGCCGTAGTCGCCGCCCTTGTCAACGCCGCCGGCTATGAGCACCACCGGGCACTTGAGCCCTTTAAGCGCCATCATGAGCGCGCCGACGTTCGTGCCCTTGGAATCGTCTATGTAGGTTACGCCTCCGAGCTCCCTTACGGTCTCCATCCTGTGGCTGAGCCCCGAAAAGGACGAGAGCGCCTCCAGCACCGCGTCCCTCCCCGCGCCGGAGAGGCGCGCGCAGGCCACGACCGCCATTACGTTCTCGATATTATGGAGGCCCTTTAGCCTTATGGCGCTTACGGGGTACTCCTCCCTTCCGCCGTCGAGCCGGTATACTATCGAGCCCCCTTCGAGTGAAAGCCCGTCGTCCACCCTGCCCCCGGTCGTAAACGGCACCGGCCTCCCGCACCCGAGAAGGCCCGCCCTTTCGGTTATGGCCGGGTCGTTCGCGTTATAGACGGCGAAGTCGCCGGGGGCCTGGTTCTCAAAGAGCCTCATCTTGGTGTCCGCGTAATGGCCGAAGTCCCTGTACCTGTCGAGGTGGTCGTCGGTAATGTTCAGTAGCGCCCCAACACGGGGCCTGAAATGCCTCGTCGTCTCAAGCTGGAAGCTCGACACCTCAAGGACGATGAAGTCCGCGCCACCGCCGTTCTCGACGTAATCAATTGCCGGGGTCCCGATATTCCCGCCGACGAACGTCCGGAAACCGGCCTTTTCCATTACCTCTCCGAGGAGGGCCGTGGCGGTAGTCTTCCCGTTCGTGCCCGCTATCGCGAGGACCGGAGAGTCCATGAACATCCACGCGAGCTCTATCTCGCTTACGACCTCTATTCCGCTCCTCCTTGCGCGCTCAAGAAAAGGCAGGGCATAAGGCACCCCCGGGCTTACGACCACGAGGTCTACGCCGTCGAGTGCAACGCCGTCATGGCCGCCCGCCCTTACCTCGACGCCCATGGAAAGGAGGCCGTTCACCCCTTCTATCTTCCCCGGCTCTTTCGAGTCGGTCGCGACGACGCTTGCCCCGGAGCCGCGGAGGAATTTGGCTACGGAGAGGCCGGTCCTTCCGAGCCCGACCACCACCGCGCTCCTCCCTTCGAGGGCCGCCTTTGCGGCGGCCATGCAATCCCCTTTCATGGCGGCGCTCCGCATCATCTGATCTTCAGCGTGCTTATCGCCACGAGGGCGAGTATTATCGATATTATCCAGAACCGCACTATTATCTTCGGCTCCGCCCACCCCTTGAGCTCGAAATGGTGGTGGAGCGGGGCCATTGCGAAGACCCTCTTTCCGGTTAGCTTGTATGAGCCCACCTGGAATATGACCGAGAGCGCCTCGACCACGAAGATGCCGCCGACGATAAGCAGCAGGAACTCGTTCTTGGTGATGAGCGCTATGGTGCCGAGCGCGCCCCCGAGGGAAAGCGAGCCCACGTCTCCCATGAACACCTGCGCCGGGTACGTGTTGTACCAGAGAAAGCCCAGCGAGGCGCCGACCATCGCCCCTGCGAAGACCGTAAGCTCTCCGGCCTGGGGCACGTACAGGACGTGCAGGTAGTTGGCTATCTTCACGTGCCCCACGAGATAGGCGAAGAGCATGAAGGTGGCCGCCGATATTATCATAGGTCCAATGGCCAGGCCGTCGAGCCCGTCGGTCAGGTTCACCGCGTTCGAGGTGCCGACTATTACGCAGACCGCGAAGGGTATGTACAAAACCTTCAAGTCCATTGACGCTTCCTTGAAAAAGGGAAGCGTCACGACCGTGTCCGCCCCGTTGTGGTAAAGGAAGAGCGCGGCGGCGAGCGCGACCAGCACCTGCAGGGCGAACTTGGACCTTGCCCTGAGCCCGCCCCTTCTCCTCACCACCTTGTCGTAGTCGTCCACGAAGCCTATGGCCCCCATGCCGAGCGTGACGAAAAGGAGGAGCCACACGTACTCGTTCGTCACGTTCCCCCAGAGGAGCACGGATATTATGACGACGAGCAGTATGAGCGCGCCGCCCATTGTCGGGGTGCCGGCCTTGCTCTGGTGATTGGAGGGGCCGCAGTCCCGTATCACCTCGCCCACGTTGAGCGACTTGAGCTTGTCTATGAGATACGGGCCTATGATGAAGCTCAGCACCAGCGCGGTTATGGCCGCGTAGATGGTCCTGAAGGTGATGTACTGGAATACGTTGAATATCGCATGGTACTTGGCCAGCGGGTATAGGAAATAATAGAGCATCTCTCAGCGCTTCTCTTTCTTTTTTTTAGTGATACTGAAAAGTCCCTCCTGGACTTTTTCAGCCACGACGTGCCCGAATGTTCGTGCAAGTCTCGCAACTTGGCAATCCACCAAGGATTACCCGCCGCAGGCCCTTCTTGTATCCATGCGCTTAAGGAACTCGACCACTTCCTCGAGCGCGATACCCCTTGAACCCTTTACAAGGACCGTGTCGCCATCCGATATGACTGCCCGGAGCGCGCTCAAGGCCTCTCCTTTCGAGGCGAAGCCTAACGACCTTTCCATCCCGGCTGCGCGCGCCGCCTCAGCCGCGCTCCGGGAGAACTCCCCTATCGCAACGAGCGCATGAAGACCGAGCCCGGCAGCGAGCGCCCCTATGGATGCGTGCTCCGCCTCGCTCGCGGCCCCGAGCTCGAGCATGTCGCCGAGTACGGCGATTTTCCTGCCCCGCGCCTCCGCGAGGGTCTTCAATGCCGCCGCCATCGACTCGGGGTTGGCGTTATAGGTGTCGTCAAGGATTGTAACTCCTCCGGCCCTTGCCACCGCCATCCTGCCCTTCATGGCAACGGGGGCCGAGAGCCCGGCTGCCATGTCTTCGAGCGGCGCCCCCAGCGCGAGTGCCGCGGCAGCGGCGGCGGCGCCGTTTATGACGTTCGTAAAACCGGGCGAGGAGAACCTGGCCTCCACCCTCTTCCCGCGGACGTTATAGACTGCGGACGTCCCCGACAAAGGCCCATCGGAGCTCCAGCCCCCGACCGTTACGTCGGCCCTGCCCTTAATAGCGAATGTTATTGTCTCGCCCGGGCCCTCGGCGGCCCTTACCGCCCAGGGGTCGTCGAGGTTCACCACCTTCACCCCGTGCGGCGCAACAAGCTCGAAGAGGCGCCCCTTCTCCCTTGCGACGCCTTCAAGCGAGCCGAGGCTTTCAAGGTGGCTCCTCCCGATGTTGGTTATGAGCGCAACGTCGGGCCTGCAGATTGCCGCGAGGCGCTCCATCTCGCCCTCCTCGCTTATGCCGAGCTCGACTACGGCCGCCTCGTAAGAGGCGTCGAGCCCGATGAGCGTAAGCGGAAGTCCTATCAGGTTGTTCCTGTTCCCCTCGGTCTTGAGCACCTTCCTCGAAACCGACAGTATCGAGGCTGTCATCTCCTTGGTAGTCGTCTTGCCGGCGCTCCCCGTGACCGCGACGACCGGTATGCGGTGGAGGCCCCTTAAATGGGCCGCAAGGTCGCCGAGCGCCCTCAGCGTGTCCCCTGCCTTTATGACCGTCGGCGAGCCCGGAAGCTCCGCGGTCCCGCCCGCGCTCTCCACCACGGCGATGGACGCGCCTTTCGCGAATACATCCTTCAGAAATGCGTGCCCGTCGAACCTGGGGCCCTTCAGCGCGAAAAAGGCCTCGCCCTGCCCGATATTACGCGAATCGGTCGATACGCCGAGGGCCGTCGCCTCAACGCTGCCCCTTACGACGGCCCCCCGGATAACAGAGGCCAGCTCTCCGGCCTTCAAGGGCCTCACAGGGCCTGCCCCGCTGCCAGGCCGTTGCCGTGGATAATGGAGCGCAGCTCCTCGTAATCGTCGAAATGGTGCTTTACCCCCTTAATCAACTGATAGTCCTCGTGCCCCTTGCCTGCGGCGAGTATGGTGTCGCCCTTTCCGGCGATGCTCGCGGCCTTACGGAGCGCCTCCCTCCTGTCGGGGACCACCATGTAGCCCTTTCCCGCGGGCCTCTCCCCCGGGGCGAACTTCCTTATGCCCTTCATGCCCGCCTCTATCTCGCTTATTATCTCGATCGGGTCCTCGTCCCTCGGGTTGTCGGACGTGACTATGACAATGTCCGATTGCCTGGCAGCGGCCTCGCCCATCCGGGGCCTTTTTTTCCTATCGCGGTTTCCGCCGCAGCCGAAGACGGTTATGAGCCTTCCTCTCGTTACCGGCCTCAGGGCCGCGAGGGCCCTTTCGAGCGCGTCCGGGGTGTGCGCGTAATCGACATAGGCCCTGAAGGGGTCATTGCCGCCGGAGACGAGTTTTTCGAGCCTTCCGGGCACGCGTTCGAGCTTGCCGATGCCCCTGGCCGCAACCAGCGGGTCTATGCCGAGCGAAACGGCCACCGCCATCGCGCATAGAATGTTCTGCAGGTTGTATTCGCCGACGAGGCGCGCCTCTACCCCGGCCTCTCCCGCGGGGGTGGATATGACCGCCTCGGTCCGGTCTTCAAGGAGCGAGAAGCTCTTCGCGCGGACGGATGCGCTGCCGTCTCCGAGGCTGAAGGTCGTTGCGCCGGGGTTGGCCCCCTTGAGCCTCCTGCCCCAGGGGTCGTCGATGTTTATTACTTGCGCCCCGCCGGACGACCGGAGCATGTCGAACAGGACGGATTTGCACCTGAAGTACTCGTCCATCGTCTTGTGGTAATCGAGGTGGTCGTGGGTGAGGTTTGTGAAGGCCCCGGCCCTGAACCTCAGGTGGGCCGCCCTCTTCTGCTCGAGCGCATGGGACGATACTTCCATCACGCAGTGCGTCACGCCGGAGTCCGCCATCTCCCGGAGCATCTTCTGGAGTTCCGGGGCCTGGGGGGTCGTATGGGGAGCGTTGAAAACAGACCCGTTGTACCGGTAGTTCACCGTGCCTATGACGCCGGGGTTCATCCCTGCTTCAAGGAGTATGGACTCGACAAGGTAGGCGGAGGTGGTCTTCCCGTTAGTGCCCGTAATGCCGATTACGGCCACTTCCCTTGACGGCTCGCCGTAGAAGACGTCGGAGGCCCTTGAGAGGGCCTCTCTAACGTCAGGCACTATGAGCTGGGTCGCTTCTACGCCGGGGGTCTTCCTCTCGGCAAGGATTGCGGCAGCGCCGGCAGAAGAGGCATCCGCGATAAAAGAGTGTCCGTCAACGTGCTCGCCGGGAATGGCCGCGAACAGGACCCCTTCGCCCTGGCGGGTGCCTTTTACGATATTCCGAGAATCAGAGGATAAACCGGTTATCTCTATATCGACGCTCCCGAGGACCTCGCAGCCAAGGGGCGGTGTTATCTGGCCAAGTTTCATGCTGCCTCTTAAAACTTAAAGAAAACCGGCGATTTGCGTCGCCCTAAGGCCGGGCCGAAGCGCGCCTGCTTCAACCTGGCATTGTCTCACAATAGCGGCATCCTTTTCAAACCCTTCTTTTTACCTGAACTCCACTTTTACCGGCCTCTTCGACGGTATGGAAGAGCCCGGCGGCGGGCTCTGGGAAACGGCCCTGCCGCTCCCTTTTATCTCGACGTCGAAAGACCTCTCCCTGGACATCCTCATTACCATCCTCACCGATTTCCCCGTGAAGTCCGGTACTGCCATTGGCCGTATCTCGAAAGTTTCCCCGGCAGCCCGAGCGGGCGCTTCCTTGTGCATGAGGGCCTTTTCGACCTTCGGCGCGCCCGCGCCTTCCCTGAAAACACCAAGGTATGCGAGCGACTCCTCGGCTATTTCCCTGAATACAGGGCCTGCCACCGTTCCGCCGTAATGCTCGACCTCGGGCTCGTCGACGGTAACGAGTATGGCGAGCCTCGGGTCGTCAGCCGGCACGAAGCCCAGGAAGGAGGCTATATAGGCGCCTCTCGCGTAGCCGCCCTTCTTGAGGTCCGGTTTCTGCGCGGTCCCGGTCTTGCCGGCGACCTCGAAATCCGGGAGCGCCGCAAGCTCTCCCGTGCTTTTTTCCCTGGTCGACTCGACCATCATCCTCGTAAGCTTGCTGGCCGTCTCCTCGGAAATTATCCTCTTTACTACCGCCGGATGCGTCTCGGCAACAGGCCTGCCGCCGGGCTCCTTTACGGACTTCACTACATAAGGCTGCATGAGGAAGCCGCCGTTCGCAATGGCGGAAAGGGCCGTTACCATCTGCAGCCCGGTGACCGAAACCCCCTGGCCGAAGGAAATGGTATGCAGCGAGACCTTCGACCAGTCCTTCGGGTGCCTCAAGACCCCCGCCGCCTCGCCGGGCAGGTCTACTCCGTTCCTTTTGCCGAAGCCGAACGCCTTCAAATACCTGTAAACCTGCTCGCTTCCCAGCTCCTCGCCTATCTTGGCGGTCCCTATGTTGCTGGAATACTTGAGTATCTCCGTGACGGTAAGCCACCCGTGCTCCTTGGTGTCGTGGAAGACCCTGTCCGCGACCCTGTACTTGCCGTTCTCGCAGAAGTAGCGGCTTTCGGGCTTCACGATGTTCTCCTCCAGGGCTGCGGCTATGAGAAAGAGCTTGAAGGTGGAGCCCGGCTCGAAGGTGTCGGTTACGGCCCTGTTCCTCCAACTGCCCGAGCCGTAGCGCCGGATGTCGTTCGGGTCGAAGGAGGGCTGGTTCGCCATTGCGAGCACCTCGCCGGTCAGCGGGTCCATCACGATGGCCGTCCCTCCTTTGGCATTGAACGAGTCCACGGCCTTCTTGAGCGACTTCTCGGCTATGTACTGGACCGTCTTGTCGATAGTAAGCTCGACCTCCATGCCCTGAAGCGGCACGGCCTTGTCCAGGTCGTCGTACAGGATGACCCTGCCCATTGCGTCCCTTTCCCCGGTGAGCCTCGCCGAGGAGCCCTTGAGCATCGCGTCATAGTATTTCTCCACGCCCTCGAGGCCGTTCGCGTCCACGCCCGTAAAGCCTATGAGGTTCGATGCGA
This sequence comes from Deltaproteobacteria bacterium UBA5799, assembly GCA_002418185.1. GTDB lineage: Bacteria > Desulfobacterota > GWC2-55-46 > GWC2-55-46 > GWC2-55-46 > UBA5799. Next base: position 16,180 of record DIDN01000132.1, read on the forward strand.
GCTGCCTGTTAGGGTAAAACCTCCTGCCCTCCTTTATGATGCCCACGCCTTCGAGGCCGCGGATCAATTCGCGGTCCTCGCTCTTGAGGTCCACCTGGCGCTTGAGCCACACGAACCTCCTGCCCTCTCCGGAAAGCTTCTTCTCTATCTCGAAAGAGGAGACGCCCAGTACCCGGGAGAGCGCCCTGGCAGTCGCCCTGGGGGATTCCATCTTGTCGGGCTGGGCGAATACGGAGTCGACCTCGACGCTTACGGCCAGCGCCTTCAGGTTCCTGTCGTAGATGTCCCCCCTCTTTGACTGGAGGTTCAGGGTCTTCCTGTGCTGCCTGTCGGCCATCTTCTTGAGCTCCGGCCCCTTTACTATCTGGAGCTGGACGGCCCTGAAGATTATCACGCCGAAAGCCGCAAGAAAGAGGCCCACGACTACGGTCAGCCTGAGCTTGAAGTAATCCGCCTTGGCCTTCTTCCTCCTCCTCATCTGAGGACGATTATCTGCCCGTTCCTGGGATTGTCGTAGCCCATCTCGGCGGCCATGCGCTCTATCCTCTCCGGCGACTTCAAGCGCACGTACTCGAGCCTGAGCCTTTTATTCTGCTCCAGGAGGGCCTCTCTCGCGCTATTCGCCCGCGATATCTCGTAGCCGGCGTTCACGACCATGAGCCTGCTCCAGACGAAGCCGAATACGATAAGCATGGCCGCGAGCGAGGCGGCTACGGCGAGGTATATGAAACTCAAGTCCCTCGGGTCCCTCTTGGCCTTCACGTCCTGCCCGAGGAGCACCCCCGGGAACTCGAACTTCTTGCTTACCACCTCAGCCATGAACGCCTCCTTCTGCTTTTTGCCTCGTACTCCATCTTCACCACATCCTGCCACCGGCCAAGCCATTGGACGGTATACAGGCGACCTTGGAAATTTGAGTTGCCATGTTCAGATTCAGAGCTTCTCTATGGCGCGCAGCTTCGCGCTTCTGGCCCTCGGGTTACTTTCGACCTCTTTCGCCGAGGGGGCGACCGCCTTTCTCGTCACAAGCCTTGCCCGCGGCGTCCTCCCGCATACGCAGACCGGGAACTTCGGGGGGCAGATGCAGCCGGTCGCGGCCTCCCTGAACGCGCCCTTGACGATCCTGTCCTCGAGGGAATGAAAGGATATGACCACCATCCTGCCGCCCGGCTTGAGGGATTCCATGCCTGCCGCGAGGCCCTCACTCAAGCTCCCGAGCTCGTCGTTCACCGCTATCCTCAGCGCCTGGAATACGCGCGTGGCAGGGTGGATCCTGCCGCCCCTGTACTTTGCCGGGACCGCCTCGACGACGATGCGCGATAGCTCCGCGGTCGTCTCTATCGGCTTTTTTGCCCTCGCCTCGACTATCGCCCTGGCTATCCTCCTCGAATGCGCCTCTTCCCCGTATTCCCTGAATATCCGAAAAAGCTCGCCCTCTTCGAGCGTATTGACCAGGTCGCGGGCCGTAGGCCCGGAGGACCTGTCCATCCTCATGTCGAGCGCCGCATCGAAGCGGAAGCTGAAGCCCCGCTCCGGGGTTTCGAGCTGGTATGACGATACGCCGAGGTCCAGGAGCATGCCGTCCACCTGCCCCGCTTCGAGCCGCCCGAGCACCGCGCTTACGTTCCTGAAGTCCTCCTTTACGAGCACGGACCTTCCGCCGAAAGGAGCGAGCGCCTTTTGCGCCGCCGCCAGCGCCTCGGAATCCCTGTCCAGGCCTATCAGCCTGTTCCCGGGGTTCGCCCTGAGTATCTCGAGTGCGTGACCGCCGCCTCCCACCGTGCCGTCGACATAGGTCCCGGCGCGCGCGCAGCCCAGGTAGTTTACGGCCTCGGCGGGCATCACAGGGAGGTGCGCGAACTCCGCCACGGGCTCAGAGCCCCAGCCGTTCGAGCGTGCCCACTATCTCGTCGTCCGAAGCGGCTGCCGCTGCCTGGTCCCAGAGGGGCTTGCTCCATATCTCCATATGCCTGAACGCGCCGATGAGCACGACCTCTTTTTCGAGCCTCGCATAGTCCCTGAGCGTCTGCGGGACGAGTATCCTGCCGAGCTTGTCAATCGCGCAGTCGGCCGCGCTTGAATAGAAAAAGCGGAGGAACGCCTTGGTGTCCTTCTTGAATTCCGGCAGGGCGGATATCTTTTCTTCGAGTTTCTGCCATTCGGCAAGGGGGTAGGCTATGAGGCAGCCGTCGTAGTTGGTCACGACGAGGCGGGAATCGTATCTCTCGTTCAGCGTCTCCCTGAACCTCGAGGGTATGCTGATCCTTCCCTTGGAATCGATTAGGTGCTCGTACCTGCCCTTGAACATCGTTTAACTTCCCCGGTCTGCATGGAACCAGCGGGTTTAAGGAATGAATTTTATTCCACTTGGGAGCCTCTTATACCACTTGATACCACTTTATTCCACGCGATGGTCAACTATATTCCCGATAAAATTCTTTGTCAAGGGAAATCTGAGAAGGTAACGCTTCAAAAATTCTGAGGAAATCAGCAGTATTCAACTTATAGTAGAAGGGGCTTCAAGGGATACTATTAGTGGGGGCTCAAATACGGCAAGGGGCCTGATTATCTCTTATTTTCGGTTCTGAAACGGGACTGGCGGCCTGCGGTGGGATGGCAAGGCGGGCGCCTGCTTTGTTCACAGAGCGACCCTGTTGAGGGCTGCGGGTTTGTGATTTTCAAACGGGCCGGGGATGCAGAACGAGGCCTTCCCCTTCGTTTCACTCAGGGCTTCGGCTCACTCGCTCAGCGCGAGCTTGGAGGCCCCGTTCATGGGTGGGGGGAGGAGGCGAGACCGCGAACACCTTGACACCGAACCGCGCGGAAGCGCGGAAAAAGTTTTTTCAAGAAAGTTAACGAATGCCCGGCGCTCAACCGCCTCAGATGGGCTTTTCCATGATCCCCTGGTTCCCCCTTATCCTCTCGAACCTTTCGAGTATGACCTCGGCCCTGTACTTGTAATCGGCGGCCACCCTGTTCGAGGGGTCGAGATTGAGGACCATGTCCCATTCCTTTATGGCCAGTTCCATATCCTCGCTCTGGAAGTGCGCGATGCCGTTCCTCAGGTGCTTTTCAACTGCCTTGTCCCGCTCGGAGACGGCCCTCTCAAGGAGGTCCTTCGCGTTCATATACGAAGGGAATATCCGCAGGGCGGCCGTGAACTCCTCGATCGCCCTGTGGTATGCGCCTGAATCGAGATAGACCTTGCCCTTGAGGTAATGGAGGTTGGCCAGGTCCTCGGGCGCGTCCTCCTTTGCGATCATCCTTTTCACCGCGGCGGAAGCGGTCTTCTTTTCGGCGTTATCAGGGGCTTTCCTTGCCGTTTCGGGCCTGAGTAGCGCATCTCCGGACCTCATCGCCTCGGTCACGAGCTCGAGCTTTCGCCTGGCAAGCACGTTCTCGGGGTTGTGCCTGAGCGAGTCCCTGTACTCTGCAGCCGCCTTCGACAGTATACCCGCCCTCTCGTAGTCCTCGGCCATCTCCATGTGCCTCCTCGACAGCTGCATGGAGATGGAGTTTATGTCCTGCAGGAGCTTCCTTGACGCCTTGTAATTCGGGTCGCTCCTGGGTATCCTGCTCGCCTTCTTCCGGGCCTCGGAGAGCCGCCCGTTCTCATACAGCAGGACGGCCCTGTCGTACTCGGTGCCCTGCGCGTACCGCGAGGACATCTGCACGCACCCGGCCATGAAGACGAAGAGCGCCAACACCGACAGCCTAAATAACAAAGCCTTCCTCCTTGAGCTCCCTGCACGCGAGTCCTACGACACCTTCCACCTCGCCCTTCCAGCGCGGCGCGAGCCCCTTTATGTTGTAGAGCGTGACCGGCTTGTCGAAGCCCTTCAAGTATACGCCCCGCATCTCGTCGGCGACCACGTCCGCCGCCACCCTGCTGTATATGAACTCGCTTACGAGTATCTCCCCGCCCCTTGCGAGGTCGGTAAGCCTCGACGCCGTGTTTACCGGGTCGCCCACCGCGGTATACTCCATCCTGACGCTTGAGCCCATGTTCCCGACTATGACCTCTCCGGCGTCGAGGCCTATGCCCATCTCGAAGGCCGTTTCTCCGCGCTCCGCCCGTAGCGAGTTCATCCTCTCGACCGCGAGCTTCACTGCCATCGCCGCCTTTACGCCCTGATCGAGGTGCGAAAGGCTCCTTATCGGCGAACCGAAAACGCTCATGGCCGCGTCGCCTATGAACTTGTCTATCGTGCCCTCGAACCTGAAAACAATGTCGGTTACGACCGTAAAGTACCTGTTGAGGAGGTCGACTATCTCCTCCGGCTCCATCTTCCGGGACATTGAAGTGAAGCCCCGGATGTCCGCGAAGAAGACCGTGACCTCCCTCCTGTGCCCCCCGAGCCTTACGCGCTCCGGGTCCCTGAATATCTCGTCGGCCACGTGCCGGCTGACGTAGCGGTTCAGCACGCCCCTCAGTATCTCCTTTTTCTTCAGGTCCGAGGCCATCCTGTTGAACGAGGCCACAAGGTCCCCTATCTCGTCCTTTCTCTTCTCAGGTATCCGGTAGTCGAAATTGCCGAGGGCTATTTCCCTTGTGCCCTGGAAGAGCCTGAAGACCGGGCGCAAGAGGCCCGATGCGAGGGGTATGGAGATGAGCGTGACGGCCCCGGCCACCATGAACCCTATAACGGTCACCCTCCCTACCGCGCGTCTTACCTGCTCCCTTACGAAGCCCTTAGAGAAGGACACCACCGTGTAGCCCACCGTCGTGTCCCTGAATACTATCGGCGAGACGAAGGTTATGGACTCCTCGTCTCCGTGGTCTATCGTCCACGGCGCCGCCTCGCCGTGCCTGGCCATTACGAGGCCAGTGTCGAAGAGGACGAACTCCCCGCCCGCCTCCAGCACGTCCTTGTGCGCCTCCACCTCGAACCTGTGGTTCAGGATGTAGGCGTCGTGTATCCCAGGGTACTTGAGTATGTTCTGGACGGCGAGCGTCATCCCGAGCGTGTCCTTCTGCATGAAGGGCATCTTGGCGTCGTTAGCGAACTCGTGGGTAATGGTGCCGGCCATGGAGCGGAGCTGCTCCTCGAGGTCGGACTTGTGCTGCAATATGAGGATCGCGCCTATGGAAACCGTGGCCGCGAAAAGGAGGGTCGAGAGAATGACCGCCAGCTTTATCTTGATGCCTATCTTCAAAGTCCGACCGTCCCGATTGGAGGGGGCAGGTGGAGGAGCGCGCTTTCCGGGGACAGCCCTGCCCGTTGCCGGCCCCCGGACAGCGCTGCGGAACGGGCGACTGCGGCGAACCGCACGGGCGATGTCCTGGCCTGGCGCGCTACGAAAACACAAGTATGGCTGCGATGCCCGTGACCGGAGTCACGGAAAGCACTTACGGGAAATGAGAGACTTCCGGAGAGATTAAGGCCGGTCGATTAAATAACGGGGGCGCAACGGATTAAATCCCTTTAAGAACGGGACAGAAACAGGACTGCTCCATGGATTTCAGAGCGAGCGCGTGCCGTACCTCTCCTTGCTTCCAATACGATTATTCCCGAACATCTTTCGATGACTGCCTCCGAAACCGCCCTTCCGGGCGGCGTTCAGAGGCAGCCCTGACCTGAAAAACGCCGGAGGCTGCCTTAAGCCGGATTCTGTTCCCGGTCGAAACCGGGCGGCGGCCATTCGTCTGGGCCTGCCGTTGCCGGCAGGCTCGAGCGGCCAACCCGTTCCGCCCTCCCGAAGGAAAAGGACGGGCAGTCCTTGATGCGGAACCTATTTGGCCTTGCACCGGGAGGGGGTTGCCAAGCCCTGCCGGTCGCCCGGCAGGCTGGTGGGCTCTTACCCCGCCTTTTCACCCTTACCGCCCTTTCGGGCGGCGGTATTTTTTCTGTGGCCCTTTCCCTGGGGTCGCCCCCGGTCGCCGTTAGCGACCTCCCTGCCCTGTGGTGTCCGGACTTTCCTCCGGCCCGAAGGCCGGCGGCCGCCGGCAGCCTCCGGCGGATATAATATTACACTATCTCGACGAAGATTTAAAGACCGATAAGGCCGGTCTCCGGATTCAAAATTGGCAACTCTGAAAATTAGAGATTTTTCACGCAATCAAGGCCGGGAATAAAAAGCGGCGCATTATATGACGATATGTGGGCATTTTTACTCACGTAACCACCTGGAGTCCGGGGAAAAGATTCAATTTTTATAGTCGCCGATATTTACTGCCCCCGCCGCTCGATGGCCTCGTTTGCCAGCTTGTCCGCAAGGCTGTTCTCTTCCCTGTAGACGTGGACTATCTTTGAGGTCCTGAAGCCCTTCATGAGCCGCGCCGCCTCCTCGTAAAAGGGCTTTAGCTCCTCGCTTTTCACCCTGTACGCCCCGTTCATCTGCCTGACGACAAGCTCGGAGTCCGCAAAGACCTCTATGTCGCGCAGGCCCATCGACCTGGCCTCCGTAAGCGCCATCACGAGGGCGCTGTACTCGGCCATGTTGTTGGTGGCGATGCCGAGGTATTTCCTGAGCTCCCTTACGACCTTGCCCCGAGGGTCTTTTATGACAGCGCCCGCGCCTGCCTCTCCGGGGTTGCCGCGCGACGCGCCGTCCACACGGAGTTCATAAGGCCCGGAAAGCGGGGGCGCGAAAAGGGGCTCCTCCACGGGCTCGCCTGCGAGGCCCTTCAATATGGCCCTCGCCTCGCGTTCCGTAATGCCGAGCCGTTTGACGGCGGCCCTTACGTCAAGTGTGTCGGAAAGCTCTTTAAGGAATTTCGTTACGAGGTCGTTGTCCCTTCGGGACATCTATACGGCCTCTAATTCGCCCTGGGGCAGCTCTGCATAGAGTAGCCGGTGGCAATGGGGGCAGGACTGGAGCTCTTCGGTGCCTTTTTTAAGCATGATATATATCTGCGGTGGTATGTGGGTGAAGCAGCCCTGGCATATCTCTTCCTTTACCAGCACGAGTCCGAGGCCGCCCCTCCTCGACCGGATCATATCGTACTTCCTGATGATATCCGGCCTGACGGGCGCCTTCTTCACGTCTCTCGCCCTGAGCTTTTCCTCCTGTGCCGACTTCCAGCCTTCCTTCCTGGCCTCGAGCTCGCCTGAGAGCCTGTCGAATTCCTCCTGACGGGCCTGGAGCTCTTCTTTTATCCTGGCAAGCTCCGTCTCTTTTTCCTGGACCCTGGCCATGAGGGCGGCCTTCTCCTGCTCGCCCTGCTTCCGGGCCTTGTTGGCGCTGTTTATCTCTTTTGTTATCGCGTTGAGCTCCCTGTCGTTCTTTACGGAGTTGAGCCTGCCTTCGTCCTTCGATATCCTCTCGGCGCTCTCCCGTATCCTGTCCTCGATGCCATTGAGCTGTTCCCTTAGGGCCGCAAGGCCCTCCTCCATGGCGGCTGCCGTCTTCCCGGCGCTTTCGAGCTCGGCCCCGAGCCCGTCCATCCTGGCCATGTATTCCTTTTCCTCTTCCCCCAGGGACTTTATCTCGAGGTCTATCCGCTGTATCTCTTCAAGGATTCTCAAAGTCTCTAACAATAATGCCTCCAGGACTGGATTTTGGTGGGCCCACCTGGACTCGAACCAGGGACCGACCGGTTATGAGCCGGTGGCTCTTCCAACTGAGCTATGGGCCCTTATTGCGCAGTAGACTTGCGGAAAGCAGGGGGCCCCGGAACGGATGCGGGCTGATTGGTCGCTCCCCCGTTAGTCAATATGTTATTTTATGAAATAAAAGCTTTCCTTGTCAAGGCGTTTCTTGGGGCTTACGCCACCCGACCCGGATTTCCAGCGGCCTTGACAACGGACATCCAATCGTCAAGGCTTAGACATGGACGGCTTGAAGGCCGCCCAAAGCACGCCCCGGCCTTTACAGGGCGCGAAACGAGGTCCGGACCGCGCCCCGCCATGACACCCTGCCCCTGAAAGCTCACAGCTAAGCCGAAATGCACGCCCTGGCAAGCCCGGGTTTAAAAAAACAAGGCGGAAGAGCGATGGACGAGCAGGAGAGAAAAAAAATCCTCTTTGTCGACGACGACGAGAAGCTCCGCAGCTTCTGCTCAGAGGTCCTCACCGGGGCCGGCTACAATGTAGAGGTCGCATCCAGCGGCACCGAGGCGTACGGCAAGCTCAGGGAATCGAAGTTCGACCTGGTCATAACCGGCATGCGGATACCGGGGCTCGACGGCATGGGCCTTTACCTCAGCACCCTCAAGGTCTATTCGCACATGAAGGAGCGGTTCCTTTTCATGACCGAGGACACCTGCGCCGATTTCGAGAGCCAGGAGGTCATAACGAGGCAGAACGAGAGATATCTGATAAAACCGTTCGACATAAAGGAACTCCTGAAAAAGGTCGAGAGCCTCACCGGGGCCAACCTCTCGGCCTTTTTCGCGAAATACAGGGACCTAAACGAGAACAGGCGCGAGGAGAGGCGGTTTTGCTGGGCCGAGGACTGCAAGGTCTTCGAGGACGGCTCCCTGAGCCCCAGGCCGTTCACCCAGACGACCGACGTATCCAGGCACGGGATGAGGTTGAGGTACATGGGTAGCCCCATCAGGACGGCATCGACAATGGAGGTCGTACTCAAGCACCTCGACTTCCGGAGCACAGGACGGATAGTCTGGTCAAGGGAGATTAGCGGCATGGAAGCCGCATCGGGCCTCTCTCTTCTCGACCCAGTGCCCGCGGCGGCCCTTTCCATCATACTCCGCGGCAGGAAGAGCTTTATACCGCCGCTCGTTTCGAGGGAGACGGAATAATATTCCCGAGATTGCGGAAAGCGAAGGACAGCGCGGCAAAAAACCATTAACGCGCTGCCGCGCTCTTCGGCATAAGGCTCCGCTCTCGTTCCTCCTCCTTCCTCCGGGCTCAACCCTTATGTCGCTCGGCCTTTGGCCTCGCTCCTGCTGCCCCGCCTCGCCCGCCCCTCCTCCATTCCCTATGTTCGCTCCGCCTTATGCCCGGGTTATTCTGAAA
>DIDN01000092.1 GCA_002418185.1 Deltaproteobacteria bacterium UBA5799
CAGGGCTCTATTACCGCGAGCGTCTCTCCTTCGGGTGCAAGCGCCCCGGCCTCAAGCCCTATCCGCCTGAGATGCCCTGAAACCGGTGCAGAGACGACAAACCTGTCGGTAACGATCGCCCTGCCCTCTTCGCTCACCGTAACCGACATGGGCCCGCGCTCGGCCTTTGCCGTCTCGACCGGTACCGGCCCGGGCATGAGCCCGTAAACTACGGCCAGGACGACGATGATTATTCCGGCCGCTATCAATATCTTTTTTTTCGAATCCATTCGCTATTCCCTTGCCTTCAGGACCTCGACCAGGTCAAGCCTGTCGAGCCTCCTTCTCACTATGAGGCCCGAGACCGCGGCGGAACCCAGGACCACGGCAGCGGACATCGAATACGTAGAAAGCTCTATTACAACCGGGAGCCGGAAAAGCTCCGAGCCGAGCTCGGTCGCCAGGTACGCCGCTATCCCGCTACCGAAGAGAAACCCCAGCGGCACCGAGGCGAGCGTAAGGACCGCAAGCTCGCCGAGGAGTATATAGGATATCTCCCCCCTGGTATACCCCAAAACACGGAGGCTCGCAAGCTCCCTGCTCCTTTCCGACAACGCGATGCGGGCGGTATTGTAGACGACGCCGAAGGCTATCGTGGCCGCAAGGAGCGTTGCGATAAAGGTGAAAAAGAGGAGGAACTCCGCCTGCGTCTCGTAGAAGCTCCTTATCTCGTCGGTCCTAACCGCCGTGCCGGCGACCTTCGGCATATCCGAGAGCTCGTCGTATATCTCCGGTAAAAGCCCCCGGTCTATCACGAGGTTTGCCCCGGTGACCGCCCTCCCCTCGCCAGCGAGCCTGTTGAGTTCGGCTATGTCCATGTAAGCCGCCACCCCTATATATTGCTTGACGAGCATCGCCACCGGCACCTCGACAACCGGCTTTGCGCCCTCGAGCACCTCTATTGTCACGACGTCGCCGGGCCCGGCCCCCAGGATGCTTCCCAGGTAGTCGGTAAGCACGAGCCCTTGCGGCGGGACCCTTACCGGGTCGAGTTCCACGTCGAGGAGGTCCTGCAGGCGGTTTTCAGGGGACACACCCTGGACCGGGGTCCTGAAGCTCCTGTGCTTGAACCTTAGCCTTGCGGGGACGGACCTCGCCGGCTCGGCCCTGTATATCCCCTCCACCCCTTCGAGGTCGTAAAGCGCTTGCCATGAGACCGGGCCCGTGAAAGTGACCCTCATGTCTTCTCTCTGCGCGAGCCTGAACTGCACGTTTATGAGGTAGTCCACGGCGTCGCCGAAAAAGATGCCCGCAATGAGTATCGCCCCTGCAAGCGAGATGCCGATTACGGAAAGGAGGGACTTCACCGGACGCCTTTCTATGTTCCTGAATATCATCCTCGAGGGCTGCGAGAGCACGCGGCCGAACCCGAGCCTGTCGAGTAGCGTCTGCCTGTACCTTGACGGCGGCTCGGGGCGCAAGGCCTCTGCCGGAGGCAGGGCCGCCGCCCTCGATACCGCGAATATCGTCCCGGCAAGTGCGGCCAGGCCCGTTACGGCAGAGGCGATAAGGACCACCCGGGGCTCAAGCTCGTAAAGAAGGTAGGGAAACCTGTAGAACCCCATGTAAAGACCTGAAAGCCTTGCCCCGAGCCAGGCCCCGAGCACGACCCCGACCGCTATGCCGATGAAGGCGACAAGGGAAATGAGCTTAACGTAATGGAGGCCTATAGCGAGGTTGCCGTACCCGAAGGCCTTGAGCGCGGCTATCTGCTCGCGCTGCGTGCTCACGGTCCGGCTTATGACGACGTTGAGGAGGAACGCGGCCACACCTATGAATATGGCCGGGAATATGGTCGCGCTCCTTTCGAGCTGCTTGAATTCCTCGGTCAGGTACCTGTGCGAGACCTGGTCCTCCCGCGTGGTAGCGCCGAGCGCGCCGTACCTTGCGAGCAGTTCATCGAGCCTCGTAATCACCCGGGAAGGGTCCGCACCGGAAGAAAGCGAGGCGACGACGTTGTTGAACGCGCCGTCCATGTCATAGGCCGCCTCGACCGCGTCCCGCGTCATCCAGACTATCGCGTACCGTTTGTAATCCGGGCTCAATGCCCCGGGCCTTACCTGAAGGATGAACTCGGGCGAGAGCGCGATGCCGGCAATCCGGATCTCCTTCATCCGGCCTTCGATTATGGCCGTTATCGCGTCCCCGACCCGCAGGCCGTGCGCCTCGGCGAACGCCTCGCTAAGGACCGCCTCGTCCGTCTTCTCCGGGTCAGGGAGCCTGCCCTGGCGGAGGTGGAGCCTGTTAAGGCGTGCGGGCCTGTCCGTTGGCAGGGATACCAGCATGGCCGAAACCGGCTCGCCGAAGCCGCTTACTTCGAGCCTTACGTCTGCAACGACCCTGGTCTCGACCTGCTCGACCCCCGGGATATCCTCTATCCGCTCCTTCAGGCCCTCTGGCGCGCGCTTGAGGCTCGCGAAGACCTCGGCAAAGGCGTACTCCCTGTAAAACGAGTCCCTCATGAGCTTCAAGGAGTCCATCGTGCTCACGAGGAGGACGAACGTCGCGACCCCGCTCGCGATCACAAGAGCAATGGCAAACGCCTGCCCCCTCATGGTCCAGAGGTCCCTTATGAGTTTTTTATCGAGCGCCTTCATGCTACCAATGCAGCTCTCTCGGGGTTTTTTTTACAGGATTTGAGATGACCTCCGAGATGTGGCCGTTACTCAAGTGGACGACACGGTCGGCCATGCCCGCGATGTCGGAGTTGTGCGTTATGACGGCGGTCGTGGTGCCGAGCTCCCTGTTTATCCTGTCGATTGCCTCGAGCACGACGATGCCGGTCTCGGAATCGAGCGCGCCGGTCGGCTCGTCGCAGAGGAGCACGTCGGGGTTTTTCGAGATGGCGCGGGCTATGGCGACGCGCTGCTGTTCGCCCCCGGAAAGCTGGGCCGGGAAGTGGTCGAGCCTCTCTGAGAGGCCCACTATGGAGAGCGCGTCCTCAGGGCGCATGGGTTTCGCCGCTATCTCGGTGACCACGGCGACGTTCTCCTTCGCGGTGAGGCTCGGAATGAGGTTGTAGAACTGGAAGACGAAGCCGACGTGAAAGCGTCGGTACTCGGTAAGCTCGGCCTCGCCTGCCCTCGTAAGCTCCCTTTCCCTGTAAACGACCCTGCCGCCTGTTGCCACGTCCAGGCCGCCCATTATGTTCAGGAGCGTGGATTTGCCGCTCCCAGAGGGACCGAGGAGCACAATGAGCTCGCCGGACCATAGCTCGAGGTCCACGCCCCTGAGAGCGTGCACCTCCACCTCGCCCATCCGGTAGACCTTCGTGAGGCCCTGTATGCTGAAGACCAGGTCCCTTTGCATCGCTCCTCCGGTAACCATGGAAATGCACTGAATGGGAGATTATAAACGGATACTGAATACAATGGAAGTCTAACCTTGGAAAAGAGTCGGATAATGGGAAGGCGTTATGGAACGAACCTATTACAGACGAGAGTAAGTCTCCTCTACCGCCGACTTGACCGCACCGGCGGAGAGCCGGTTACCGCGTCGGAAAACGACCAGCATCATGCCGACATAGACGAGCTCTTCGGGGCTGAGGGGCAGGCACCCGGACAGGTATTCCTGAACTTCCAGGCGCGGGACTGGCCGGGCGCCTCCGGCAGGGAAACCCTTGCCTCTGACGAGCCAGTCAAGGGAGACCTCGAACTTTTCGGAAAACTTCATTATCAAGTAAGCCGGGACTGCGCCCCTTTTGCGGTAGTTGGAAATGGCCTGCGGGCTAACCCCGAGCGCCCCGGCCAGACCGGCGCTGGTCCTGAGGCCGGAAGCCTGCATCATCCGGCAGAGTACGTTATTACCTGACATTACGGCACCCGTGTTAAACGCAGTTGACCTGTATACGAAAAAATGGTATAAAATTCACGATTTTTACGTAATTTACCATTTTGCGTAAATAATGTCAACGGGATTTTTAATTTGGACGGACAAAAAACAACTCTTGGTGAGAGGATTCGGCAGGTCCGGGAAGGGCTTTTGAAGCTCAATCAGGCCGAATTCGCCGGTAAACTTGGCTTTTCCAGGCTTGCCACCATAAGCGATTACGAGACCGACAAGCGCGCCCCCGACATTGCGACTCTGCGTAAAATCTCTTACATGGGGAGCGTGAGCCTCGACTGGCTCCTTACAGGCCAGGGGCGCGTCTCGCTCCTTGAGGCCGGAGGCGCAGGTTCGGCAAAAGACGGCTCCACCGCATACGGCGGAGGCGATTTCGTGAGCGTGAACCTGTACGACCCTGCAACGGCAGGCCCTCCAGGGGAGTTCCCGGCATCCGACCCCATCGGCTCAATCATGGTCCCCGCAGCCGACTGCGCCAGGGGCACTGCGGCTATAAGAGTGCCTGGAGACGGCATGAGGCCGTGCATAATGGACGGCGCCATAGCCGGCATACATGCCGGGGATAAACGGGTCGTAAGCGGCGGGCTCTACGCCGTGTGGCTGAACTTCGAAGGGATAACCGTGAAAAGGCTTTTCGCATATCCGGACAGGATAGTCCTCAAGCCGGACAACCCCGCCTTCCCTGAAACGGCCGTCTACAATGCAAGCCGGAGCGAGGAGTTCATAATAGGCAGGGTCGCATGGGTTTACCAGAAGTATTGACGGCAACGGACAGGCCCGCAAGCGTACTCTGGCGCTTTGGTCCGCTCAACGGGCGCTCTTGTCCGGGCCGCGCGAGCGTGCAGACGTACCGGGCCGTAAACGAAATACGATAGTCTGTAAAAAGGACCTGCAGGCCGACTTGAAGAGCTTGAGCCTGTTAAGGGAGCCCTCCCCGGTAGACCTGAACCTGTAAGTCACGGGCATTTCGAATATCCTGAGCCTTTTAAGGCAGGCCATGCCCGTAAGGATGACATTGGGCGCGAAGGTGTCGGCCGGCATGTCGTGGAAAGAGCTCCTTAAGGCGCTGGACCGCATGAGCCGGTACGGCACGTTGACGTCGTGCACTCCATTGCCGTAGACCGACCAGACTACGACCCGCGAGACGAAGCTCACGATCCGCCTTGCAAGGGGCTGGACGTAATCCACCCTGCGCCCGCAAAGGAAGTCAAAATCCATCCTCCTTGCCCACAGTTCCCTGAAGGGGCCCGGGGCCATCTCGTCGTCTGAATCGACCTGGAAAAGCCATTCAGCGCCACAGTTCTCGCGGTAGCCCTGCAATATCGTCGGGCCGTGGCCCGTATTGGGCTTCTCATGCAGTATGACCCTGTCATGCTTCAAGGCGCGCAGCCGGACGACATCGGAGGTGCCGTCCCTGGAGCCGTCGTTATAGACGTGGATCCGGTAATCCACGCCGAGGCTGTCCAGCGTTCCAAGCCAATCGTCAACCACCTTGCCGATGATGTCCTGCTCGTTGTATACGGGTACTATTACCGCCAGCTCCGGGGACGCGGACATGTCTCAATACCTTCTGTTCTTTATTTTGGTTTCGTATGTGGAAAGGGCGTTGTCAATGGCCTGGTCCATATCGAGGTATTTGTAGCTGCCGAGCCTTCCGCCGAAAACGGTATTCCCGGCCTTCTCAACGCAGGCTGAATACATCTTCAGCATCTCCCTGTCCCTTACCGCGTTCACAGGATAATATGGGTCGCTTCCGCCGGAGCCGTTTCTGGAGTATTCCCGGAATATCACGGTCTCCGCATCCGGGTACCGGCGCTCGGGGTGGAGGTGCCTGAACTCGTGTATGCGCGTATACGGCACCGAAGCCTCGGCGTAGTTCATCACCGAGGTGCCCTGGAAGTCCTTCACGCGGAAGGCTTCCCGCTCGAACTCGAGAGTCCTCCAGCCCAGGTTTCCGAACCTGTAATCGAAAAAGCGGTCGAGCGGGCCGGTGTATATGGTCAGGCAGTCCTCCGGGACCATGTGGCGGATTTCGAAATAATCGGTATCCAGGAGGACATCTATCTTCTCATGCCCGAGGATGTTCCTGAAGATCTCTCCGTAGCCGTCTACGGGTATGCCCTGCCACGGGTCGTCGAAGTACTCGTCCCTGTAATTGAACCTCACCGGGAGCCTGGTGATGATCGACGCCGGCAGTTCCCTCGGGTCGGCTTCCCATTGCTTTATCGTATACCCCCTTATGAACGCTTCATAAAGGGGCCTGCCGATCATCGAGACAGCCTTCTCTTCGAGGCTGGACGGGTCCTTTATATTCTCTTTCCAGGCTTCGGCCCGGAGGAACTCCTCCGCCTCGGACGGGCCCTTGTCGAACCCGTAATAGGAGTTGATGGTCGAGAGGTTTATCGGCATCTGGTAGACCCTGCCCCCATAGCGGCTGAGGACCTTATGGCGGTAGTGGTTCAGCCCGCCGAAACGGTTCAGGTATTCCCATACCCTCCTGTTCGATGTATGGAATATGTGCGTGCCGTACACATGGCACTCTATCCCGGTCTCCGGGTCGGCTGCAGAGAAGCTGTTGCCGCCGATGTGCTTCCGCTTCTCGACTACGAGCACGCGCTCTTTTCTGTCCTCGGCTATGCGCTCGGCCATGACGGAACCGAAAAAACCCGAGCCGACGACGAGGTACCTGAGGTCCTTAAGGTCCATTACCGGCCTCCTTCGGTTGCCTGCTCATGACCTGGAGCCTGTGCAGGACGAAATGTCCGTTCGAGAAGACGGCCGTAGGGCCCTGCGCCCCGTCGTTTTCAGCCAGCAGGTACACCTCGTCAAGCCTTTCAGTAAGTGCGCGCAGCTTGAAAAAGGCCGGCTCGTCGTCGAGTAGATACACGCTCTTTTCCGCGCGGGCCCTGCTCAGCAGATGCCCGTTCAGGGAAAATACGGCATCGAAGTCCTCCACGCCGGCGGTCTCCAGGCTTGGGCGGGCAACGAAGACCCTCCGCTCGGCGATCGTAGGCAGGAGCATCCTGTCCCTTTGGGTCGGCTCGGTTACGATGTAGGAGGCGGCAGGGGTGTTCCTTTTTATCCAGTCGCTTGCCTCCTGAAGGGCCGCGGCTTTTTCCGACACCGGGTTCAATCGCACCTCGGTGCCCTGGAACACGAAAGGGTCTTCGTTTGCCCACGGCGACGTGAGCCTCGAGTGCGCCGTAGACAGCAGCTGACCGGCTACCGCGAGTCCCAGCAGGGTAACCGCAGCCCTCCTCACGAGCGCTCCTTCGGCGTGGGCGGCCATGCCGGAGAGGAGCACCGAAAGGGGGACCGTCGCAAGGAGGGCGAACTTGTACTCGTTATGGTCCGGCAGGCGCACGAACAGGACGCACGCAAGCGCGAGCGCGGAGAGGATATAAAAAAGCTTCATCTCGCGACGGCCCGCGAACCTGCCGTAGCGGAGCCTCGCCAGTATGATTACAGCGGCCCATATCCAGAAGACCGGCCCTGTCCTGCCGACCTGCTCGAATATGGAACGCAGGCCTGCCTGGAAGGCTACCCCGCCCCCGTACTGCGAGGTGACATGGAGCAGGTACGGGAGTATGAGCGCGTGCGCTATCAGGAGGGGCAGGTACCTGGCCGCCTTGCCGCGGACGAACCCCAGTGCCTTGCCGAAGGACGCAGGCCTCTCCTCAGCGAGGTCGGCAAGCGAGGACGCCGCCACCCATAGGTCGAAAAATAGTAGCGTTACCGGGTGGAAAAGGCCCAGGAGCGCCGCCAGCAGCAGTTCCGCGATGAAGAGCGGCCACTTCCTCGCGCGGCCCTTTTCAAGCCTGGCCTTCCAGTCGATGTAGAAGAGCGCCATGAAAAGCGCGACCGTGGTGGGAAAACTGTTCTGGTTGAGGAACTTCTGAAGCATGCTACCGAACCTGACATCGACCCTTGCCCCGAAGAGGGATTCGATGAAGGAATATATCCGGTCGGGCGCAGGGAAGCGCGAGGGAAGGGCCAGACCGTGGGCAAGGCGGTATATGTCAGCCGGAAAGCTGAGTATGGACGTAAACAGGGCGGCGCCCAGAAGGGCGTACATCGTGCCGTGTCCGAGCCTCCGGCAGAGGCGATACAGCAGGGCGGCGGATACAGACAGCGAGAAGCAATTGACAAGGACGACGGTCGTGAAGGGGTCGGTCCTGAAAACGTGCATGAGTGCGGCGATTGACGCGTGCCAGGGCCAGTACCTTGACGAGGCCTCCCCTATTACCTGTGGGTTCGTGGGCGGGACGATACCGTTGAATACCTGGTATATGTAGGCCGAATGGTAGAGCCCGTGATAGCTCTGCATCATCCTGCTGCTTATTGTCGATATCGAGTAGCAGTATGCGAACAAAGAAAGGACAAGGGCCAGGAGAATGAGAACTTCGTTCAACCGGACCGGTTTTTTGTAGTCGAAGACTTGCACGCAGATGTCCTTGAAAAAATCTTTGCCGGCCTACGGCCTCTTCAGCAGCACGCTCATCTGCCCCAGACGCAAAGGTATGTTGAGCCCGGGCAAAAGGCGAGCTGTTTTTTTCAAATCAAGCCCCAGTTCCCCGGCGGCGCGCCCTGCGAGATAATTGAGCGACAGCACCTTGGTATGCGGCCAGACCCTTATGACACGCCACCCGTGCCGCCCGGCAAGGCCGCTCATGGTGCCCGGAGAAAAAAAGGTCCTGTGCATGGGCTCGATGAACCACCACCTGCGTCCGAAGGCCTTCCGCCAGGGCGAATCCCAATTCGGCGTGCTTATGAAGAGGTGCGCCCCCGGGCCGGTCAGCCCGTCGCACCATTCAAAGAACTCGCGGGGGTGCTCAAGATGCTCGATAACGTCCCAGGAGAATACGATATCGAAGCGCCTTCCAAGGCGGTCGCCGACCTTCCCCTGTATAACATTGTGCCCTCGTTTCCTCGCAACAGCGCAAGCCCATCGGCTCGGCTCGATCCCCGTATAAACGGCCCCAGGCAGGACCTCCTTGAAAGCGTCCGCCGCTATGCCGGTGAAGGCCCCGGCCTCAAGTATTTCGGAGCGCTCCAGGGGGGCCAGGGAGGCGCACTTCAGTATGTCTCTGCGGAAGGAAAGCTTCCTTCCGGCGGACTCTTCATCAACCCCGGGGTCCTCTAATTCCATATAGGCCTCGTAAAGGCTCTCGGACGGGATGATGCCGTCCGCCTGCACAAGGCCGCATGCGCCGCATGTCGTCAAAGACGCCTTCTTTGGGGATTTCCTGGTAATCCGGACATCTTCCGGTGAAAGGCGGCCCGTAGCGCGGCTGGGAACGGACAGCGCCTTTGAGCATAATCTGCAATGCATGTAGTTTCCGAGTCCTAAAGTTCTCGACAAAAAAAACGGCTTACAATGGTATATCGCGCTTCACGGGCCTCGAATCAGCTCCAAAAGCAGCGGTTATTTCCCGCCGTGTTGAGCGCCCTTGAGAGAACTGTAAAACGCCCTCATGGGAGCGGCAAGCCTTCTGCTGAACGCCTGAAGGAGCGACCCTCTTCCCGTAAACCCGGCGAACGTCCTTATGGCCCTCAGGACCCTGAAGTCGTCCCCCGGGTCGGAGACGAGGAGCTCGTGGAGGAAGCCCAGGGCATACCTTTCGTGGCATTTCATGACGAACTCCGGTACGCCCGCCGCCTTTTGGAGCCTCAGGTCCCGGGCGGAGATGCGGAGCTGCCCGTAAGGATAGCTCGCAAGGGCCCTGCCCAGGACCGCGTCGGAGCGGCCCTGCCAGTAGAAGCGCCGGCGGAACCACCTCTTGTTGAGCCTCGACTTCGATATCTTGTGATGCACGACCGCCCCGGGCACGAGGACTATCCGCCTGCCCTGCCGCCTGAGCATCCTGCAAAGGAGTATCTCCTCGTTCGATAAGAGGAGGCTGCCTTTTCTCCCCAGTTCCTCGGGGAACCCGCCGAGCTCCTCAAAGACCGTCCTCCTGAAGGCCATGTTCGCACCCCAGGGGTGGTCGTCCTCGCCGGTGAACTCGTTCCGGTTCCTGCGGGCCTCCGGGAACTCGCTCACCGCCAGAAAGGGAAGGAACTGGTCCGTGAGCCATTCGGGCCTCTCCCCCGGCCATACTGGCCTGAGCGGGCCGCCGGCGCAATACACCTCAGGGTCGTTGAAGGCGGCGTCGTATTCCCTGAGCCAGCCAGCGTCGGCCTCTATGTCGTCGTCGGTGAAGACGACGACATCGCCTTCGGCGTTCCTTACGCCGGTGTTCCTGGCGTTCGAGAGCCCCTGCCTGCCCTCAAAGACGTACTTTATCCCGACCGGGGAGGAGGAGGCAAGGCCCTCGACCACGGCCCTGGTGCCGTCGGTAGAGTTGTTGTCCACCACGACCAGCTCGAAACCGCCCCCGGGGAAGTCCTGCCCGATTATGGAACGTATGGACCCTTCGAGCAGGGCAGAGCGGTTATAGGTGCAGACAATTACGGATATTCTCAATTTGCCTCTCTCCGGTAAGCGGCAGGGCCGCCTCAATCTGCCGGGCGCGGCGCAGGCCTCATTTCTTCCGGAATAAACGGGAAACACTCCTCAGCGGCCACGTGCCGAGTACGGCATCGCGGCGCCCTTCCTGCCGGGCAGACATGCTCCCGCATTCCATTGCCAGCTCCGCGAAATCATCGGCGGTCAGTAGCCTGAAGGCCCTTTTGAACATCTCGTGGTGCGCCTTCCTTGAAAGCTCCGGGTCTTTTTGATGGACCCCGCTTATGATGTTGCTCTTTTTCTCTCCCCTGTCCAGGTACATGTAATGCTCGCAGGTGTACACCTTCAAGTGGTGCGGCCTTGCGTGCTCGGCAAGGCGGATGAGCATGTCCCAGTCGATGAAGAACCTCTTGCTCTCGTCGTAGCCGCCGGCCAGCTCCATGAGGCTTCTCTCGTGAACGACGTTTATATGGCTTATGTACCAGAGGGTCTTGTCGGAGATGGCCCCCCTGTTGAGCCTCCTCCTGGAGACCTCACTGAACTCGCCTCCCCCGGCTTTTACGAACACCTCATGGGCGTCGGTATGCAGGAAACGGACGCCCTTTTCCGACATGAAGCCGATCGCGGTTTCGAGGTGGTCCGAATACCAGATGTCGTCGTCGTCGAGGTAGGCTATGTAGTTGGCCTGCCCCTTCGATATGGCGAAATTGAGAGCCGCCGCCTTTCCGCCGTGCGGAAGGCCGTAATACGAGATGCGCGCATCGCCAAGGCCCTCGATTACGCCCTGGATATCGGCGTCGCCTCCGTCCTTGACGACAAAGAGCCTCCAATCCTTACGGGTCTGGCCGATGATGCTCGCAATCGCCCTGCGGATGAGCTTCAAGTCGGGGTTGTACGTGGGCATTATTATATCGACTGCGTTCGAGGGCATAATAACAAACCTCCTGTCAGGCCCGGGCGACCGGAGCTATCTTACATACCCCTTTGTGAGACGGTTTCCCTTGAAAACAAAGACCGGCCTGATAAACGGAAAAAGGAACTCGGACGGGCGCTTCATCTGCAGGAGCAGGAGCCCCCGGATATATGCGAACATCACCCTCGGATTGAACAAATCGAGCGCCATCTCGAAAAACGAATATTCCTGGCCGGCATTTCTCCAACCGAACCCCTCGTTTTCGCACCTCTTGGCAAGCTCCGAAACACCGTAGCTGTGGGAATGCAAGACCGCAGCTTCCTCCCGGAGCACTATCCTCCAGCCCTTTTCCTCAAGCTTTTTCTGAAAGACCTTGTCCTCGCTCATCTCAACAGGGCCTATTCTGTTCTCCTCCCAGGCGGCTTTCCTCACGGCACAGCAAACGAAAGACAGTCCGAGTCCCTTGTGCTTTGAAAGCCAATCCGCGCACTCCCTCGTGAAATAGAACAGCCCCGCCCTGCTCCAGTAAAAGGCGTCAGCCCCCTGCTCCTGCGAGTCCGTGCACTGCACGGCCCCGACGGACGCGTCCTCGAACGGCGCGACAAGCTCATTAAGCCAGTCCTGCCCCACCGGGACCGCGTCCTGGGAGATGGCAACAACTATTTCGCCCCTTGCGAGGGAAAACCCGTAATCGCGCGTGAGGCCGAAGTTAAACTCTTCGGGCCTTATCGAATACACCCTAACCTTTCGCGCCTTCATCACTTCGAGCGTTCCGTCGGTGGAGCCGGAATCCACTGCAACGACCTCGAAACCGAAGGGCGCTTTTTGCGAAAGGACGGAATCGAGGGACTCCCGGAATAGCGCGCCGCCGTTCTTCGTAAGATAAACTATCGAGGCCTTTATGCTCATAATTTTGCGGGACATGGACTCCGGCCTATATGGCCGAACGCAAGCCCCGTGGCAGCCGAAAAGAATGGTCTTTTGCCCCGATGATGATGCCCTGCCCGGGGACGCAGTATTTCGGCAACTCGATTTCCAGGTATTCCACCTTGAAACCGGTGTCTCTCATGGTATCGAGCAGGTCGCGCCCGTAGTCCCGGTATACGAGGGTCTGCCCCACGTGGTAGACGGGAGGCAGCACATTAACGTCCCCGCCGCCTTTCACTTCGACGCGCGTAACGGTCTTTTCAATCCCGTGATTGTAAGGTATCTGGAGAAGGAACAGCCCGTCGGGCCTGAGCACCCTGTACACCTCTCCAAGCGCCTTCTCGTAAAAGCGCACGTGCTCGAAAACGTCGGAGGTAATGACGACGTCGAAGGACTCGTCCGGGTAATGCAGGCCCTGCAGGTCGGCAAACTTCCTGCGGTCGAAATCCGGCTTTTTCATGGCCGCGGGGTCGTATTGCGCGTTGATGTAGTCGAAAATGCCGGAAAGGTATTTGCAATAGCTTGCGACCCCGCTCGCCTCGAAGACCTTGATTCCCCTGTTCTGTTTCATCCGGGCCAGGGGCGTATCTCCGTCGCCGAGGAGCGAGCCGAGCGCGTAAGCCAGCAGCCTGTTCCTGGTCGATGAATCGCACACGGGACAGCGGAAGCTCTCCCTCATGCGCACAGGGTCGACGTCCTCGAAGACGACCCCGCGACCGCAGACATTGCAGCGCCCCTTTACGTCGGAATCCGAGGGCCTTTTCCAGAACCGGCCTGCCCTGTATTTAAGGAAGCGGATTTTTTCACAATCGAGCATGGCAGCCCCAATCAAGTGCTTCTCACGATTTCGAGGACCCGGCGTAGCGGCGCGGTAATCCTCCAGCTCCACGAGTTCAGGAGTGCGGCTATCTGGCGGTCCTTTTCAGCGACGTCCATGCAAAGGCGGCGATTCCTTTCCGCAAGGTACCGTACTCTTTTCCCCACTTCAGCGGGGTTTACCTGCCGGTCGGCTCCGTGCCTGCCCTCTTGCGGCCGCTCCGTCAACTGCGCCGGGGGGGCTTCCTGGTCCGGTTCGAGCTCTGAAAGTACGTCTTCGAGATGCAGGACAAACTCCTGCAGGTCATGCCGCCTGACCGGTGCGCCGCCTTCCCGCTCTCCACACCTATCGACCCACGCGGAGTAGAGCCCGCAGCTCATTACCAGCCTCAAAAAGGGGGTCGCAACGTCGACGAGGTCGGCCTGCCCCCCGATGAACCTGTCGAAATCGCGCAAAAAAGTATTTTTGATCCTCGATATGGCGTCGTCAAGCTCTCTTTCCCTCTGCTCGAAGGTTTGAGGCTCGTAATCGGAATAAAGCTCCTTGAGGGAAAATTTACCGCACTCGTATTTCTTGAACTGGCGATAAAGCCCCAGCAGCGTGGCCCGGTGCTTGTGATATACGAGGGCCTCGGGGTTGAATTTGATTTTCAGACCGAGTTTTTTCTGCATGCGCCAGGACATCTCGGCGTCGCCGCCGGAGGTCATCTCAGGGATGAAAGGGCCGAGCTTGCCGAAAACCTCCCTGCGGTACGCGGAATTGGCCGTCTGCGTATACGGGAGGTAGGCGCATTTCAGTGTCCCTTCCTGCCTCAAGATACCGATGCGGTCTGAAAACCTCTCGACCAAAGTCGTCGGCTGATAAGCCTCTATTCCACCGGCGAAACAGCCTATCGAGTCATCCTCCCATTCCTTTATCAAATGCCTCAGCCATCCCTGAGTCGCGATACAGTCGGAATCGGTGAAGGCCAAAAGCTCGCCCCTGGCCTCAGCTATCCCCTTGTTCCTTGCGGCGTATGAGCTTTTTTTGTCCGGCTCAAAAAAGTGTTTCACGTCGTATTTTTTCGCGATGCGGACGCTTTCGTCGGTAGAGCCGTTATCGACGACTATGACTTCGCGCCTGTCGGCCGGGTAGTCAAGCCGCATGACCGACTCAAGGCACAGGCCGAGAGTGGCCTGCGAGTTGTAGGCGGGGATGATTATCGAGATGAAAGGAAGCCGATCATGCTCAAGCATTCGGTTTTCTCCCCAACCCAATCATAGTTGCACCGTTCGGAAGGAATCGGAAAAAACGCCAATCGAGATATGCAAACTCCGAAAGAAGCCTCAGGGTTGCGGGGCTCCTCGCGATTGAACTCTTTCTTTTTTTAAGCGACTCCATGATGAGCCAGGCAATCCTTGTAAAGAAATGAGCCCTGAATCTGATTTTCTTAACCTGAAGGCCTGATTCGGAAAAGATATTGACCACATCATCGCTTGTCAATCGCCTGACATGCTCGTATGGGTCAGTCCCGAACCTATTGAAGCCGTCTTTCGCTTTTTGCAAAGTTTTCGAAAAATAATTTTGAAACCATTCAAAAGAGAACCTGTTGGCGCATGGCGTAGTGAACAGTATCCATCCATTCGGCTTCAGAACCCTTGAAAATTCCGACACCGTTTTTTTTACATCATAGACATGCTCAAGCAGCTCTATCGTGATAAGGAGGTCGATGCTTGCGTCAGGAATTGCCGACAGCTCTTCCGCCCTTGAAACAAAAAAGAGGCCGTCCGGATGATTCTCGCGCGCTTTAGCTATTGCCACATCTGAAAAATCCACACCGGAAAAAGCGCTATCCCCGAAGTAAGTCTTCGCGAGGCCGATATACCTGCCCTGCCCGCAGCCGACATCCAATACCCGTTCCGGACGGTGAGACTTTGACAAATAGCCGAGCATATGTCTGACGGTCTTATGCCTGCACCACTCATAAATATCGGTGAAGTTCGACATATACCCGGCAGAGTAGAGTTTGTTATAATGCTCTGTACCGGGGGCCGGGTTCTTAGTTGTCTTTGTCATACGCGCACCAATTTGGCCAAAAACCTATTTTTTAGTACAAAAGTAAATATCCTCGCTTGCAATCAGCCCCAAGCGTGCCGCCTTGTCAGGCCCTAATGTCTTCACAAACGAATCAACCATGACATCAAAGCCCGCCTTCTCAAGCCGTGTTTTGTATATGCCATCATGCCCATACGTTCTCACATGATCGTGCTGACCAAAAATTTTTTCTCTCTCTTCGGGTGTTTTAATGTTCGGGTCTTCCAAAGTCCTATTGCCATATATTGGGACTTGTAGAATGGCCCATCCGGATGGCTTCAGGACCCTGCAAAGCTCGCGCATCGCCTTAACGTCGTCCGGAATATGCTCAAGGACGTGGCTTGCGTATACGACATCGAAAGAGTTATCGGGGTACTGAATATCAGTAATGTCCATCTTTACCATCGCCGAGGCCATGCTTAAATCCGCGCTCAAATAATCGAGGTTTGAAAGCTCTTTAAGCTTTCCGGATATGAGCTTTTCCGGAGCCACATGAAGCATCCTCAATTTATCCCTGAAAAGGTTCGTCCTCTCCTTGAAATAAAGCCAGATAAGCCTGTGCCTTTCAAGAGACTTGCAAACGGGGCACATGGCGTTCGGGCGGGGCTTCAGGCCGTACGGCAGAAAGGCATCAGAGTGAGTTTCGCAAAGCGGACAAAAAAATGTGCTCATTTTCACCTGTCCATTTCAATATTGTATTTTGGCCATAAATTTGTATTCATTTGGACCTTGAAAGGTCTGCGGCCTTTCTGAGGGGCGCGGTGATTCGCCAGCTCCAGGAGTCGCGGAGGGCCTGTATCTGACTGTCCTTCTCGACAAGCTGGCGGTCCATCTCCATAATCTTGCTGTTTTTCTCGACAAGCTGGCGGTCCATCTCTATAATCCGGCTGTTTTTCTCGGCAAGCTCAGCTAGCACTTCTTTAGGAAGCTTTGGAGACAGTACAGATTCATCTTCAAAGAATTTTTCCAGGTGAGTTCCCCTCAATTCCTGCTTAAGGGCCTCAATATTGCTCACCTTGTCTTTCAGTGCAGCAGGGTTTTGCTTTCTTGTCCAAGCTTCTAAAGTATATTCACCTTTTTCAACATTCAAAAAGCGGAATACCGAGTCAATTGTAGACGGCTCAAAAAGGTCTTCGTAGTAAATCTGCATATATTCCTGATTAGTTTCTTCAAGTTTTAGCTTAAGATTGGACAGATATGCGTTGTAAAATTCATTAAATTTCAATAGTTCATCTGCATCAACAGTTACTTTTATTCGAGCCTGCTCCGGAGAGTTTTTTGCTTCCACATAACGTATCGTTTTCCTGGCAATCAGCAGCGAGACATATGTTTGTATTATGTTTTTTCTTGAAAGCAAAATCTTTTTGATGCTCCTGTCATTTAATAATTTTTTTTGAGTCTCTGGCGATTGATGCCTAAAAATTTTAAATCCAACTGCTTGCCTTTCTGAGTCACCTTCAAAGATTTTATTTATAAATTCAATAGGGGCACTATCACGTTCCTCCATCGTGAACGGAAGATTTTTTTTAAATGAATGGATAATTTTTTGGTCGTGAAATACTTCATAATGACAGATTATATGTGGATGAGAATCCAGCAGGCTGCAGAGATAATTGCTGCCGGACCGTGGGTGGCCGAAGATTACAAACTTTTTCATTACCTGTCTCCTCATATTTTCGATTCTACTAAAACAACTACTTTCTTTTGAGGATGCTGTAAGCCGCCCTCAGAGGCACGGTGATTTTCCAACTCCAGGAACTCATAAGAGCTTTTATATTCCGATCTTTTTCTGCAAGCCGGATCCCGTTCTCGACAAGCAGCTTTTCTTTTCTTGCAAGCTGATTTTCTTTTTCGTCAAGCAGCCTATTTTTTTCAGCAAGCTCGGCAAGCACTTCCTTGGAAAGCTTAGGAGACTCACAGGTTACATTCGATTGCTTTTTAAGAGATGCCTTTACACTTTTTACATTCTCTTTGTTTAAATTATATTTTTGCAAGTTCCAACCTTCGCCGAATGGGTTGAAAGTGGGCGCACCTGTCCTTCTGAAAAATGCCATCTTCCCATCCACAACTTCAATAAATTCAAACATATCCTCTTCTCTCAAAAAACGGTAGAGGTTGTATATTGATGGTATTTGTATGTCATCGATTATAAAAATCCCATCTTTCGCGATGTGCCGATAAATACAATAGTATTCCACATCCGGGAAGGGATATGCATGAGGACCATCCAACAGAACCGCGTTCAATTTGTACTGGAATTGATGAGCTGGCAAGTTCTGTTGCGAAGGGCCTTCGATAATTTCAACATTCTCTGATTTAAACAGAAAACAATCCTTAACAGCTGCAAGGCTATTTTTATTGTTAACGGTGAAGACCTTATGGTTCTTGCTGATATGCGAAAAAAGCAAAGTCGTACGGCCAGTTCCTGTCTCCATTGAGTGTTCTATATCCTCACCACAATTTGCAAAAATTGCCTCAAGCGCTTTTTTCGACACACTACCTGATCCATGAAAATCTCTCGGTAATGCCGAGATCTTCTCAATAAGCAGAGCCTTATTCTGTGCAACAATATCGATCACGTGTTCCTTCCTATATTCCTCAAGCGCGGCATAGCGTATATTTTTTTAATCCCATGCCTTGCCCCCTTACTTGCCTCAGAGTGTTCACCTGCGGATTCTGTTCAAAGCACGCTTGGCCAGTTCATAGATGCCGGGCAACTCAGGCCCATTTTGATTCAAGGCGGCTTTTTTTATCAGCACCAGGATAAAATTAAGATAACAATCCGGATGGATGTCCTTGGTGTTTTCAAGGAAATACATTTTAATTTCCAAGTCGCCGCAATTGTTAAAAATACGTTCCTTTAATTTATCAACACTGTATATCCTTCCGAACCTGTTGTTCCAGCCCGCGACCTCCTTGATTGAAGCCCCCTCATCGAAGACCAAACCGGTCCTGTCAACAGTTGGATCGTTTTGAATGTAATACCCTTTGCTCAGATATAGCGGCAGGATGCAGACCATTCCGCCGGGCTTTAATACCCTGCCCGCTTCCTTGACGAACCTTGTATCCGCATCTCCTTCGAAATGCTCGAAACTGCAATGGAGCGTCATTTTTGATACAGAGCCCGCCTCCAACGGCATCGCTGCGGCATCACTCCCAATCACATTTCTATTTACTCCAGCAGGGTACGACAGGTCCTGCTTGTAAACCTTGCAGCCGTATGTTTTGCTCACGACATTCGGAAAGGGGCTGTTAAGAGAAGCGATATCAATAAAAACATCTTTTTTCTTGAAATCAAGCAGTTTGATTGCCACAAAATGCTCAAGGGCCTTTTCTTCCTTATTTTTAATATATATTTTATCGTAAGACCATTTCTGGAAATACCTGTCAAACTCGGACTTATCAACCCTCAAAGACTCGACTTTTATTTTTGCCCTTGATTCCAAATCTCTTATCAATGAATTGCTCACGGCCTTGCTCCGGTTATCGAAAATTTTACCTCCTGGACAAAGCACCCGAGATAATACCTCAGTTCGCAACCCAGCTTTACCTTCTCGCCTTCAGTGAGTTTGTTTGGAAATATCAACTTCCACAACCTCTCTCTCAGCATTTTGAAATAATAAAGGGCCTTGCCCCTCTGGTCGGACTTGGACGCGTGCGTATAGTACCACACGACATCAGAAATTCCCTGCCAATACTGCCTTTTAAACAGGAAATCCTTCGAGACCCTCTGCTTTGTGACTGCGTGGTGCACGCCGGCTTCAGGGAGATAATAAACTTTCAGACCCCTTTCGTGCATCTTGAAAAACAACTCTTTTTCCTCATTGGACAAAAGACGCTTGCCAACCCTGCCGAGATTGACATCAAAGCCGCCAAGCTCGACGAGCCTCTCTTTCAGGAAGGACATGTTCGCACCGAAAGGGTATTCGTATTTCCGGAAGTCCAGAAAACGCGGCTCCTGGCTGTAATTGATGTATGTAAGGCACCTCTGCATTGAATCTGGAAACCACGCGGGTTTTGGCACTTCCCAATCGAGCAGTATCTTTCCGCCTGCCGCGTCCGGCTTTGGGCTGACGTTTTCAAATGCCTCTACATACTTCAAGAGAAAATCCCTGCATGCGTAGGCGTCGTCATCCATGTAGACTATTATTTCACCTTTGGCTTCCTCAATCCCCCTGTTCCTCGCATGCGAAAGGCCGATCCTGGATTCGTAGCAATACCGGAGGTTTTGCGCCTTTCCGAGCAACGATTCGGCTATGGCCTTCGTATTGTCGGTTGAGCGGTTATCGACGACTATTATCTCGTATAGCTCCTTTGAAAGGGACTGGTCAATCAGGCTTTCTATCGCCCTGTTCAGATATTTGCCGCCGTTATGCGTACAAATGACCGCCGAAATTTTGAGTTTTCCTTCCATGCTTTCTAAACCCCGGCCACAAGCGGCAGATAGCCTTCCCTTGCAAGCTTCTCCCACCTAAGCGAATCGGCTATCTCAAACGCCTTTTTGTTGCAGCCTTCCGGGTCTGCGTTCTTTGCGGCCTGGCACATGGCGTCCTTCAGGCCGCCGTCAGCCTCGTATAAAATCCCGGCGTCCCCGGAAATAAGCTCGGGCAGGCACCCCTTTTTGGGGGCTACGACCTTTTTCCCGAAAGAGAGCGCGAGAATGGCCGCGCCGGAGGTGAGGATATTCTGATAAGGCAGGACCACCGCGTCGGCGGCATTGAAATAATACTGCACGTCCTCATCGGGGATATGCTTGAGAAAACATTTGATGTTTTCTCCTTGCGCCAGCCGCAAGGTTTCTGCCTCTATTTTTTTATTGAAAGGCTTACCGGCAATAACAAGGTTTATATCAGGATTGACCGCCTCGACTTCCCTGAAGCTATTAATCAGCGGCTTCACGCCCTTATAATCCCTTATCGCGCCAAAAAAGAGGAAGGTGAAGCAATCGTCTTTGAATCCCAACTTTTCACGCGCGGCCCGGCGCGAGACTTCATTCGGGTAATGGCCGAGGTACGACCCGTGGGGGATGACCCTTATTTTTTGTTCCGGGACCCCCCAGTGCTCCTGAATCGTCTTCCTGGCGTAATCACAATGCGCGATCACGGCATCGGCCTTTTTCGCAACGAACATCCGCACCCGTTTCTCAAGCATCGCGTTTGTCGGCTCGTGAGACATGAAATTATGCACCGTCCAGAAAATCCTGTAACCGAGCGCCTTTGCCAGGACAAGCTTCAAATAAAAAAACAGCGCCTTGCG
Source organism: Deltaproteobacteria bacterium UBA5799 (assembly GCA_002418185.1). GTDB lineage: Bacteria > Desulfobacterota > GWC2-55-46 > GWC2-55-46 > GWC2-55-46 > UBA5799. The sequence goes on from DIDN01000092.1 coordinate 20,317, forward strand.
GTTATCCAATCCTTTATTTCGTGAGTCATAAATAGCAAACAGCCAATGCAGGTGTATGAATTTTACATTTGTGCAATTTCTGATTATCCAGGAAAAAGTGAAATCACTACCCTGCCGCCCCCGGCACTGAACGCCCAGGCCTGAAACGGCGTCATAGAGCAGCTTCTGGTACGGATTGAAACTTGACCAATCAGGAAAAAACGCCAGGCCCTTACGCTTGATATTCGAAAAACCTAAAACCAACTGTTTGCCTTTCCGAGCCATTTTAAAGATTCAATTATAAATTCCCCGGATTTCATCTCGTTCTTGTATCGTGAATGGAAGTAATATTTGAATGGAAAAATTTTATGCTTTTTTCAGAATATTGTAAGCCGCCCTTAGAGGCGCTGTTATCTTCCAGCTCATGGAGTCAAGAAGGGCTGCATTTTGCCGCTCAAGCATACTTACTCGGTCTTTAAATGCATCATTGCCGGGCAGCTCGGCTGTTGTTTTTGCGAGCTCGCTGGCAAAGGAAGCTAAAATCTTGAGAGTTACATAATCGTCGCCAGGGCTTGACAATACTGATTGATGAAGATATCCGATTGCGTGTTTTTTGCGGCATTTCAGTATGAATTCAGACGCGCCGGGGATTTTTTTCGATTTAATAAACCTGGCGCTCCTTTCCAGTTGCTTATACCTGTTTCTTTTCAGGATCACATCCAAGACTGCGTCAGACCTGCCTTGCCAGTAAGCACGGTGGCAAAACCAATGCTTATTCACGCGTGACCGGGATATCTTGTGATGGATAACCGCCTCAGGGACGAAAATTATGCGCCAGCCGTTCTCCTTTATTCGCCTGCTGAGCAGCAGCTCTTCGTTCGAAAGCAGGAGATTGCCTTTTCTGCCAAGGTCTTCCGGAAACCCCCCGAACTCCTCAAAGACCTCTCTTCTGAAGGCCATGTTCGCGCCCCAGGGGCAATCGTTCTCTTCCTTGAACTCGTTCCCGTTGGCGCGCGCCCTCTTGAACTCGCTTACGGCAATGGAACTCAGCAACTCGTCTGTGAGCCATCCCGGGCGCTCTGAAGGCCATACCGCCCTCAGCGGGCCTCCGGCGGAATAGACCCCCGGCTCCTTGAAGGCCTCTGCGTATTCCCTGACCACTTGCCTTTCCGCCTCGACATCGTCATCCGTAAAGATTATTATCTCGCCTGATGCCGCCCCGATTCCCGCGTTCCTTGCGATGGACAGGCCCTGCTCAGGCTCGAAAACATATTTTATCTTCACCCGGGCCGATGAGGCGAGTTCCTCTACTACCGACCGGGTGCTGTCGGTAGAATTGTTGTCCACCACGACGATCTCATAATCCTTGGCCGGAAAATCCTGCTCGATCAATGAGCAAACGGATTGCCTGAGCAGCTCCGCGCGGTTGTAGGTGCATATTATGACCGATACTTTCATTACGGTGCCTCTGCCCATGAAAAAACCAGAGGCGCTCTCATCTTTTCGGTTGACGCAATCATCCATTACAAGGCATAGCTTTTTTATTTCAGCACTTATATTGAAACGGGCCTCTATATGCCTTCTCCCATTTTCTCCCATATCCCGTCTCAGGTCCGTATCGAGTATGAGCCTTTCAAGCTGCCTGGCAATCATGTCGACATCCTTCTCAGGAGTCAGAAAACCGGTCTCACCGTCAATCACCGCCTCAGGTATTCCTGTATGGATTGAAGATATTACAGGCAGCTTCATTGCCTGCGCTTCGAGAAGGACGACCGGAAGGCCCTCCTTGTCGTTATTCGACGCTGTCACGGCGGTAAGCATGAAGATATCCGCATTCTGCAGTTCCTCGATCACTCTGGATTGAGGCAGGGGGCCGAGGAATTTTGTTTTTTCCACAAGGCCCAAGTCCTCGACAAGACTTGATAGGTTTTCCTTTTCCGGGCCGTCGCCTGCGACCCTCAGCTCAACATCGTATTGGGCCGCAAATTTCGCGAAGGCCTCTATGGCGTACCGGGTGCCTTTCTTCTCGACGAGCCTTCCAACCGTAAGGATAGTAACCTTTTCATTCGAAGCCCTTGCATGGGGAGCAAATTCCTCAAGGGGTATTCCGCACCTGATAATCTCGATTTTTTCGCGATATTGTTCGCCTAACATGCCGAGCATGTATTCTTTGTTGAATTCGGAAATTGTTACGACCTTTGAGGCGGCGTCGGCCAGCCTCTTTAATTTTACAGGGTCAGGACTGATAAATATGTCATAGGCGTGAGTCGTAAAAATAAACGGCGTTCCGGTTATCCTGGAAATCTCCATTGCTGTCTCTGCCGGAAAAGTGGCGAAATGCGCATGGATTATATCGAAACCATCGATAGCCTTCCTTATTTCAGGAGTGAGCTTGAAACCAACCCCGCTATTTTCCTTTTTAAGATAGGTCGTCTTTGAAAGCAGGTCGTATTTTTCAACGCTTTCATGTGAGAAACTCTCATCCGGCTTACAGGATGCGAGTATATTCACTTCATGCCCGAGGTCGATAAGGCCTGTGATCTGTTCGAGAATGAAAGTCTCAGATAGCTTGGGGAAAATAGAAACAACATATAAAATGCGCATTTCTAAACGCCCTCATCCATTACTCTACAGCCGCTTTCGCAGAAGCTATTCGCATTTTTTCCTCAGAACAGCCGCGCCCCAAACCATCTTCCCCGCCAATGGGAGGATGCTGTATCTCCTCTCGGCTGCAAATTCATCTACCGCGGACACAACACCCTGATACTTCTCGTCAGACTCCCTGTAATCGTGGCAGAACACATACGCCCCGGGCTTAAGAAAGGGATGTATGGTGTTCAGCTCGACCTTTACCTGCCTGTATGTATGCTCGCTGTCGACGATAGCGAAGTCCAAGGGGTTATGCCTGTTTCTGTCCAGGTGCTCATGCAGCGTCTGCGGGAGGCTGCCGCCGATGAAGCTCACGTTATCTGCTGTCTGGAAATACGGCTCGTTTTTACGGATGGACTCGACAACGTCGGGTAAATCGAAGGAATAAATTTTACCTTCCATGTTATTCTGCTTCAAAAGCTGGCTCAGAAAAATCGTGGTCTGCCCCTTGAAGCTTCCGGTCTCGATTATGTGCTGCGCGTTTGCGATGATTATCAATTGCGCCAGGAAGAGCCGTTCCATATAGCCTATGCTGCCGGACTCGAAGACCATAGTCGGAATTGAATACAGCTCCTTGTCGGTTTTCGAAGTAATCATCATTCACCCCTTTTTTTATTTCCCTCTATACAAGAAGGTCGCGACGTGTCCATTTTTAAGTTCGTGTATTTGCTGCAGTACCAGACCTTTGGAATCGGTAAACAGCTTTGTCTGGTTGATCCATTTGACCGGTACTTCGCGATGGACCCGCCAATCCTGCATCACGATAATCGTGCGATTCGGGATAAAGGCGCCGGAAAAAATCTTATACCACTGCTCATTCACTTCGAACGTCCTGCCGCAATCCACGTACATAATCTCCACGGGTTTTTCTCCCCACGCCAGTTGAGGCAGGTCTTTATTATCATGGTAAGTGCAGATTTTTCTTTTTTCTACCGACATTTGCGCATTGAAAGAGCCCGTATACATTTCGAAAAGATGCCTGAAATCACCACGGTTCTGCGGGCGTAATGATTCCGGCACATATTTATCCATCCAGTCAGAGCGCCACACAAAATCATCATAAACATGCAACTTCTTATCGTTAAAGCAAGGATTGTCTTTCAGCCCTTCCAAAATATAAAATGTGGAGCATCCCAACCAGGGGCCGAGCTCCACTACTTCGCCTTCGCCCGAATAAAATTGACCCAGCCATTTATAATACTGCTTTTCTTCCATGCTGATCATGGCCGGAATCTTACAATCATTAACG
>DIDN01000014.1 GCA_002418185.1 Deltaproteobacteria bacterium UBA5799
ATGGCCACATGGAGCTGCCATCATTAAGATCAGGATAAGGCTTGCAAAAAATAGCACGGCTTTAAAAAGAGGACAATGCCGTGCACTTTTTGCTTCCCCGGCGCGCTCCCCGCCAAGGGGGGAGCGCGCCAGGGCTTTGCCCGTGCGCTCTCGCATTTTTTTCAAATCGACAAGAATAAACACCTCAGAAGACCCAAACGAGCGACGCAAAGAGCCTCCAGTCTATCACCTGCTGGAAGCCGTTGACGTTCTGGTAGACCGGGACCTGGTACTTGAACTCCGCGCTCCCGACCGTCTTGGGTATCCTGGCCTGCACGACAGGAGTTATGAAGACGGAGTCGAGGCCCGTGAAGTCCGGGTTGTCGGCCATGGAGGTAACGGGCCGCGAATACCTGCCCTCATGGTCCCTGTCCCTTTCCGCGTGCATGCCGTTAAGCTCAAGGCCTATGTTGATATAATCCGAGGCCTGGTACCTGGCTATGAGGTCGAGTGTGGTCTTGTCGCCGAACTCGTAGCCGTTATTGCCCTCGGTCGTGAGCTGGTGGAAGAGGTTCGCCTGCAAGACGAGCGGATAGAGCCCCCGGGTGTAGCTCAAGAGGAATAAAGGGTCCCAGGAGCCGCTCCCGGGCTGCATCATCGCGTGGACGAGGTTCCCGTTGCTGGTCCTCTCGCTTGTCGTGCCGGTCGGCGTCTTAATGCCGAGCCCGGCGACCAGCCTGTGCCCCGGCCTAATCGGCGCGTCCGTATAGAGCGTATAGAGGCCCATGAGGGAAATGTCGCCGATGCCCGAGACCGTGTCCATGGTCATGTCCATCGTCATTCCCATCACGCTTCGCCTTCTCATATCCATGTCGTTAATGATGTACGGGACAGAGGCCATGAGCTGAAGGCGCTCTGTTACAGGCAGCACGCCTATAAGCGACAACTTCTGCATCCTCATCTCGGTCGGGACGCTGTATGGCTGGCCCATCTGCTGGTTCTCCGCGATCGCCTCATCCGGGCTTACGCTCCTCGTCCCGTTCCTTATGGTCTCCATGTGCATGTACTCGTATGCGAGCGAGAGCCCGAAGTTCTCGGCCAGGGTTACGCCTGATGCGGCCGCGCCTGCTATGCAGCATGATAGGCCGCATTCGCCTGCCGCGCTGGACTGCCTGGCGCTGGTTGCGGTTACTGCGACGATTAGAAGCAAAAAGAGGATACAATTCCTCATCTAAGAATCTCCTGTGAACGGTTTTTGAGCGCACGTGCTTTTTAAGGCATCGCCTTGCTGAAAGCCGCAAGACACTCCGGCCCCGTCAGGTTCAAGCAACTCTTTTCGGCGTACAGCAGCCCGAGGAAGGGTGCGCGAATACGAAGGCGCAATCGTTCAACCAGGCCACTTCGCGCCGCGAGAGCCGCTTACCACGGACTAACGGGTGCAGGAACGACTTTTATTCAGGATACGAGAGGGCTTTCGGGGGGTTCTTCGCTCACGGTCGCGAACGGATCAGTGAAGAAAAAGCGGGTATGCATTACAGACGATATCGAATGGTCCGGCCCGGGCGTGAAGCCCTTCCCGGCAAGGAAAGGCATCTCAAGCGGGCTGAGTGCGCCCGGCCCGGCAACGTCATTTCCCAGGTACATCCCGCAGCTCAAAGACTCTGAGGCATGCCCCGCATCATGTCCCACATCATGCCCCTCTGAATGGCCGGTATGGCAGACCACGGCTTCCGTCTTATTTGCCATCACAGGGCACCTCTCCCCGTGGCGGCAGTCCTCGCCCATGTGGAGGCAGACGCTCCCCGAAAGTGGCGAGAGGACTTGGAAAAAAAAGAGCATGATAAGTAATGGCGCAATCCTTTTCACGGGCATATTATATCCGAATCAGGTTTTAAGGGCGCAATTTTTGAAGGCACGGACCCTTTTAATCCCCTGCGAGGGCGTAAACGGTCTGACCCAGCCTGAAAGGACGTTTTAATCCAGGGTGCTTTCGATTAGCCTTGCGGAGCGCCTCATGATGGTTTATCCTGATGCATTATAATACTTATCCCATTAATATCATTACTATAACCTGAAACCCCCCGGCACCCCCGGAATGAAAAAGGAAAAACCGAGAAACGGAGACAAAAAACGCCTCCTCTCCAGGTTCAAAAGGAGGGCGAAGCTCGTTTATTACAAGATACTGAGGCTGGAAGACCCGCCTGAACGGATCGCCAGGGGTGCGGCCATCGGGGTGCTCATGGGGGTGCTCCCCACCTTCGGCCTCGGCACGGTCTTCTCGCTTGCCGCGGCGTTCATACTCAAGGCAAACAAGGCGGCAGCCGTCCTCGGGAGCCTTATAATGAACCCGCTGACCGCTCCCTTCTTCTGGATGCTGAGCGCCTACATAGGGAGCGTCCTTCTTCAGGAGAGCTACTCGTCAATATACGCGAATATCAAGGACGAAGGCTTTGTTACAGGCGCCGGCTGGGCCTATGCCGTGTTCCTCATCGGGAACGCATTGGTTTCCGCGCTGGCCACGGCAGTCACATACTACATCGTGAAGCACGCGGTAATAAGGCACCGGAGGAGAAAGGCCGAGAAGCTCAGGAGGAAAAGAGGGCTTCTCTGAAATCTATTTCAGCCCGACGCTCCTTATGAGCTTGTAGAAGCAGAACGCCACGAAGGCCGACACGGTACCCCACGAGAGCACGAGAAAGACCCATCCCCCTGCAGTCATGTCCTCCTCCTTTTCCAGGCAACCCTTACCGAGATGACAAGGGCCGCCAGAAGCGCGGCCAGGAACGCCCTTGCCGCCCATACCCCGGGCTCGCTCCTTGCGAGCACAGAGGGGAGCTGCTCGTAAGCCCAAGCCGCGAGAATGACTATGAGGAACGTGGGCGTCACGTACTTCATAATGTAGAAGAATAGCCCGGGTATCCTTATGTGCGCGCCCCTCGTTATCTCGCCCCAGGCCTTTTCAGACCCGAATATCCAGAAAAATATTACCACTTCCATGAGCGCCAGGACCACGAGGCCGAAGGTCCCGGCCCAGAAGTCCATCTCGTCGAGCGCGCCGCTTACGAATATGGGGAGGTGCGCCGAAACGAAGAAGACGGCCCCGAGGACAATGACCGACTTCTTCCTCTCCCAGCCGAACTCGTCCTCGAAAAAGGCTATCATGGGCTGGGAGAGCGCGACGACCGAGGTGAGGCCGGCGAGGAAGAGAAGCAGGAACCAGATGAACCCGAAGAACTGGCCGTAGCTCATGTGAGAGAATACAGACGGCATGCTCATGAAGCCGAGCTTGAAGGCGCCGCCCGAGGCTATCTCCGACGCGCCCTGCATGCCGAAGAAGATGACCGCCGACGTCAGGGCTATGGTCGAGCCGAATACGACCTCCGCGAAGGTATTGAGGCTCGCGGTGGAGAGGCCGTCGAGCGCGATGTCCTCGTCCTTTCTTACATAGCTCGAATATGTAAGGATCGCGCCCAGGCCGAGTGAGAGCGTAAAAAATACCTGACCGGCGGCCGCGAGCCAGACCTTGGCGTTCGTCAGGCCACTGAAATCAGGCTCCCAAAGGAACGCGAGCCCGTTCTTTATGCTGAACGACGGGTCGGTCGGGGACGAGAGCGTAAAGACCTTT